>NZ_JAKLSP010000013.1:0-156834 GCF_022014505.1 Pseudomonas sp. PGPR40 | reverse complement strand
AACCAAGCGAATGGCTTCCGCTTTTTCCTCGGCGTTAACAACCCGATATCCCATGATGCTTCCTTAGATCGACACTCCTACATCATGGTCCAAAAACATTGAGCCACAACAGCCTCGCTCCTACAGGAGATGTGTTGTTTTTACGTCTTCATCAGCGCCGAGCAGGCCGCTTTGTAAGCCTCATGCTGATACTTGTTCAGCGTATCCGGCAGCTCGACATTGAATTTCTTGCACTGCGCCGTGATCGTCTGCGGCGACAGCAGCGTCACCTCACAGTTTTCCAGCAGCTGGAAAATCCCCTCGATCTTGAACGTGGTCGGCCCACCAGCGAACTCGCCTTTCTTGCTGCGCTTCTTGATCGCGATCCGGTCGATGGAGTTCTCGCGAACAAACGATGCCACCTGAGCGGCGAAGAGTTTGACGTTGGCGGCTTCGTCGTCCTCGTCCAAGGCTATTTTCTTGGTGTTCAGGGCAATGTGGTTCAGGCTCGAACCGTCGAGGGAGGCCACGGCGATGATTGCTTCGCTGCCTTTGATTTCGATGCCGCAGATTTTCATTTCAATCCCTTTTCCTGATGCTGGCGTTCAGCTTACAACTCTAGTTGGTTGGCGGTGATGCCAAAGGCTGCGGCAATTTTTTCACGTGTCGCCTTGCGGGGTTTGGCAACGGTCTCTTGCTGGGCAAAGGCCGGTTGAGAGATGCCCATACGTTTGGCAACTTCATCCTGCGTAAGGTTCAGGTGTTCGCGCCAGGCGCGAATGGGCGTCGCGCCATCGACGATGCGACTCACCACTTCGTGGGGGATCAGATCGGGCTCGATCTTCTGCGCCACATACTGCGCGTACGGAATGACCACGAACGCCGGTTTTCCCTCCGCGTCGTTGATGATTTGAATCTCAGTAGGTGCGTTCATCGCGTTTTTTGACCTCTTGAATACTGACCACTTTGATCGCGCCATCCCAGTCGAACATGACCCGATAACTACCGACTCGCAGTCGATAGGCATAGTCATGACCAACCAGTGCTTTGACGTTGCCTACATCAGGCATGCCAGCTAGCGCCGTGATGGCATCACGAACCTGGATCTGATGAACGGAATGCAATTTCAAGAGCTGCTTAACGGCCTTTCGAGTCCAGTGAATGCTGTTCATGGAAGAATATAAGTCTTTTATAAGATTTGCTAATCTTTGCTTATATTTTTCAGGTGGCCAACCAACGGAATTTGTCGGGATGTTGCTCGAAAAACTGCTTTAACCCTTACCCAGCGGGAGTTGTAGGCTTGCTCGGTGAAGCCTGTGGGAAAGGTCTTAATTGAAGGTAAAAGCTGGTAGGGCTACCAGCTTTCGACGGACGATTCAGGATCACTCCTGCCCAATCGACTCCAAAAACTCCGACCGCTCGTCACTCATGCGCGCCACGCAATCGTTCTGCGCAATGGTGAACGCTTTGCTACCGCTGGTCGCCGGAAATGCGTCCACTGCGCAATCGGCATCCCGGGTTTTCAGCCATTGCTGTTGCGCGGTTTTGATTTTGGCGGTGATGTCGGTCAGTTGCGCCTTGTTGTTGCCGTAAAGCGTTTGCATGCGCTCGGTCAGGCTTTGGTAGTTGTCGCTCAGCAGCTGTTCGGCGGCGGTTCTGCTGTAGGCCGAGCATTCCAGGGTCTGGATTTCGTTTTCGACAGCGTCGCAGGGGTTGTCGTCGGCTTCTTCAGCTGCTTGTACGCCAGTCGCTATCAGTGCCAAAGCCAGGAAGATCGATTTCATTGCGCCGCTGCCCCTTAATCCAGTAATGCAGTCAGTAAAACATCAGTGATGCGGCGAATTCTGGCCCAAGCGGGCGACGTTGGATAGGTAGGTAATGAGGCCTGTTGACGACCCTTTGTCGCGGATTGACGCTTTCGGCAAACCCTCTGTCGTTTTTGCACCCGGCTACCAAGGCACCGAGGCATATGCTGGCCCCAAAGCGCCGGCACACGATTCGGCGCATGAATCGCTAATAGGGGACAGCCTGATGAGCCCAGCCGAATTGCACGCCGACAGCATCGTTATCGACGGGCTGATTATTGCCAAGTGGAACCGCGAGTTGTTTGAAGACATGCGCAAGGGCGGTCTGACCGCGGCCAACTGCACCGTGTCGGTGTGGGAGGGCTTCCAGGCCACTGTCAACAACATCGCCGCCAGTCAGAAGCTGATTCGCGAGAACAGCGACCTGGTGATTCCGGTGCGCACCACCGCCGACATCCGTAAAGCCAAAGAGCAGGGCAAGACCGGCATCCTCTTCGGCTTCCAGAATGCTCACGCGTTTGAAGACCAGATCGGCTACGTCGAGGTCTTCAAACAGCTGGGCGTCGGTATCGTGCAGATGTGCTACAACACCCAAAACCTGGTCGGTACCGGTTGCTACGAGCGCGATGGCGGCCTGTCGGGTTTCGGTCGTGAAATCGTTGCCGAAATGAACCGTGTCGGGGTTATGTGCGACCTGTCCCACGTCGGCTCGAAGACTTCCGAAGAAGTCATCCTCGAATCGAAGAAGCCGGTTTGCTACTCCCATTGCCTGCCGTCGGGTCTGAAAGTGCATCCGCGCAACAAATCCGATGAAGAACTGAAGTTCATCGCCGATCACGGCGGTTTCGTCGGTGTGACCATGTTCGCGCCGTTCCTGGCCAAGGGCATCGATTCGACCATCGACGACTACGCCGAAGCGATCGAATACACCATGAACATCGTCGGCGAAGACGCCATCGGCATCGGCACCGATTTCACCCAAGGGCACGGCCAGGACTTCTTCGAATACCTGACCCATGACAAGGGCTACGCCCGCCGTCTGACCAGCTTCGGCAAGATCATCAACCCGCTGGGCATCCGCACCGTGGGCGAGTTCCCGAACCTGACCGAAACTCTGCTCAAGCGCGGCCATTCCGAGCGGGTGGTGCGCAAAATCATGGGCGAGAACTGGGTGAATGTCCTGAAAGACGTTTGGGGCGAGTAAGCCGCTGTACCTCTGAATCCTTTCCTCCGGCCGTCCGTGCCGGGGGCAACACAACGAATTTTCTGGAGTTAAGTTTCCATGGCCAAAATCGCCCCGCAATTGCCAATCGAAGTCGACAGCGAAACCGGTATCTGGACCTCCGACGCCCTGCCGATGCTGTATGTGCCGCGTCATTTCTTCGTCAACAATCACATCGGTATCGAGGAAGTGCTGGGCGCTGACGCTTATGCCGAAATCCTTTACAAGGCCGGCTACAAGTCCGCCTGGCACTGGTGTGAAAAAGAAGCTGAATGCCACGGCCTGGAAGGCGTTGCAGTGTTCGAGCATTACATGAAGCGTCTGTCGCAACGCGGCTGGGGCCTGTTCAAGATTCAGGACATCGACCTCGACAAAGGCACCGCCAGCGTCAAGCTCGAACACTCCGCATTTGTCTATGTGTACGGCAAGGTCGGGCGCAAGGTCGACTACATGTTCACTGGCTGGTTCGCCGGCGCCATGGACCAGATCCTGGCCGCTCGCGGCAGCAAGATCCGTACTGTCGCCGAACAAGTCTATGGTGGCTCTGAAGAAGGCCACGACGACGGTTTGTTCACTGTCAAGCCGTTGTAAGTCGAGGACCCCGCCATGGCTTTCGAAGCAATGTTCCAGCCGATCCAGATCGGCAAACTGACCATCCGCAACCGCGTGCTCAGCACCGCGCACGCCGAGGTCTACGCCACCGACGGCGGCATGACCACCGACCGGTACGTCAAGTATTACGAAGAGAAAGCCAAGGGCGGGATCGGCCTGGCGATTTGCGGCGGTTCCTCCAGCGTGGCCATCGACAGCCCGCAAGGCTGGTGGAAGTCGGTCAACCTGGCCGACGACCGGATCATTCCGCACTTCCAGAATCTGGCCGACGCCATGCACAAGCATGGCGCCAAGATCATGATCCAGATTACCCACATGGGCCGTCGTTCCCGTTGGGACGGCGAACATTGGCCAACCCTGCTGTCGCCGTCGGGCATCCGTGAACCGGTGCACCGCGCGACCTGCAAAACCATCGAGCCGGAAGAAATCTGGCGGGTGATCGGCAACTACGCAAGCGCAGCCGCACGGGCCAAGGCCGGTGGCCTGGATGGCGTCGAATTGTCCGCCGTGCACCAGCACATGATCGACCAGTTCTGGAGCCCGCGCGTCAACAAGCGTACCGATGAATGGGGCGGCAGCTTCGAAAACCGCATGCGTTTCGGCCTGGAAGTGATCAAGGCTGTGCGCAAGGAAGTCGGTCCGGACTTCTGCGTCGGCATCCGTCTGTGCGGTGACGAATTCCACCCGGACGGCTTGTCCCACGAGGACATGAAGCAGATCGCCAAGTACTACGACGACACCGGCATGATCGACTTCATCGGCGTCGTGGGCTCGGGTTGCGACACCCACAACACCCTGGCCAACGTTATTCCGAACATGAGTTATCCACCGGAGCCATTCCTGCATTTGGCCGCCGGTATCAAAGAAGTGGTGAAGGCCCCGGTTCTGCACGCGCAGAACATCAAGGACCCGAACCAGGCGACCCGTATTCTGGAAGGCGGTTACGTCGACATGGTCGGTATGACCCGCGCCCACATCGCCGACCCGCATTTGATCGCCAAGATCAAAATGGGCCAGGTCGACCAGATCAAACAATGTGTCGGCGCCAACTACTGCATCGACCGTCAGTACCAGGGTCTGGACGTCTTGTGCATCCAGAACGCCGCGACCTCCCGTGAATACATGGGCGTGCCGCACATCATCGAGAAATCGACCGGTGTGAAGCGCAAAGTCGTGGTGGTCGGTGCCGGTCCTGCCGGGATGGAAGCGGCTCGCGTGTCGGCCGAACGTGGCCACGACGTGACCCTGTTCGAGAAGAAGGAATTCATCGGCGGGCAGATCACTACCGCGTCGAAAGCTCCACAACGGGACCAGATCGCCGGCATCACTCGCTGGTTCCAGCTGGAACTGGCGCGCTTGAAAGTCGACCTGCGCCTGGGCGTGGCAGCCGATGCGGCGACCATTCTCGACCTGCGTCCGGACGTGGTGGTACTCGCCGTCGGCGGTCATCCGTTCCTGGAGCAGAACGAACACTGGGGTGCGGCTGAAGGCCTGGTGGTCAGCAGCTGGGACATCCTCGACGGCAAGGTTGCGCCGGGTAAGAACGTGCTGGTCTACGACACTATTTGCGAGTTCACCGGGATGTCGGCCGCCGACTTCCTTGCCGACAAGGGCAGCCAGGTCGAGATCGTCACCGACGACATCAAACCGGGCGTGGCCATCGGCGGTACGTCGTTCCCGACTTACTACCGCAGCATGTACCCGAAAGAAGTGATCATGACCGGCGACATGATGCTGGAGAAGGTATACCGCGAAGGCGACAAGCTGGTGGCGGTGCTGGAAAACGAATACACCGGCGCCAAAGAGGAGCGGGTGGTGGACCAGGTTGTCGTCGAAAACGGCGTGCGTCCAGACGAAGAAATCTACTACGCGCTAAAGGAAGGCTCGCGCAACAAAGGCCAGATGGACATCGAAGCTTTGTTCGCGATCAAGCCACAACCTTCGTTGAGCCAGGCGGGCGACGGCTACTTGCTGTTCCGCATTGGCGACTGCGTGGCCCAGCGCAACACCCACGCGGCGATTTATGACGCGTTGCGGTTGTGCAAGGATTTCTAAGCCGGTGAGCTGATCGTTCCCACGCTCTGCGTGGGAATGCAGCCGTGACGCTCCGCGTCACATTCAAAAGCGGACGCAGAGCGTCCGGTGAGGCATTCCCACGCAGAGCGTGGGAACGATCAACGAGTCCCGTGGGAGCTCCACATGTTGAACACCCTTCTTCCAATCCTGTTGTTCGCTGCCTTGGGCCTGGCTGTCCTGGGCGCGTTGCGGCGGGTGGCTATGTGGCGTCAGGGCCGGGCTTCGAAAGTCGACCTGATCGGCGGCCTGTTCGCCATGCCCAAACGCTACATGGTCGATTTGCACCACGTCGTCGCGCGGGACAAATACATTGCCAACACCCACGTCGCCACGGCCGGTGGTGCGGTGGCGTCCATTGTGCTGGCGATTCTGGTGCATGGCTTCGGCCTGCATAACCGCATCCTCGGTTATGCACTGCTGCTGATGTCGGCGGTGATGTTTGTCGGCGCGATCTTTATGTTCCTGCGCCGTCGCAACCCACCGGCCCGTTTGTCCAAAGGCCCGTGGATGCGCTTGCCGAAAAGCCTGATGGCGTTCTCGGCGTCGTTCTTCCTGCTGACCTTGCCGGTCGCCGGCATCCTTCCGGAAAACTTCGGTGGTTGGGTGGTGGCTGCGATCCTCGGCGTCGGCGTGCTCTGGGGCGTGTCGGAACTGTTCTTCGGCATGACCTGGGGCGGGCCGATGAAGCACGCCTTCGCCGGTGCCTTGCACCTGGCCTGGCACCGTCGCGCCGAACGTTTTGGTGGCGGTCGTTCCACCGGTTTGAAACCGCTGGACTTGAACGATGCGAATGCGCCGCTGGGCGTGGAAAAACCCAAGGATTTCACCTGGAACCAACTGCTCGGCTTCGACGCCTGCGTGCAGTGCGGTAAATGTGAAGCCGCGTGCCCGGCATTCGCCGCCGGCCAGCCGCTGAACCCGAAAAAACTGATTCAGGACATGGTCGTTGGCCTGGCCGGTGGCACTGATGCCAAGTTCGCCGGCAGCCCCTATCCGGGCAAAGCCATCGGCGAACACGGTGGCAATCCGCATCAACCGATCGTCAACGGTCTGGTGGACGCTGAAACCCTGTGGTCCTGCACCACTTGCCGTGCCTGCGTCGAGGAATGCCCGATGATGATCGAGCACGTCGACGCCATCGTCGACATGCGTCGCCATCTGACTCTGGAAAAAGGCGCGACCCCGAACAAGGGCGCCGAAGTTCTGGAGAACCTGATCGCCACCGACAACCCGGGCGGCTTCGCGCCGGGCGGGCGGATGAACTGGGCGGCGGATTTGAACCTGAACCTGCTCAGCGAGAAGAAATCCACCGACGTACTGTTCTGGGTCGGCGACGGTGCCTTCGACATGCGCAACCAGCGCACCCTGCGTGCCTTCGTCAAAGTGTTGAAAGCGGCCAAGGTCGACTTCGCGGTGCTGGGTCTTGAGGAACGTGACAGCGGTGACGTGGCACGACGCTTGGGCGACGAAGCAACCTTCCAGTTGTTGGCAAAACGCAACATCCAGACCCTGGCCAAATACAGCTTCAATCGCATCGTCACCTGCGACCCGCACAGCTTCCACGTGCTGAAAAACGAGTACGGCGCTTTCGACGGCAACTATCTCGTGCAACACCACAGCACCTACATGGCGGAGATCATTGGCGAAGGCGCGCTGAACCTCGGCCAGCACAAAGGCAGCAGCGTGACCTATCACGACCCGTGCTACCTCGGCCGCTACAACGGCGAATACGAGGCGCCGCGTGAAGTGCTGCGCGCACTCGGGATTGAAGTGAAAGAGATGCAACGTTCCGGTTTCCGTTCTCGCTGCTGCGGCGGCGGTGGCGGTGCACCCATCACCGACATTCCGGGCAAGCAGCGGATTCCTGACATGCGCATGGAGGACATCCGCGAAACCGGCGCCGAACTGGTGGCCGTGGGTTGTCCACAGTGCACTGCGATGCTCGAAGGCGTGGTCGAACCGCGTCCGCTGATCAAGGACATCGCCGAACTGGTCGCCGATGCGTTGCTCGAAGACGCAGCGCCGGGAAAGCCATCGGCACCGGCCAAACGTGAACCTGCGGAGGTGCATTAATGAGCGACATTATCCGCCGCGACCCACGCGCCGAATGGATCGCCCGTAACCGTCTGCACCCGCTGCATGCAGCCATGCAGCCGGCGCAACACAGCTGGATGGGGCCTAACGGTCTCATCCGCAAGAATCCTCACGGGATCGGTTTTATCGGCCCCAACGGCATCAAGCGAATCGACCGCAGCGGCGCTCAGCAGGGCGGGGCGACTAAACGCTCGGCCGCGGTTGAAGTGCAATTGCCGCTGCATCAAGTGCCTGCACCGGCGTTCTACATCAGTGTGGTGCCGGACATGGTCGGCGGTCGCTTGAGCAGCCACGACCGCGACTTGCTTGGCCTGGCTCATCAGTTGGCCGGCAAGGACGGCGCGGTATTGGCCGTGGTCTTCGGTGAGCACAAGGAAAACGCCTTCGCCACGGCCGGCGTGGATCGCTTGCTGGTGCTGGAGGGCGACGAATTCGGCGGTTATGCACCGGAACAAAGAGTCCAGGGCCTGCGGGCTGTGGATAACCAGTTCAGCCCGCGTCACTGGTTGCTGCCGGACAGCCGCAGCGGTGGTGGCGAACTCGGTCGGCGTTTTGCCGCCGCCCTGGGCGAACGCCCGGCCACGCGGGTCTGGCAGGTCAAGGATCAGGAATGCATCGGCCGTGCCGGTGCTGGTTTGCAGGATCTTGCACGGCCCGTGGCACGCTTGATTCTGGCCGCCGCCGAATGCGCCGAGCCGGTCAGCGAAACCCGTCACGAAGCGTTGCCGGTGGAGTTATCCACAACCGTCGCACGCAGCCTGTCGCGGATCGAAGACCTGGGCGCGGTGGCGGTGGACCCGGCATCGATTCCGATGGCCGAGGCAGAATTCATCTTCTCCGGCGGTAACGGGGTCAAGGACTGGGGACTTTTCCACAGGACGGCCGAGGCGTTGGGCGCAACCGAAGGTGCGTCGCGAGTCGCGGTGGACGATGGTTTCATGGCCCGCGACCGTCAGGTCGGTGCGTCCGGCACCTGGGTCACGGCACGGGTTTACGTGGCAGTGGGTATCTCCGGGGCGATCCAGCACCTGCAAGGCATCGGTGCCTGCGACAAGGTCGTGGCGATCAACCTCGATCCGGGTTGCGACATGATCAAACGGGCCGACCTGTCGGTGATCGGCGAGAGCGCCGAGATTCTTCAAGCCTTGATCGATGCGGTAGCGGCTTACCGCAACGACGCCAAGCGCGATGCGGCTTAAGGGAAGGAAAGGGTTATGAGCACGAAAATCATCAGCCTGGTGTCCATCGGCGCCCACCCGACCTCCGGTCGGCCACGCCGTGCCGAACAGGATGCGCGGGCGGTTGAACTGGGTTTGCAACTGGCTGGGGATAACCTGCAAGTGCTGCATGCCGGCGACGTCGCGGAACCGGCACTGCGCGCTTATCTGGGCATGGGCCTGGAACAGCTGCATGTGCTGGAGCAACCGGAAGGCGCTGATGCGCTGCCGGCGTTGACTGCTTATTTGCGCGATGCCGGAGCTCAGGTGGTGCTGACCGGCAGTCAGGCGGAAACCGGTGAAGGCTCGGGCATGTTGCCGTTCCTGCTGGCGGAAAGCCTTGGCTGGCCGCTGGTGGTGGGGTTGGCGCAGGTCGAATCCATCGACGGTGGTTCGGCGCTGGTGCTGCAGGCCTTGCCTCGTGGGCAGCGTCGGCGCTTGAAAGTGCGCCTGCCGTTTCTGGCGACTGTGGATAACGCAGCGCCCAAGCCTCGGCAGAGTGCCTATGGCCCGGCACGACGCGGGGTATTGCAGGCGGATGAAGTCGAAGTGATCGACGATGAACTGCTGGCGGTGGCCACGCTGCAACCGGCCAAGCCACGGCCCAAACGCTTGAAAGTGATCAAGGCCAAGAGCGGTGCAGACCGCATGAAGGCGGCAACGGCCAAGGCCAGTGGCGGAGGCGGGCAGGTGCTCAAGGGCGTCACCGCGCAGGCGGGCGCAGAAGCCATTCTCAAGTTGCTGATTGAAGAAGGCGTGGTTCGTCAGGGTTGAGTGATGGCCTTGGGGGGCCAAGTAATGATCGTTCCCACGCTCCCGCGTGGGAATGCCTCACTGGACGCTCTGCGTCCGCTTCGGCTGTGACGCGGAGCGTCACGGACTGCATTCCTTTGCTGCGCGTGGGAACGATCTCGTTAATGTCCTGTGGGGTTAGGTAATGGCCGTTAAATTTCGTTCGGCTCTGCGCTCTGATGCGCGTGAGATTGCTCGTTTGTTCCAGGTTTCCTCGGAGGGCGCTGCAGATTACATCTGGAGCCAGCTGGCGGAGCCTGGGCAGGATCTGCTGGAAGTGGGCGCCACTCGTTACGCACGTGAAGATGTTGATTTCTCTTATCAGAACTGCCTCATCGCAGAGTCCGAGGGACGCGTTGTTGGAATGATGCACAGCTATGTGATGCGCCACGATCCTCAGGCCGCTCCCGTCACCGACCCTGTCCTGGCGCCTTACGCCGATATGGAAGTCCCCGACACCCTTTATATTTCGAGCCTGGCTCTGCATGAAGAGTGGCGAAACCAGGGGCTCGGCGCTCAATTCCTTGCGCATGCCCGGCAGCGCTCGAGTGATCTCGAACTCAGCGGTTTAAGTTTGATCGACTATGCGGCTAATACCGGGGCACGTCGTTTTTATGAGCGGCATGGTTTCCGCATCGTCGGCCAATGCCAGGTCACCCCACATCCGATGATCCGGGTGACGGGCGAAGCCTATCTGATGCAATGGCCGTAGGCTGGCGAATGGCTGAGGCGACCTAGCAGAACTGCTAGTGTCGGTTCTCGCAGGTGTTTGTTAGGGTACTGAACAGCTGATGCCCGCTTGTCGTGAGTAGGGTCAATCAAGTCTGTGCAAGGACGCTACTGATGCCTGCTTCCCGCCAACCTCAAGATTCTGCCCACCCTCCAGTTGCGGATATCGCGTTCTCGCGAACTCTGTTGCTGGCTACCGATCTGCAGCAAAGCGTCCTCGCCGAACTGGACCGCAGCGGCCCGAATCGTCTCGCTTATACCGCCTATGGTTCGCAAAGCAGCCAGCGTACGGCGGGCACCCACTTGGGTTTCAACGGGCAGCTTAGAGAGCGTCCTTCCGGCTGGTATCACTTGGGCAATGGTCATCGGGTCTACAACCCGGCGCTGATGCAGTTTCATAGCCCGGATCGGTTGAGTCCGTTTGGTAAGGGCGGGGTAAATGCTTATGCATACTGCGGTGGCGACCCTATCAACTTTGCAGATCCATCAGGGCAGTTTGCGATTATTTCGCTATTGATCCAACGCTTGGAAACCATCGCACTTCATCTTGGAATTATCACTGCGACCGTTACCACCGTAGTCAAGACTCGCCCGGTTGGATTGGCCCTGCATGCTGCTCGGATCAGTCTTGTAGGGTCGCCTATTTCTATTGCCGGGGCGGGTATGCAGCTTGCGGGTTATCCGGTGGGTGCAATTGTGTCGAACGTCGGGACTGCCCTTTCGGTTGCAGGTGTCGCAACAAGAACCTTTATTGGTGCCCAAGACATCTTGAGACACGCTACGCCTTGGCAATACTTTCGAGAGGGTGTCAGGCATATATGGAGTGGTAATCGTCCTCCCGCGCCCATCATGACAACTCCGACTCCCGCTCATGTCAGCATTCCAATGGAGTCTGTCGGAGGGGTTGAAGCACCCTCTGGACTTTCTTCAGTACCCAAACCGGGCTCAGCTAACGCTATCAGGAGGAACAGTCGGTGATTGTTACCCACAATCCCTGTTAGCTCTTCTGTGGATAACATGTTCGCCCCTCGCTGTACGCCATACAAATCAACGCTCTCCGCTATCTGTACGAAAATCAACCAGCCTAACCTCTCGTTTTTTCGAGCTTTTTTCTGTGGATAAGGAAATCCCCAATTCCTCCTCCAGTGAATACTTGCCCCCAAAGTCTGTTGGCGGTTCTGTGGATAAGATGTTTGCTATCCGCTGTAGCCCACGTAAATAGATGCTCTCAGAGATTTGATCATAAAACGATCAATTAAGTCTTTTTATATTAAAAGCACCGCTGAAGCCCTGATATTTCGAGGTTTGTAGCGGTTTTCCACAGCGAAGAGTGTTTTATCCCAAGTTGCCCCCAAAGTCTGTTGGCGCTTCTGTGGATAAGGTGTTTGCCATCCTCTACACGCCATATAAAACGTGCTCTGTAGAGTTTTGATCAAAAAACAATCAATGCCTGCATGAAACCCTTCTTTTGGATAAGTCACGGTTTTTCTTCGGTTTTTCGAAAGAAAATTAGCCTTGCAGCCATAGTTGTCCCCAGTAGCTGTGGGTGGAGATGTGGATAACTTGTTCGCTAAACCCTGCGAGCCACGGCCCATATAGGCCACAACGCGATAGATCAGATTTCATACAGATCTAAGTCGCTACCTTGACTTCGATCTGTCACCTGTCTTCACTCTCAGGCACAAAGGACAGCCGTCACTTATCCACATCTGGTTCAGGGAGAACGCGGATGGATAGCCAGCTACATCGCTCACACCCAAGCCCCTGCGTGACCTGTGTACCGACACCCGCCACCTCGCTGCGTAAACGGATTCATCGTCGCGCCGCCAATCAGCGCGCTCGCTTATAGCGCCTGAACCCTTTTCCCATGCCATGACGCAGCTGCCATCGAGGTCCGACCGTGCCCGATGACCAGGCGTTCGCTCATCTATCGATTGCAGGCAACCACAGAGTTGCCCATCTGCCTGAGAGGAAATGACCCATGACACGGATCGCCACGCCCATCAGCGACATCAAGGAACATTACGACGTGATCGTCATCGGCTCTGGCTACGGTGGCGGGATCGCGGCGTCGCGCCTGTCCCGGGCCGGCAAGCGCGTATGCCTGCTGGAGCGAGGCCGGGAAATCCAGCCCGGCGAATACCCCAATACGATGCTGGCGGCCACTGAAGAGCTGCAAGTCCATGACCCGGACGGCCACATCGGTTCGCGCACCGGGTTGTTCGACCTGCACGTCAACGCCCAGCAAAACGTGGTGGTCGGCTGCGGCCTGGGCGGCACCTCGCTGATCAACGCCAACGTCGCGCTGGAGCCGGAACCCGGCGTATTCGACGATCCGCGCTGGCCACTGGCGGTGCGTGAACACCGCGACACGCTGCTCAAGGAGGGTTACGCCCGGGCTCGGGAGATGCTCAAACCCAATCCGTACCCGAACACCGCACCCAACCTGCCGAAACTGGACGCCAACAAAAAGTCCGCGGACTACCTCAAGCAAGACATGCACTTCTACAAACCACCGATCAACGTGACCTTCGACAAGCTGCCGAACAATCTCAACCACGTCGGCGTCGAGCAATTGCCGTGCAACCACTGCGGCGACTGCGTGTCGGGCTGTAACAACAAGGCCAAGAACACCACGCTGATGAATTACCTGCCGGATGCCTGGAACCACGGCGCGGAGATCTTCTGCCAGGCCGAGGTTCGGCATCTGGAGCGCGACGCCGACGGCGACGGCTGGATCGTGCATTTTCAATACCTGGACAGCGGCCGCGAGAAGTTTTCGGCACCGACACTGTTCGTCAAGGCTGACGTCGTCGTGGTGTCGGCGGGGACCCTGGGTTCCACCGAAATCCTCCTGCGTTCTCGTGACAAAGGTCTGGCAACGTCCGATCAGCTCGGCGAGAACATGAGCGGCAACGGCGACATCCTCGGTTTTGGCCACAACTGCGACCAGCCGATCAACGGCATCGGTTTCGGCGCGCACCCGGCCAGTGAAATGAAACCGGTCGGCCCGTGCATCACCTCGATCATCGACATGCGCACCGAAGGCGACTGGCGCAGCCGCATGGTCATCGAAGAGGGCTCGATCCCCGGCGCGCTCGGCCGGCCCATGGTGCCGAGCATGGCCGCGTTCGCCGGATTGATCGGCAAGCCTACCGATGACAGTTTCAGCGGCAAGCTCAAGTACGCGGCGCGCGAAACCGAAAGCTTCCTGCGCGGCCCGTATCACGGCGCCCTGCACAACATGCAGACCTACCTGATCATGAGCCACGATGACGGCAAGGGGCGCATGGTGCTCGACAGCAAGGATCAGTTGCGCATCGACTGGCCGGGTGTTGGCGAGCAGGAAAACGTCAAACTCGGTAACGAACGGCTGCACCAGAGCACCAAGGCCTTGGGCGGGATCTGGGTCGAGAACCCGATCTGGACCGAGCTGCTCAAACACAGCATCGTGTCCGTTCACCCATTGGGCGGCTGCGTGATGGGCGAGGACGCGGAGCAGGGCGTGGTCAACCACAAGGGGCAGGTATTCAGCAGCACCAGTGGCACCCATGTCTATGCCGGGTTGTACGTGACCGACGGCGCAGTGATTCCGACCTCCCTGGCGGTCAATCCGCTGCTGACCATCTCCGCCGTGAGCGAGCGCAACATGGGCCTGCTGGCCGCCGATCGCGGTTGGCACATCGACTACACGCTGCCCTCGGCACCACGCAAACAGGTGACGCCGCCGACCCTCGGGGTGCAGTTCACCGAAACCATGAAGGGCTATTTCTCCAAAGACTTCACCCAGCCCCAGGGCACCGATCTCAAACTCTATGAGGCGGCGGCTAAACGTGGCGAGTCGGATAACTCGCCGATCGAGTTCACCCTGACCATCACCGCTAATGATCTCAACCGCATGATCAAAGAGCCGCAACACGCCGCGACGCTGGTCGGCACGCTCGATGCGCCGGGCCTGTCGCCGGAGCCGCTGACTGCCAGCAATGGCGTGTTCAACCTGTTCGAGGAGTATCAGGAACAGGTTGGCGTGCGGCACATGAATTACGACATGAAACTGACCGCCGAGGACGGCAGCGATTATTACTTCAGCGCGTTCAAGACCGTGCCCGAAGACAATGGCGTGCTTAATGTCTGGCACGACACCAGCACTCTTTATGTGACGCTGTATCGTGGGTCGGACAAGACCGGCGAGGTGATTGGCTCTGGGGTGATGCACATTCATCCGGCCGATTTTGCCAAGCAAATGACCACCATGAAGGTGCTCAACGCGCGCAACGAGCGCGAGCGTATCGATGGGCTGGCGCGGTTCGGCAAGTTCTTCGCCGGCATCTTGTGGGAGAGCTACGGCGGAGTGTTCGCCGGCGACATCTACTTCAACCCCGATGCACCGCCGCGGCAGAAACGGCCGCTGGATGCGCCGATTCCGAGCGTGCAGTTCTTCCAGACCGAAGACAACGTACAGCTACGCCTGACCCGCTATCAGGGTGGCAGCAAAGGACCGGTGATGCTGGTGCATGGCTTGGGGGTGGGCTCGAATATATTCTCCACCGACACCATCCAGACCAACCTGCTGGAGTACCTGTGCAAGCACGAGTACGACGTCTGGCTCCTGGATTTGCGTGTGAGCATTCTGTTGCCCGCGAGCAAGAAGGAATGGAACGGCGACCAGATTGCGCAGTACGACTTCAAGGCTGCCATCGAGCAGATCCGCCAGGCAACCAAGGCGGCGGACGTGCAATGCGTGGTGCATTGCTACGGCGCGACGACTTTCTTCATGTCGCTGCTGGCCGGGTTGCAGGGCGTGCGTTCGGTGGTGTGTTCGCAGATTGCCGCGGACACGGTGGTCGCTACGGCCACGGGACTCAAGGCCGGTCTGCACCTGCCGGGAGTGCTTGACGCCATCGGCATCAAATCCCTCACCGCGTATGCCGACAACAAGGAGAGCTGGTTCAACAAACTCTACGACAAGGCCCTCAATGGCTACGCGCGCATCGAGGCTCAAGGCTACTGCACTAATCCGGTGTGCCATCGCATCACCTTCATGTATGCGTCGCTGTACCGCCACGACACCCTCAATGAAACCCTGCATGACAACCTGCACGAGCTGTTCGGCGAGTCGAACATGCAGACCTTCGAGCACCTGGCGTTGATTCTGCGCAAAGGTCATCTGGTGGACTTCAAGGGCCAGGACGTCTACATGCCGCACTTCGATCGGCTGACCATGCCGATCTGCTTCATCAGCGGCGAAGACAACCAATGCTACCTGCCCGAAAGCACGCTCAAGACCTATGAGCGTGTGTGCAAAGTCCATGGACCGGAGCGCTACAGCCGGCATGTGGTGCCGGGTTACGGGCATATCGACTGCATGTTCGGCAAGAACGCGGTGCTCGATGTGTACCCGATCATCCTGCAACACCTGGAGAAAACGGCTCTCGGCTAGGTGATCGTTCCCACGCTCCGCGTGGGAATGCCGCCATGGACGCTCTGCGTCCGCTTGTGTGACGCAGAGCGTCACGGGATGCATTCCCACGCGGAGCGTGGGAACGATCTGGACGATCCGGGGAACAAATATGGACAATTACATCCGCTGGTTTCAACGCTTCGTCTGGCTAGGCATTGTGATGAACATGGTCTTCGCGATCCCGGCGCTGCTCGCGCCGGCATTGCTGACCTCGATGCTCGGGATGCCGCCGCAGCTCTCCGATCCGTGGCTGGAAAACGCCGGCATGCTGCTGGTGGGCATCAGCCTGTTCTACATGCCGTCAGGCTTCAACGCGCCCAAATATGTCGTGCATTCGTGGCTGTGCGTGTTGTCGCGATTGGTCGCCGTGGCGTTCTGGATCTATCTGATCAACACCAGCAACCAGGCTCAGGTATTCGTGCCGATGTTGCTGGGCGATCTGGGCATGTTCCTGATTCTCGGAATTCTGCTGTACCTGGGCAGCGCACCGGCCAATCGGCCCTTGGCGTTGCTTCGCGACGGGTGGCTTGAGTGGCGTGCAGCGTGGGCGCGACGCTGGCAGCGGCACAGCTTCAAGGTCGCCACGCTGGTCGTGGTACTGGCGCTGGGGTTTATCGGCTACGAAACCTGGTACCAGATGCTGCGGGTGGTGCCGGCAGAGCAATACGCCTCCGATGAGGATCACTACAAATACGGCGCCATCGGCCTAGGCATCGAGGCGCGGATTCCCTATTACCTGTTCGCCGTGTTGCCGCAAATGTGCCCGGATAAACTGCCCAAACCCGGCGGCTATGAAGTCTTCGGTTTCCTCTACGAGAACGGCAAGGACCTGCCGATCGGCATGGCCAAGCGGCAGATCGGCTACCCGACCGTGGAGCCCAACTGCGCCCTGTGTCACACCGGTTCCTACCGCGCCAATACCAGCGACGTCGCCATCCCGGTGGCCACCGCGCCGGCCAATACCCTGCAACTGCAGGCCTTCCAGTGGTTCGCCTACAATTGCGCCAGCGACCCGAACTTCACCCCTGACGCGGTGATGACGGCGATCAACAGCAAGTTCCAGCTCGGCTTTTTCGAGCGCTTGTACAACCGCTACGTGATCATTCCGATGGCCACCAGCGCACTGGTCAAGCAGAAACAGGCCTACGCCTGGCAACGACTGCGCGCACCGCAAGGGCCGGGGCGCACCGACACCTTCAACCCGACGAAAATGGTGGTGTTCGGTTTCCCAGATGACTCGACCATCGGCACCGTCGACTTGCCGCAAGTCTGGAACCAGAAGCCTCGGGAGTCGCTGTACCTGCACTGGGATGGCAACAACAACGACATCCATGAGCGCAACTACGCGGCCGCCATGGCCGTGGGCGCGACGCCGGAGTCGGTATTGCCGGCCAGCTTCAACCGAGTGACCAACTGGTTGCTGGGCCACAAAGCACCGGCATGGCCGTTCGCGCTGGATCCTGCCAAGGTCGCCCGGGGCAAACCGGTCTGGGAAAACAACTGCGCCGGTTGCCACGATTTCGGCCGCACCGACACCGGTCAGGTCACCACCAGCATTGATGAGCTGGGCACCGATCCCCATCGGCTGAACTCGTTCACCAGCGGTTTAGTGACGGCTTTCCATGGCTTCAAGCAATCGCCGTTCGACTTTGGCGCCTATCGCAAGACCCAGAGCTACAGCAACACGCCCACCGACGGCGTCTGGTTGCGTGCTCCGTACTTGCACAACGGTTCGGTACCGACTCTTTGGGATTTGTTGCAGCCACCGGAAAAGCGGCCGCTGGTGTTCTTCACCGGCTCCGATGTGTACGACCAGGACAAGGTCGGCTTCGTCACCAGTGGCGCGCAGATGAAAGCTTCGGCGGACTTCAAATACGACACCCGTCTGGAGGGCAACCACAACGGCGGCCACCTGTACGGCACGCAGCTGTCGGAACTCGATAAGCGGGCGCTCATCGAGTTCATGAAAACCCTGTGATTCCACTACGGATGGAGGAAGGCGACATGTCATTGGTCAGTCATTGGGAACACGAATACGACAAGGTCAAAGTGCGGTTGCATGGATTGCTCACGCGCGTGGAAATGGCCTGGATGAAGCTCGTCAGTGAGCTCGAACCCCAGGAATTCGAAGCCATCATTGCGCTGCTCAAACGCGGCCACGATCAGGCGCAGTACGTGCTCAAGCACGGCGAGTTGCCGGACGATCAGCCGGGCGTGCCGTGGGAGTTGGCCCATGGCTTGTCGATCCTGCGCATCGGCAATGCCAGCCCGTTGCCGCAAACGGTGGATGAGTTACAAACCCGAGTGCTGAAGGACGGCAGTCTGCTCGGTTGCCGCAAATGGGAACTGCTCGACCTGTTATGGAGTGAGGCCCTGCTGAAATGGATCGAAAACCTGCGGCATCACGCGCCATTCGCCACTGACCCGGCACTGGTGAAAATGGAGCGCGACGTGACCCTGGCGATCGCCGGCGATTGGGGCACAGGACCGTTCGACAGCCATGCCCCGGCGGTGGCGGTGGCGAATCAGATGCAACTGGCCCGGGCCAATTTCACCATTCATCTGGGGGATGTGTATTACGCCGGCACCCATTCCCAGGAAGACGTGGACATGGCCGGTTGGCCGATGGGCACGCAGGGCTCCTTCACGCTCAATTCCAACCACGAGATGTACAGCGGCGCTCATGGCTATTTCAAGGAACTGGCCAAGCGTTTTCCGGCGCAGCAGGGCACCAGTTACTTCGCGCTGTACAACGACGATTGGCTGGTGATCGGCCTCGACACGGCGTATGCCTCGGACGCCATGAACCTGTACATGGATGGCACCCTGAACCAACCGCAGATCGACTGGATGAAAAGCCTGCCCCAACGCAAGAAGATCATGGTGCTCAGTCATCACCAGGGCTTCGACATTTCCGGGCACAACAAGACCGCGCTGTATCAACCCGTCTGTGATGCCTTGGGCCGCGAGCCGGATTACTGGTATTGGGGGCATTTGCACAACGGCATCTGCTACGCCGCTCAAGGCGGGTTGCACGCGCGTTGCGCCGGGCACGGGGCGATTCCCTATGGCAATGCCAGCGAGTTGAACGGGCATGCGCGGGTGCTGTGGTCGGAAACCCAAAATGCACGGGATGCGGCGTACCCGGATCGGGTGTTGAACGGTTATGTGAAAGTGCGGCTGGTGGGGGAGAACATCGTCGAGGAGTTTATTGCGGAGGATGGATCGATGCGGTGGTCTTCAGCCCAATGATCGTTCCCACGCTCTGCGTGGGAATGCAGCCCGGGACGCTCTGCGTCCCAAGAGCCGAACGCAGAGCGTCCGTTGAGGCATTCCTTTGCTGCGCGTGGGAACGATCTATCAAAGCCTGTTCGCGATTCTTTTAGCCTTGTACCGGCACACCTTTGAGGTACGGCGCAGGCTCGGCCCCCAGGTTGTTCAGCAACCGCTCGCTGTACCAATCCACGAAGTTCACCACGCCAAACTCATAGGTCTTGGAGTAAGGCCCTGGCTGGTACGCGGTGGAGTTGATCCCGCGCTGGTTTTCTTCGGCCAGGCGACGGTCCTGGTCGTTGGTCGCATCCCAGACCTGGCGCATGCGCTCCACGTCGTAGTCCACGCCTTCGACCGCGTCCTTGTGGACGATCCACTTGGTGGTGACCATGGTTTCCTGAGCGCTGATCGGCCACACGGTGAACACGATGATGTGGTCGCCCATGCAGTGGTTCCACGAGTGCGGCAGGTGCAGGATGCGCATCGAACCCAGGTCCGGGTTCTTGATGCGGCCCATGAGTTTGGCGCAGCCCTGTTTGCCGTCCAGGGTCATCGATACGGTGCCCTTGAGCAGCGGCATGCGCACGATGCGGTTACGCAAGCCGAAACTGGCGTGGGCGTAAGGGATCTTCTCGGCTTCCCAGGCAGCGGCCGAATCAGCGACGTGGTCCTTGAACGCCTGGTCGGCGCGCGGGTCGGTGACGTCGTCCCATTCCAGCAGGGTTTTCAGCAGTTCCGGGTGCGACGCGTTGCAGTGGTAGCACTCGCGGTTGTTTTCCAGCACCAGTTTCCAGTTGGCTTTCTCCATCAAGGTGGTGGTAATTGCCACCTTGGTGTTCTCCATGTCGTACGGTTCCATGTAATGGTTCAGTGTCGACAGGAAGTCATCGATGGCCGGCGGGTTCTCCGACAGACTGATGAAGATGTAACCGCCAGCGGTTTTCACGTTCACCGGCTTGAGGCCGTACTGCTTCATGTCGAAGTCGGCACCCATTTCTGTGCCGGCGAACAGCAGGCGACCGTCCAGCTCATACGTCCACTGGTGGTAGTGGCAGACCAGTTTGGCGACTTTGCCTTTTTCACTGGTGCACAGCCGCGAACCACGGTGACGGCAGACGTTGTGGAACGCATGGACCACGCCGTCGGCGCCGCGAATCACGATGATCGGGTTCTTGCCGACTTGCAGGGTCAGGTAATTGCCCTTGGTCGGGATTTCGCAAGTCATCCCGGCGATCAACCACTCTTTCTGGAAGATTTCCTGCATGTCGATATCAAACAGCCGCTCGTCAGAGTAAAACGGTTGCGGCAGCGAGAACGTGCGCTCGCGCTCTTGCAGCATCTGGGCGGTGGCCTTGCGTGCGGGTTCCAGCGGATCGCCCAGGCTCAGGGTAGTGGTGACGTCCATCATTTAATCCTCAAGGCCATTCTGTGTGGCCGGCGAATAGTGGCTACGGTTGTGCGACGCAAGACAAAAAACAGCAGTTATCTGTTGAGGCGAGTGTGGGGCCGGCGCTGCCCGGAACCTTATCCATGGGCGACATGGCCCAATCTGTTCCCGACGCGCAACCCCCGGTAATTGGGGGCTGGTCGCGATAAGTATGTGAATGTCGCAGATAGGTAAATGGAAGGTTCGCGCTATACGCAGAATCGCCAACATGAAGGCCGACAGTCGGCCGTGGAGATCAGCATGTCCAACAGCTTCCTGAACCCGGTAACCACCCAGACCTGGGCCAATGGTCGACACATTGTCCGTTGCGTCAAAGTCATCCAGGAAACCTGGGATGTGCGTACCTTCTGCTTCATGGCCGACCAGCCGATTCTGTTCTTTTTCAAGCCCGGGCAATTCGTCACCCTGGAGCTGGAAATCGACGGCGTGCCGATCATGCGCTCCTACACCATTTCCAGCTCACCGTCGGTGCCATACAGCTTTTCGGTGACCATCAAGCGCGTGCCGGGTGGCAAGGTGTCCAACTGGCTTCACGACACTTTACATGAAGGCCAGGAATTGGCGGTACACGGGCCCGTCGGGCTGTTCAACGCCATGGACTTCCCGGCGCCGAAAGTGCTCTACCTCAGCGGCGGCGTCGGCATCACGCCGTGCATGTCCATGGCGCGCTGGTTCTACGACACCAACGGCAACGTCGACATGACGTTTATCCACAGTGCTCGTTCGCCCAAAGACATCATTTATCACCGCGAGCTGGAACACATGGCGTCGCGGATCGACAACTTCAGCTTGCACCTGATCTGTGAGAAGCACGGTCTGGGCGAGCCTTGGGCCGGTTATCGCGGTTACCTGAATCACAAGATGCTCGAGCTGATGGCGCCGGACTTCCTTGAGCGTGAAGTCTTCTGCTGCGGCCCGACACCGTACATGAATGCGGTCAAGCGCATGCTCGAGGCGGCTGGCTTCGACATGACGCGTTATCACGAAGAATCCTTCGGTGCGACACCAGCGGAAGCCCGTGCCGATGCGGTGGAGCAAGCCGAACAAGCGGCGGAGGCTCCGGAAGTCGACGCGGCGGATCTGCATCAGGTGGAATTCACCGCATCCGGCAAGAGCATTCGCGTGGCGCCGGGCGAGACTGTGCATGCGGCGGCGGCCAAGCTTGGCCTGCTGATTCCGAAAGCCTGCGGGATGGGGATCTGCGGAACGTGCAAGGTGATGAAGCTGGGCGGTGAGGTCGAGATGGACCACAACGGCGGGATCACAGAAGAAGACGAAGCCGAGGGTTACATCCTGTCGTGCTGCAGCGTGCCGAAGGGGGATGTGCGGATCGAATTCTGAGTACAGTTTGCGGGCATGGGCCGATCTCCCCACAGGGGAGATCGAATGGGGGTTAATAGTTGCTTTTTAAATTAGTTCAAATGTGACGAGTAAGCCAAAGCCCATGAATATAAAGCCGAAAATCTTCTGATATTTATGCAGTGTAAGTAGTGTGCGTTTTAGGTTGGGAGGGAAATTCTTGATATCTTTTGCACTTAACTTTCCTTGATAAATGTAGATTGCGGGACTTTTGAGAATGCCGAAAACTTCTCCCATCATATATATTCGCCCCCAAAAACCTCCGTGCCATAGCATTAGCAGGGATGAGGCGATGGAGCTGTTTTGAAGACTGTTTAATATAATTTCTATTTTTGTTTTTGCGATGTATAGCGAAACTGCATTAACTATTATGAGTCCCGCGAAGCTAATGGTGACAGTAATCATCAATATATCTTTTGCAATGCTAAGGCTCATTTGATTCTCTCGTAGATCCACTCTGCGGCGTGCTCGCCACTTTTTTCACCAATATATCCACCCGCGAAAGACCCTGCTCCCGCAACAAGGGCACCGCATAGCAAAGTACCGATTCCAGCGGTCGATACACCAATTGCTACGCAAATTGTGGTGGCAGTGCCTGCACCCAAGGCAGAGCCAGCAAATGCTCCGCCGGCAACCCCACCGAAGAAGCTTCCGGTTTCGGTGTACTTCACCTTTTCACATGCCTCGGAACTTCCATTCCTGCAAACATCCTGAACCTTCATGGCAGATGCGCCACCTCCCACAGCAGTGCCGATCCAGCCTCCATATTTGACGTATTGCGATGCTTTGGTGATGCCTTTGAAGTGGGTGGCATAGCCGGGAATCTGGCCAATCACCCCGGCTTTTCTCCAGCGGTGCACCAGATGACGCATATCGATGCCCAGCGCCGTTTTCAGGTTTGGGTGATCGGGGAAACCGATGGTCTTCTTCGTCAGTACATTGAGTTGCACATCAAGATCGGCCAGCAACTTTTTACGTTCACTGAGGAATGATTGCGTGCTCAGTCCCCCATTGAAAGTGCGGGTGTGCAGGGCCTCTATGTCACGCAGAATGGATTTAACGCCGTCCAGATGATTGGATGCCATGGCGGTGCTGACACCAATCACTTTAGAGCCACGTTCAAGTGTTTTCTTGATGACCTCATAGTGCAGCGCCATAAAATCCGCTTCCTCCACCGTCAACGGCTCCAGCGCAGTGCTGACGATTTGAGCGGTTTGCATCAGCAGCGATTCTTCATAAGTACATTGCTGATTGTTCGGGTCACTCAGGACAATCATCGATCCGGCTTTCACCAGATCCAGATTCGGATTCAAAGTTCTGAATTTGGTGAGGACGCTCGGGTTGGGAGACGGGAACAGTTGGGCCTCAAGTTTCTCGGATGAAATGCTTTCGGGTACGATGTAAAACCCCGGCTCCTCTGATGCTGGAACCTCCACCGGCCAGCGTTCCTGAGGGAAAAAACCGGGAGCGCGGGACGCTGGACGAGGGGCGTGATTGGTATTTTTGATACTCGTGTTCGGGGCTTTGAGATTCTGCGCATGCACGGCCCGCAACAGGCGCTCCGGGTCGGGTTGTGGCGCCACTTGCCTGAGCATCGACAGCGGCGTCCGTTTGACCGATTCGGGGATCGCGCCGTGCTTCTTCAACATCAAGAGTCGTGACTGGTTCAAGAGGTTGTGCTGTTCCTGAACTAGCGCCCGTATCCCTTGTTCCGAAGTCTTGCGGCCTGAGGCGACTTCATCGGCGATGCGCTTGGCGTAATTGGCGGCCTGCTGGTTGAAACGCACACGGGCCGTGCCGAACGCCAGGTGGCGGGCGCTGATCGAGTGGGCATGCACGATCAGCTTGGCGGCCGCGCTTTGGACATCCCAGAGGTCATGTCGCTCGAGCGTCACCCCTCTTCGCCCCATGAGGCGTACCCGGTGGTGCCGGCCGCGTGGTGAACCCAGCTGACGTCACGGTATCGCAACGCCAGCAACTCTTGAGGCTCGGCGTCGTTTTGCAGAATCGCATGGGGTACATCCTGCGTCAGGTTGGCGACAACGGCCCCGTCGAGGGAGACGGTGAAGTACTTTTCCTGCAGCCCCATGGCGGATGTGCGATAGAAACTGATCGTGCAATCGAGCTCTTCTCTGTTTGCCAGAGCCTGGGTCAGCAGCGGCGAGGATTTGTCGAGATTTTTGGTGACGATAACCGGAAAATGGGTGGGCTTGCCGAGGTTGCCCTCGTTGGTCAGGTAGTGGCTGTAAGCTAGCACCATGATTTCATCGGTGTGCGCCGCCTGATACCTGTTGCCAACCGACTCCGGGGTCGAGCAGCCCGCTGAAATCAGGCCTTGAATCTTGCCGGTGATCGTCATGTAGCCGGGATTCGCCATCGCTGCCATTCCTTGCTTGAAATAGGATTCGGCAGTCTAGGACGAGGGCTTCCCGGGTTATGTAGTCCCTGGAGTAGTCCGTTTCTGAAAAACGGCGATTGAAACAATTTGAGAGCGTCTGCGCCGATCCCGCCTGTAGGACAGGATCGACGTCTTCGCGGGGACAGTGTCAGTCAATAAACAGATCCGGCATCAGCGTCTCGGTTGAGTCAGGCGCGAACCGATAGTGCTCAAATTCCGTTACCCCGTGTTCTTTCAGTACCTCTTCATCAATCAGCAGCCGACCGGTCATGCTGCGACCGCTGCTGCTCAGAATCGCGTAAGCCGCATCCGCCATAATCGCCGGCGAACGCGCATGCTTGAACGACTCGCGTGACCCCAGCTGAAACTCGATGGCGGCAGTGGCGATCATGGTCTGCGGCCACAGGGAATTGACGCTGATGCCGTAGGAGGCGAATTCCTCGCTCATGCCCAGGGTGAGCATGCTCATCCCGTACTTGGTCACTGTGTAAGGGCTGTACTGGGCGAACCACTTGGTGGCCAGGTTCAGCGGCGGGGACAGGTTGAGGATGTGTCCGCCGGACTTCTTCAGATAGGGCAGGGCCGCCTGGCTGCACAGCAGCACGGCGCGGGTGTTGATTTGATGCATCAGGTCAAAGCGCTTGAGTTCGATGTGTTGCACGCCGGTCAGCTTGATCGCCCCTGCATTGTTGATCAGCGCATCGATGCCGCCGAAATGCTCGCAGGCATCGGCCATGGCCTGCTGCACGACGATTTCATCCCGCACATCCACCTGCAAGGCCAGCGCCTTGCCGCCGGCGGCTTCGACTTCCGCCGCCACGCTGAAGATAGTGCCGGGCAGTTTGGGGTGGGGCGCGGCGCTTTTGGCAGCAATCACAATGTTGGCCCCATCCTTTGCTGCCCGCAGCGCAATCTCACGCCCGATGCCACGGCTGGCGCCGGTGATGAACAGGGTTTTGCCTTGTAGTGACATGCGTACGCTCCTGAGGGGTGTGATCCGAGCGGATCGAAAGGGCTCGCCAGTCAATGTAGACCAACTCTCCAGCCGCCACTGATCGTTCCCACGCTCCGCGTGGGAATGCCTCTCGGGACGCTCCGCGTTCCTGCCTCACCGCTGACGCAACGGCCAGCACCGTAATGACGCAGAGCGTCACGGGCTGCATTCCCACGCAGAGCGTGGGAACGATCAGGTGGGTGACCCCTCAGTACCAGCGCTGAACTTCGATCAGCCCCTCCATCCCTGCATAATTCCTCGCACTGGAATAGCGCCAGTGCTCAGGTAAATCCACGTACCCACGCTTCACCGGGTTGTAATGGATGTAATCCAGCTTCTGGCGCATCACCGTTTCGCTGTACACCATTTCCGCATGCGAACCTTCCTGCCACAGCTGATAAACCCGATCCTGCTTATGTGCTCGTTTGCTGAAGCGCAGTCGTTGCAACGCGCGTTCTGCGCCTTTGTTTTGCAGATCGTCGATGATTTGACGTGCGGTGAAGGATTTGAACTGGCGGAGGCATTTGCTCAGGTCTGGAGCCTCGGCAACGAAATGCAGATGATTTTCCAGGACGACGTAACCATACAGCTTTAGATCTTGGTGGATTTGTTGATAGCGCCAGCAATTGAGCAGGTGATCGACAATGTAGGGGCGAATAAACAGCGGAAGCCATTCCATGAGGGTGCAGGTCAGGAAATGGGGTTTGTCGGGTTCGGTAATGGTGTAGCGGCTTCGGCCCATGGATGCATTCCTTTGCGAGGGAATGCCTAGGGTGAGCGGGGTTATGTGATGGCGCTAGAGGACAGTGCCGCAGAGAGAGTGGGAAATTGCGATGCGCCTCCAATGATCGTTCCCACGCTCCGCGTGGGAATGCAGCCCGTGACGCTCTGCGTCACAACGGTGCTCGGCATTGCGTCAGCGGTGAGGCAGGAACGCGGAGCGTCCCGAGAGGCATTCCCACGCAGAGCGTGGGAACGATCAGCTCGGTGGGGGGGCTCGCTGTCATGACTCGCCAACCCTTGGCGGTCAGCGCGGCCAGTTTGATCATTCCCACGCTCCGCGTGGGAATGCAGCCCGTGACGCTCTGCGTCACAACGGTGCTCGGCATTGCGTCAGCGGTGAGGCAGGAACGCGGAGCGTCCCGAGAGGCATTCCCACGCAGAGCGTGGGAACGATCAGCTCGGTGGGGGGGCTCGCTGTCATGACTCGCCAACCCTTGGCGGTCAGCGCGGCCAGTTTGATCATTCCCACGCTCCGCGTGGGAATGCAGCCCGTGACGCTCTACGTCACAACGGTGCTCGGCATTGCGTCAGCGGTGAGGCGGGAACGCGGAGCGTCCCGAGAGGCATTCCCACGCAGAGCGTGGGAACGATCAGCCTGGTGGGTGTCAGGCCGCCATTACTTCCCGAATATCCGCCGCCAATTCCTGTACGCGTTCTTCTTCGGTGTCCCACGAGCACATGAACCGCGCGCCGCCGTTGCCGATGAAGGTGTAGAAGCGCCAGCCCTTGGCGGTCAGTGCGGCGATGGCCGGTTCCGACAGTTGCAGGAACACGCCGTTGGCCTGTACCGGGAACATCAGTTCAACGCCCGGAATGTCACTCACCAGTTCGGCCAGCAACTGCGCACAGTGGTTGGCGTGGCGGGCGTATTTGAGCCAGGCGTCGTTTTCCAGAATCCCGACCCACGGCGCCGAGAGGAAGCGCATCTTCGACGCCAGTTGACCGGCCTGCTTGCAGCGGTAATCGAAGTCTTCGGCCAGTGTGTGATTGAAGAACAGAATCGCTTCGCCCACCGCCATGCCGTTTTTCGTGCCGCCGAAGCACAACACGTCGACGCCGGCCTTCCAGGTCAGGTCCGCTGGTGAGCAACCCAGGTACGCGCAAGCATTGGAGAAACGTGCGCCGTCCATGTGCAGGTTCAGGCCCAGTTCTTTACAGGTGACGCTGATGGCGCGGATTTCATCCGGTGTATACACGCTGCCGACTTCGGTGGCCTGGGTCAGGGTCACGACGCGGGGTTTGGGGTAATGGATATCCTGGCGCTTGAGGGCAATTTCGCGGATCGATTCCGGGGTCAGCTTGCCGTTTTCGGTGCGGGCGATGAGCAGCTTGGAACCGTTGGAGAAGAATTCCGGTGCGCCGCATTCGTCGGTTTCGACGTGGGCGGTTTCCGAGCAGATCACGCTGTGGTAACTCTGGCACAGCGACGACAGGGCCAGCGAGTTGGCCGCGGTGCCGTTGAAGGCGAAGAACACCTCGCAGTCGGTTTCGAACAGTTTGCGGAATTGATCCGCGGCGCGTGCGGTCCACTCATCGTCGCCGTAAGCGCGCTGGTGGCCGTGGTTGGCCTGTTCCATGGCCGCCCAGGCTTCAGGGCAGATACCGGAATAGTTGTCGCTGGCGAATTGTTGGCTCTTGTCGGTCATGGCCTGCTTCCGTGATCGAGGCGCTTGTGGCGCTTCGTTGGTCAATGATGGTGCGCACTTTACCGAAGATCGTCCGGGGAGCACACGGGATGTTGCTGTCAGAAAAATACACGGTTGACGGGCAATTATGCACATGACTCAACGGGATGGTGCACTGGATCTGCTCAAGTGGCTGGCGCTGCTGAGCATGGTGATCGATCACCTGCGATATGTCGGTTATTCCATCGATTTTCTGTATGTGCCGGGTAGATTGGCATTCCCGTGGTTCTGTTTGGCGATGGCGGCGAACCTGTCGCGAGCCCGTGCAGCAACGACCGATGGCCAGTGGCGTTACCTCGGTTGGTTGTTGCTTTTTAGCGCCCTGAGCGAAATTCCTTATCGGCTGTACATTCCTGATCACGACACCTTAAACGTGCTGCCCACGTTGGTCTTGGGTCTGTTGGTGGTCCGTGGCTGGCAGCACGGGATGCTTGAGTCGCGACTATTGGCGGCCGGTGCCTTGTTGCTGGCGGCTTTGTTCCCGGAACGACTGATGTTTGGTTTCTTCGGCGTGCTGTTGCCGCTGGCGATATTGCTGGTCATCCACCGACCCTGGTATTTCAGCCTTCTGCCGGGGCTGGTCTGTCTGGCAGCTAATCAATGGCAGGTGCTGTATTACGCCGTTCGATTGGGTAATCACGTGGCGATGGCGGCTATTGCCACTTGTCTGATTGCGCCATGGCTGGGGCTGGTCTTGTTGCGACACGCCCGTGGCGTAAAACCACCGCCTATGCGGCGCTGGGCATATGCCCTCTACCCTGCGCACTTCCTTGTATTACTTGCCCTGCGCGAAGCTCTCGCATAACCCTGTGGGAGCGGGCTTGCTCGCGAATGCGTCAGGTCAGTCAACATCAGTGTTGGATGACAAACCGCATTCGCGAGCAAGCCCGCTCCCACAGGGGTTACGCGCAGCCTTTTCGGTCCATGTCGTAAACGCACCTTTGCGTGGCGTCCATAGGCATTTGACCTGTCTGCGCCGGTCATACCATCGCATTCAAAGGGCACTGCCGTAACGCCAGTGCCTTACCGAGACGAATGGCGCATAGATGCCGCTGGGAGAGACGCGATGTTCAGCAAGCAAGACCAGATCCAGGGTTACGACGATGCACTGCTGGCGGCGATGAATGCCGAGGAGCAACGTCAGGAAGATCACATCGAGCTGATCGCGTCGGAGAACTACACCAGCAAGCGCGTGATGGAAGCGCAAGGCAGCGGCCTGACCAACAAATACGCCGAAGGTTATCCGGGCAAGCGCTACTACGGTGGCTGCGAGCACGTCGACAAGGTTGAAGCCCTGGCCATCGAACGCGCCAAGCAATTGTTCGGCGCCGATTACGCCAACGTTCAGCCGCACTCCGGTTCCTCGGCTAACGGCGCCGTGTACCTGGCCCTGCTGCAAGCCGGCGACACCATCCTCGGCATGAGCCTGGCCCATGGCGGCCACTTGACCCACGGCGCCAAAGTGTCGTCCTCGGGCAAGCTGTACAACGCCGTGCAGTATGGCATCGACACCAAGACCGGGCTGATCGATTACGACGAAGTCGAGCGCCTGGCCGTCGAATGCAAGCCAAAAATGATCGTTGCCGGCTTCTCGGCTTACTCCAAGACTCTGGATTTCCCACGCTTCCGCCAGATCGCCGATAAGGTCGGTGCGCTGCTGTTCGTCGACATGGCCCACGTTGCCGGTCTGGTCGCTGCTGGCCTGTACCCGAACCCGCTGCCTTACGCCGACGTGGTCACCACCACCACCCACAAGACCCTGCGCGGTCCACGTGGCGGCCTGATCCTGTGCAAGGCCAACGAAGAAATCGAGAAAAAGCTCAACGCCGCGGTTTTTCCGGGTGCCCAGGGCGGCCCGCTGATGCACGTGATCGCCGGTAAGGCGGTGTGCTTCAAGGAAGCGTTGGAGCCTGGCTTCAAGGCTTACCAGCAGCAAGTGATCGATAACGCTCAGGCGATGGCCGGCGTATTTATCAAACGCGGCTACGATGTAGTGTCCGGCGGTACCGATAACCACCTGTTCCTGGTCAGCCTGATCCGTCAGGGCCTCACCGGTAAAGAGGCGGATGCAGCACTCGGTCGCGCCCACATCACCGTGAACAAGAACGCTGTCCCGAACGATCCACAGTCGCCGTTCGTGACCTCCGGCCTGCGCATCGGCACCCCGGCGGTGACCACTCGCGGCTTCAAGGTCACCCAGTGCGTCACGCTGGCCGGCTGGATCTGCGACATTCTCGACAACCTCGGCGACGCCGATGTCGAGGCCAATGTCGCGCAGCAAGTGGCAGCCCTGTGCGCGGACTTCCCGGTTTATCGCTGAGCGCGGTTTTGGAGTAAATGACTATGCAACGCTATTCGGGCTTCGGCCTCTTCAAACACTCCCTCAGCCATCACGAAAACTGGCAGAAGATGTGGCGCACGCCGACCCCTAAAAAGGTCTATGACGTGGTCATCGTCGGCGGTGGCGGGCATGGTCTGGCGACCGCTTACTACCTGGCCAAGGAACACGGCATCACCAACGTGGCCGTGGTCGAGAAAGGCTGGCTGGGCGGCGGTAACACCGCGCGCAACACCACCATCGTTCGCTCCAACTACCTGTGGGACGAGTCGGCGCACCTGTACGAACACGCGATGAAATTGTGGGAAGGCCTGTCCCAGGACCTGAACTACAACGTGATGTTCTCCCAGCGTGGCGTTTACAACCTGTGCCACACCCTGCAGGACATTCGTGATTCCGAGCGTCGGGTCAGCGCCAACCGCCTCAACGGCGTGGACGGTGAGCTGCTCGATGCCAAACAGGTAGCAGACGAGATTCCGTACCTCGACTGCTCCAAGAACACTCGCTACCCGGTGATGGGCGCAACCGTCCAGCGTCGCGGCGGCGTGGCCCGTCACGATGCCGTGGCGTGGGGCTTTGCCCGTGCCGCCGACGCATTGGGCGTGGACCTGATTCAACAGACCGAAGTGATCGGCTTCCGCAAGGAAAACGGTGTGTGCATCGGTGTTGAAACCAACAAGGGTTTCATCGGCGCCAAGCGCGTCGGTGTGGTCACCGCCGGTAACTCCGGGCACATGGCCAAACTCGCCGGTTTCCGTCTGCCGATCGAATCGCACCCGCTGCAAGCCCTGGTGTCCGAGCCGATCAAGCCGATTATCGACAGCGTGATCATGTCCAACGCCGTACACGGTTACATCAGCCAGTCCGACAAGGGCGACCTGGTGATCGGCGCCGGTATCGACGGCTACAACGGCTACGGCCAGCGTGGTTCGTACCCGGTGATCGAGCACACCATTCAGGCCATCGTCGAGATGTTCCCGGTGCTGTCGCGCGTTCGCATGAACCGTCAGTGGGGCGGCATCGTCGACACCACGCCGGATGCATGCCCGATCATTTCGAAAACCCCGGTCCCGAACATGTTCTTCAACTGCGGTTGGGGCACCGGTGGTTTCAAGGCAACACCTGGCTCGGGCAACGTGTTTGCCGCAAGCCTGGCCAAGGGTGAGATGCACCCATTGGCCGCACCTTTCTCCATCGACCGTTTCCACAACGGTGCGTTGATCGACGAACACGGCGCTGCAGCAGTCGCCCACTAACAGGAGAAATCCCTATGTTGCATATCTTCTGTCCTCACTGTGGCGAACTGCGCTCCGAAGAGGAATTCCACGCATCCGGCCAGGCGCACATCCCGCGCCCACTGGATCCGAACAGCTGCACCGACGAGGAGTGGGGCGACTACATGTTCTTCCGCGATAACCCTCGCGGTTTGCACCACGAGCTGTGGGATCACGTTGCCGGTTGCCGTCAGTACTTCAACGTCACCCGTGACACCGTGACCTACGAGATTCTCGAAACCTACAAGATCGGCACCAAGCCGCAGTTCACCGACAAGACCGACAGCCCGAAAGCGGCCGCCACGGCTCTGGGAGAGAAGGTATGAGCCAGATCAATCGCCTGTCCAACGGCGGACGCATCGACCGCAACAAAGTGCTGAGCTTCACCTTCAACGGCCAGATCTACAAAGGCTTTGAAGGCGATTCCTTGGCCGCCGCCTTGCTGGCCAACGGTGTCGACATCATCGGCCGCAGCTTCAAGTATTCGCGCCCACGCGGCATCTTCGCTGCCGGTGCCGAAGAGCCGAACGCCGTGCTGCAGATCGGTGCGACCGAAGCTACGCAGATCCCGAACGTACGCGCCACGCAACAAGCGCTGTATCAAGGCCTGGTCGCCACCAGCACCAACGGCTGGCCAAGCGTGAACAACGACATGATGGGGATTCTCGGCAAGGTCGGCGGCAAGCTGATGCCACCGGGCTTCTACTACAAAACCTTCATGTACCCGCAATCGTTCTGGATGACCTACGAGAAGTACATTCGTAAGGCTGCCGGTCTTGGCCGCTCGCCGACCGAGAACGATCCGGACACCTACGACTACATGAACCAGCACTGCGACGTGCTGATCGTCGGCGCTGGCCCTGCGGGTCTGGCGGCTGCACTGGCGGCTGCCCGTAGCGGTGCGCGTGTGATCCTGGCCGATGAGCAGGAAGAGTTCGGCGGCAGCCTGCTCGATTCCCGCGAAAGCCTCGACGGCAAACCCGCTACCGAATGGGTTGCCAGCGTCATCGCCGAGCTGAAAAACACCCCGGACGTGCTGCTGTTGCCGCGCGCCACGGTCAACGGTTACCACGACCATAACTTCCTGACCATTCACGAGCGCCTCACCGATCACCTCGGCGACCGCGCCCCGATTGGCCAGGTGCGTCAGCGCATCCACCGGGTTCGCGCCAAGCGTGTCGTGCTGGCGACCGGTACTCATGAGCGTCCACTGGTTTATGGCAACAACGACGTGCCGGGCAACATGCTCGCCGGCGCTGTGTCGACTTATGTGCGTCGTTATGGTGTGGCACCGGGCAAGAAACTGGTGCTGTCGACCAACAACGACCACGCCTACCGCGTTGCGCTGGACTGGCTCGACGCCAGTCTGCAAGTGGTGGCGATCGCCGATGCCCGCAGCAACCCTCGCGGTGCGCTGGTGGAAGAAGCGCGCGCGAAAGGCATTCGCATCCTGACTGGCAGCGCCGTGATTGAGGCCCGTGGCAGCAAGCACGTCACCGCCGCTCGCGTTGCCGCGATTGACGTAAAAGCACACACCGTGACCAGCCCTGGTGAATGGCTTGATTGCGATTTGGTCGCCAGTTCCGGCGGTTACAGCCCTGTTGTTCACCTGGCCTCGCACTTGGGCGGCAAGCCGATCTGGCGTGAAGACATTCTCGGTTTCGTACCGGGCGAAGCACCGCAAAAACGCGTGTGCGTTGGTGGTATCAACGGCGTCTACGGCCTCGGCGATTCGCTGGCAGACGGTTTTGAAGGAGGCGCTCGCGCCGCCAGCGAAGCCGGTTTCAGCGGGGTCGAAGGCACCTTGCCGAAAGCCCTGAGCCGTCTGGAAGAACCGACGTTGGCGCTGTTCCAGGTGCCTCACGAAAAAGCCACCGCACGGGCACCGAAGCAATTCGTCGACCTGCAAAACGACGTCACAGCTGCCGCCATCGAACTGGCGACCCGCGAAGGCTTCGAGTCGGTCGAGCACGTCAAGCGCTACACCGCGCTGGGCTTCGGCACCGATCAGGGCAAGCTCGGCAACGTCAACGGTCTGGCCATTGCCGCCCGTTCGCTGAACGTGACCATCCCGCAGATGGGCACCACCATGTTCCGTCCGAACTACACGCCGGTAACCTTCGGCGCCGTGGCCGGCCGTCACTGCGGGCACATCTTCGAGCCGGTTCGTTTCACCGCGCTGCATCATTGGCACGTGAAGAACGGCGCCGAATTCGAAGACGTCGGTCAGTGGAAACGTCCTTGGTACTTCCCGAAAAACGGTGAAGACCTGCACACCGCCGTGAAACGCGAATGCAAAGCCGTGCGCGACAGCGTCGGCCTGCTGGACGCTTCGACCCTGGGCAAGATCGACATCCAGGGCCCGGACACGCGTGAGTTCCTCAACCGCATCTACACCAACGCCTGGACCAAGCTCGATGTGGGCAAGGCGCGTTACGGCCTGATGTGTAAAGAAGACGGCATGGTGTTCGACGACGGCGTGACCGCATGCCTGGCCGACAACCATTTCGTGATGACCACCACCACCGGCGGCGCTGCACGCGTGCTGCAATGGCTGGAAATCTACCATCAGACCGAATGGCCAGACCTGAAGGTGTACTTCACGTCCGTGACTGACCATTGGGCGACCATGACCCTGTCGGGGCCGAACAGCCGCAAGCTGCTCAGCGAAGTCACCGACGCCGACCTGAGCAACGAAGCCTTCCCGTTCATGACCTGGAAAGAAGCGCTGGTCGGCGGCGTACCGGCGCGGATATTCCGGATTTCGTTTACCGGCGAGCTGTCGTACGAAGTCAACGTGCAGGCCGACTACGCCATGGGCGTACTCGAGAAAATCGTCGAGGCCGGGAAGAAGTACAACCTGACTCCGTACGGCACCGAAACCATGCACGTACTGCGGGCAGAGAAGGGCTTCATCATCGTCGGTCAGGACACTGACAGCTCGATGACCCCGGACGACCTGAACATGGGCTGGTGTGTCGGTCGCACCAAACCGTTCTCGTGGATCGGCTGGCGTGGCATGAACCGCGAAGACTGCGTGCGTGATCAGCGCAAACAGCTGGTCGGTCTGAAGCCGATCGATCCGACCAAATGGCTGCCGGAAGGTGCGCAACTGGTGTTCAACACCAAGCAAACCATCCCGATGACCATGGTCGGCCACGTGACCTCCAGCTACTTGCACAACTCCCTCGGCTATTCGTTTGCCATGGGTGTGGTCAAGGGCGGTTTGAAGCGCATGGGTGAACGTGTGTTCGCACCGCTGGCCGACGGCAGCGTGATCGAGGCGGAAATCGTTTCTTCGGTGTTCTTCGATCCGAAAGGCGATCGCCAGAACGTGTAACACCACAGCTCGATCGTTCCCACGCTCAGCGTGGGAATGCATCCCGGGACGCTCCGCGTCCCTTTAACAGCCGGACGCAGAGCGTCTATGGCGGCATTCCCACGCAGAGCGTGGGAACGATCAACAAAAGAAAGGTGCTTTATGACCGCAGCCAATGTTTACCAACAACGCCCAACCACCGGGGCCAAGGCCGAGTCGTCGCTGCATCATGCCGACCTCGCCAGCCTGGTGGGCAAGGGTCGCAAGAACGCCGGCGTGATCGTGCGTGAGAAAAAACTCCTCGGTCACCTGACCATCCGTGGCGATGGGCACGATGCGGCTTTCGCCGCTGGCGTGCACAAAGCCCTTGGCATCGAATTGCCGGGTGCGTTGACCGTCATCGTCAAAGGCGAAACCAGCCTGCAATGGATGGGGCCGGATGAATGGCTGCTGATCGTGCCGACCGGTGAAGAATTCGCCGCCGAGCAAAAACTCCGCAAAGCGCTGGGCGACCTGCACATCCAGATCGTCAACGTCAGCGGTGGCCAGCAAATCCTCGAGCTGAGCGGCCCGAACGTGCGTCAGGTGCTGATGAAGTCCACCAGCTACGACGTGCATCCCAACAACTTCCCGGTGGGCAAGGCTGTCGGCACGGTGTTCGCCAAGTCGCAGCTGATGATCCGCCATACCGCCGAAGACACTTGGGAGCTGCTGATTCGCCGCAGCTTCTCGGATTACTGGTGGTTGTGGTTGCAGGATGCCTCTGCTGAGTACGGGCTTAGCGTCCAGGCGTAATGATCGTTCCCACGCTCCGCTGATCGTTCCCACGCTCAGCGTGGGAATGCATCCCGGGACGCTCTGCGTCCCTTTTACAGCCGGACGCAGAGCGTCCATGGCGGCGTTCCCACGCAGAGCGTGGGAACGATCAGATAGGAGTCACCGCACTATGAGCCGCGCCCCAGACACATGGATTCTGACCGCCGACTGCCCCAGCGTCCTCGGCACCGTGGATGCGGTGACCCGCTTTCTGTTCGAGCAGGGCTGCTACGTCACCGAGCACCACTCCTTCGATGACCGGCTCTCGGGTCGTTTCTTCATTCGCGTGGAATTCCGCCAGCCCGACGGCTTCGACGAACAAGCCTTTCGCGCAGGTTTGGCAGAGCGTGGTGAAGCCTTCGGGATGATCTTCGAACTGACCCCGCCGCACCACCGGCCAAAAGTAGTGATCATGGTCTCCAAGGCCGATCACTGCCTCAACGACTTGCTCTACCGCCAGCGCATCGGCCAGTTGTCGATGGACGTGGTCGCCGTAGTCTCCAACCACCCGGACCTCAAGCCGTTGGCCGACTGGCACCAGATTCCGTACTACCACTTTCCGCTGGACCCGAACGACAAGCCGGCGCAGGAGCGTCAGGTCTGGCAGGTGGTCGAAGAGTCCGGCGCCGAGCTGGTGATCCTTGCCCGTTACATGCAGGTTCTGTCGCCAGAGCTGTGCCGCAAACTCGATGGCAAGGCGATCAATATCCACCACTCCCTGCTGCCGGGTTTCAAAGGCGCCAAGCCGTATCACCAGGCCTACAACAAGGGCGTGAAACTGGTCGGCGCCACGGCGCATTACATTAACAACGACCTGGACGAAGGCCCGATCATCGCCCAGGGCGTGGAGGCTGTGGATCATAGTCATTATCCCGAAGACCTGATTGCCAAGGGGCGGGATATTGAAGGGCTGACCCTGGCGCGGGCCGTGGGTTATCACATCGAACGACGCGTGTTTCTGAACGCCAATCGCACCGTCGTTCTTTAGATCGCCTTCGCGGGCAAGCCTCGCTCCTACAGGGTAGAGGTGGCCCGCAAAAAAAAATGGGAACGGCTTCAATCCCTGTAGGAGCGAGGCTTGCCCGCGAAGGGGCCCTTCCAAACAACGCAAAACACACAAGCAACAACTCGAGCAATCAACGCGCCGCCGATCCATGGCGACGCGACCGCTACATAAAAACAACAGCGAGGTGAAAGCATGTCTGGTAATCGTGGTGTCGTGTATCTCGGCGCAGGCAAAGTCGAAGTACAGAAAATCGACTATCCCAAAATGCAGGACCCGCGCGGCAGGAAGATCGAGCACGCTGTCATCCTGCGCGTAGTTTCCACCAACATCTGTGGTTCCGATCAGCACATGGTGCGCGGTCGTACCACCGCCCAGACCGGTCTGGTGCTGGGTCACGAGATCACCGGTGAAGTGATCGAGAAGGGCAGCGGCGTCGAGAACCTGCAGATCGGCGATCTGGTATCGGTACCCTTCAACGTTGCATGTGGTCGTTGCCGTTCGTGCAAAGAACAGCACACCGGCGTCTGCCTGAGCGTCAACCCGGCGCGTCCGGGCGGTGCTTACGGTTATGTCGACATGGGCGACTGGACCGGTGGCCAGGCTGAATACGCGATGGTGCCGTACGCCGACTTCAACCTGCTGAAACTGCCGGATCGCGATCGCGCGATGGAAAAAATCCGCGACCTGACCTGCCTCTCCGACATCCTGCCGACCGGTTACCACGGCGCAGTGACCGCCGGCGTTGGCCCAGGCAGCACCGTATACATCGCGGGCGCCGGCCCGGTCGGTCTGGCCGCTGCCGCTTCCGCTCGCCTGTTGGGCGCTGCAGTGGTGATCATCGGTGACGTCAACCCGATCCGCCTGGCCCACGCCAAGGCTCAGGGTTTCGAAATTGCCGACCTGTCGACAGACACCCCACTGCACGAACAAATCGCCGCGCTGCTGGGCGAACCAGAAGTGGATTGCGCCGTCGACGCCGTAGGTTTCGAAGCCCGCGGCCACGGCCATGCCGGCGTGAAACACGAAGCCCCGGCCACCGTACTCAACTCCCTGATGGGCGTGGTGCGCGTGGCAGGCAAGATCGGTATCCCTGGCCTGTACGTGACTGAAGATCCGGGTGCGGTGGATGCCGCCGCGAAAATGGGCAGCCTGAGCATTCGTTTCGGTCTGGGCTGGGCCAAATCCCACAGCTTCCACACCGGCCAGACGCCAGTGATGAAGTACAACCGCCAGCTGATGCAGGCGATCATGTGGGACCGCATCAAGATTGCTGACATCGTTGGGGTTGAGGTGATCAGCCTGGATGACGCGCCACGCGGGTATGGCGAGTTCGATGCGGGCGTGCCGAAGAAGTTTGTGATTGATCCGCATAAGATGTTTAGTGCGGCGTAAGTGATACTAAAAAGGGCGGCGTAGTGTCGCCCTTCTCGGTTGTGTGAATTTTTAATGTTTTTTATTTGCTTCACCCATACAAAATTAATGATCCAAATCTTACGGGGAGGAGCGCAATTTATCGGATTTTGTCCGGATTGGGTTAAAGTGAACTGGGTTGTAAGTTACGTCTGAGTAATGAGGTGAATCAGATTTTATTAATTTGTTTGACTGGTGAATGTATATTCTTTGTGAAGTTTTGTTTTGAATCGTGGAGTAAGAAACACGACCGATGTAGGATGTGGTGGGCAGTCCTGTCAGGTTGGCGACTTGTTGGGCATATGGGTTGCTGCCAGCTCCCCCGTGGCACATGATTAAGTGTAGTTGTCTGTACTTGTTGTCGCTTAATCCTGTATTGCTCGCCAGCTTGTTTGTTAGGTCTTGTGGTGAAATTTCTTTTCCATTGGTAACGCCCATGTGAGTATTGTTTTTTTGTACTCCGTTGCCGTGAATGATAACGTTTAATCTTTTATCTTTCTTGAAAAAAGATCTCTTTGTGTGATCGTCGAATGCTGTGATGTCAGAGGCAATGTCCACCTTGTTTTTTAGTTTTGTTGTACTGGCTAAATGTGGGTCGGAAAACAGAAGGGATATTACTTTAGTCCATGAGCGACCGGATGCATCCACTCGATTAATGGGATCCCCCATGCAATACGCATAAGCATTCAACCCGCCCTGTGCAAAAGGGCTCAAACTATCCGGGCTGTTAAACCGCATCAACACTGGGTTAAACGCCCGATAACCATTGCCCAACAAATAAGCCCCCGTCACCGGATCTGGCCGTTCGCCATTGAAGCCGAGCAGGCTGAGCAAGCCGTTCTCCGCTGGACGATGGCCGTAAGGCGTGTAGGCGAGGGGATACGATGAAGCCCTGTCGAGCACGTTCAACACCGAACGCTGTTGATCAATGGCGAGCAATCGCGTTTCCACGGCGCCGCTCTGGCGCTGTTGTTGCGCCAGCAGTTGATCGTCATGCTGCATGATCGAACGTTGCACAGCGTCCTGGATTTCGGTGGCCAGGCGATCTTTCAGGTAGAACCGTTGAACATTGGCCTGTGCCGAAGGTGTGCAATCGACCAGTCGGTCCAACGGGTCGTAGTCGTAGCGGCAGAGCAGCGTTTCGCGGTCGAGCAGCATGGCCGGATTTCCTGAATGAGTTCTTTTATCCAGGGTTTCACTGTGGCGCAATTGATCGGGGCTGCCTACTGGCAGATCTGATAGGGCGAACGGATGCAGGCTCGTTCACTTGTAGTCTTGGGAGGCCAAGTTCCACAGCTTCCGCACCGGTCAAACGCTAGTGAAGTACAACCGTCAGCTGATGCAGGCGATCATGTGGGACCGGATCAAGATCGCCACTATTCTCGGTATTAACTTTATAATCCGTCTATGGTAGATACCTTACAGATCTAAAAGTAAAATCGTAATAGCTGTCTTTTTCTGTTTTGTGGTTGTATGGATTTACTTTGTCAATGAAAAAGTCTTTTGAAGGGTACATATCATTAAGTGATTGTTTCGAGGTGTGTTTAGCGCTGTTCGGTGTGGTCGATAGCCCTTTTGATAAGTCAAGTACGTCTTGGGTTGTGTGCACTTTCCCCATGTAACCTTTGGTAGGCTTTTTAATTAGTCTCGCAAAACTTGCTGCAAATGAATCGGTATGCCCATTGCCAGAGTAGCAAGAAATAACTCTGGCATCATCGAACGATTCGAAATTTATCCCTTTTTTTTGCGCGCTCATAAACAGTTTCATAGGTCCCCATTCAGTATTGTCTACAATTAGACTTGAGCCGTAGCTCGTGGGTTTGTTTGCGTGAGAGATGAAGTTTATGCGTCGGCCTCCCTTGTACGTGTCTTCGAAACTCGCGACACCATTTGCTATGTTTTTTAGGTTGTTTATTTTCAAAACTTTTAATGGTTGATGCGCTGCATTTTGAGCAGGGCTTTTTGCCATTTTCGATATTTTCTTTAAATTGGCCAAGATTACTTTCCAGCTATGTCCCGTTGGGTCGTCTCGATTTATTGGGTCCCCAGAGCAATATCCATACGCATTCAACCCCCCTTTCCCAAACGGACTCCAACTGTCCGGGCTGTTAAATCGCATTAACACTGGGTTAAATGCCCGATAACCATTACCCAGCAAATAATACCCTGTCACCGGATCCGGTCGTTCGCCGTTGAACCCGAGCAGGCTGAGCAAGCCGTTCTCCGCTGGACGATGGCCGTACAGCGAGTATGCAATAGGATGCGATGAAGCCCTGTCGAGCACGTTCAACACCGAACGCTGTTGATCAGTGACGAGTAAACGCGTTTCCACGGCGCCGCTCTGGCGCTGTTGCTGCGCTAGCAGTTGATCTTCGTTCTGCATGATCGAACGCTGCACTACGCCCTGAATTTCGGTGGCCAGGCGATCTTTCAGATAGAAGCGTTGAACACTGGCCTGCGCAGAAGGCATGCTATCGACCAGTCGATCCAGCGGATCATAGTAGTAGCGGCAAAGCAGGGTTTCGCGATTGGGCGACATTGGAAGCTCCCTGAACGATTCGTCGATTCACAGTTTTACTGTGACGCAATCGACCCGGGGTGCCTACTGGCAGAACTGATAGGGTCAGAAAACGCAGAGAAAAATGAACGGCTCAACGAGGAACATGCCGACGCATACTCGGTCAAACCGGCAGCTTTTCCGTCCGTTAACCGGGCGGTTTCATGGCACATGAGGATGTCGGGATGAAGATTTCACGCGGTTTTGCATTGGCTTCGCTGTTGGCCCTGTTCGCCAGCCCGGTCTTCGCACAGTTCAGCCTCAGCGATGCGGTCAATGCGGTTTCGGCGATGCAGGGCGACGAGGGCGATGGCGCCGTGGCGGCGGCACCCAAGGCGGCCGGTTTGCTCAATACGCTAGGCTCGCAGCTCGACATCACCCCGGAGCAGGCCGTGGGCGGTGCCGGTGCGATGTTGGGGCTGGCCCGGAACCAACTCAGTGGCGAGGACTTTTCCGAGCTGAGTAAAAACGTGCCGGGCCTCAGTCAGATTGCCGGTAACAGTGCCATCGGCGGCCTGAACGGATTGGGTGGGCTGCTCGGCGCGGGATCGGACAAGAATGCTTTGCTCGATGGTTTGCTGGGTAACGTCAAGGACACCAACGACCTCAACAACGCCTTCAGCGCCCTGGGCATGGACACTGGCATGATCGGCGTGTTTGCCCCGGTGATTCTGCAATACCTCGGTCAGCAAGGCGTCGCCGGTTCGCTGCTGCAAAACCTCGGCGGGATCTGGGGCACCGGCACCGGTAGTTGATCAGTGGCTTTCGGCGCGCAACGCGTCGATACGCCGGTCTTTTTCGATCCAGAGCTGGTTGACCCAGTTCTGGACCTTTTCCCGAAACAGCGCATCGTTTTCATAATCGCCTTGCCACAACGCCGGGTCGAGTTCGCGGGTCTTGATGTCGATGATCACCCTCGGCACGTTGCCGCTGATCAACTCCCAGAACCCCGGAATTTTTTGCTGCGGGTAAACAACCGCCACATCGAGAATCGCATCCAGTTGTTCGCCCATTGCCGCCAGCACGAAGGCCACGCCACCCGCTTTGGGCTTGAGGAGATGGGCGAACGGTGATTGCTGCTGGGTACTTTTCGCCGTGCTATATCGAGTGCCTTCGAGGTAATTGACTACCGTCACCGGTTGACGCTTGTACAGCTCGCAGGCTTGTTTGGTGATTTCCAGATCCTTGCCGGTCAGCTCCGGGTTTTTGGCGAGAAACGCCTTGGTGTAGCGTTTCATGAACGGGTAATCCAGCGCCCACCAGGCCAGACCCAGGAACGGCACCCAGATCAGTTCTTTCTTGAGGAAGAATTTGAAGAATGGCGTGCGCCGGTTCAATGTCTGGATCAGTGCCGGAATATCGACCCAGGATTGATGGTTGCTGATCACCAGGTATGAGGTGTCGCGGTGCAGATCGTCACCGCCGCGAATGTCCCATTGCGTGGGAATGCACAGACGGAAGATCAGCTTGTCGATCTCGGCCCAGGTTTCGGCAATCCACATCACCGCCGACGAGGCGTTATCGCGAAAGTGACCGGGAAGGAGCAGTTTGAGCAGTGCGAACACCATCAGCGGCCCGAACAGGACCAAGGTGTTGAGCAACAGCAGCAGGGTAACCAGACAGCCGGTGAGCAGGCGGCGCATAAGCAACTCTTGAACGCATGTGGGCGCGCCATGATAAGCAGCTTCGGGAGGCAGGCCAAATTGATGGTGACGAATGTTTCACGTTTGGACCATTAATCTCCTCATACCGATCGTTCCCACGCTCTGCGTGGGAATGCAGCCCGGGACGCTCCGCGTCCCCAAAGCGTGACGCAGAGCGTCACATGAGGCATTACCACGCGGAGCGTGGGAACGATCATCCAGACAACGGTCTAAAATCCTGCTGCCCACTCTCCAAGGAAGCCCATTACGTGAAATCTCTCCTTGCACTGCTCTCCCTCGTGGCTCTTCCAGTCCTGGCCGCCGAGCCGACCCTGTACGGGCGTTACGAATACATCGCGCTGCCGGAAATCGGCGGCGAAGTCCTCAAGGCCAAAATGGACACCGGCGCCCTGACCGCGTCGCTGTCGGCCAAAGACATCGAAACCTTCACCCGCGATGGCGACGAGTGGGTGCGTTTCCGCCTCGCCACCAAAGGCGCCAGCAACAAGGTCTACGAACACAAGGTCGCGCGGATCAGCAAGATCAAGACCCGCTCCGAAGAGGACGAGGATGACAAGGAAACGATCGAACCGACCAAGCGGCCAGTGGTTGATCTGGAGTTGTGCCTGGGTAACGTCAAGCGCACGGTTGAGGTCAATCTTACCGACCGTAGCAGTTTCAACTATCCGTTGCTGATTGGTGCCAAGGCGTTGCGAGAGTTTGGGGCGGCGGTGAATCCGGCTCGGCGGTTTACGGCGGATAAGCCGGATTGTTAAGTAAAAGCAGTCTTTCATAGAGTGAACCAGCGGTATCGCTGTGAGTAACCGGAGTCTATTTCCTTATATCCGCCACCTTTTTCCATCCCCCTACAGGCTTCTCTACCAGAGTTTCGACTTCATGTACCGTTGCATGGTCTTCGAAGCTTATTTTTTTGGGGCGGGCGGCAGGAGCAGAAATAGAGGGACCGGTTTTGTTGTGATGTTCTACGGCGAGCTTGGAATACGCCTTTCTGGATGGTATGAAGCTCCCATCAATTTGAACGTGTGACTGATTCCTGTAATTGGTGATGTTGGGATACTGTTCAAGATTGAAAGCATGATTCTGGCGATCCAGCTCCAAGCGATTTTGTATCTCTACAATTTCTTTAGGTCGTCCATCCTCTGGGATGGACGCCTGGATATTTTTCTGAGTATTTCTCTGAACTGTTTGCGGAAGGCGGAACGTGCTCGCATCCGCTGCAATTGCTCTTTGAATCGGACGCCTCATCAATCCACGTGATCTTAGAAAGTTTTTCAGCCAAACAGGAGTGTGCCCGCTCGGGTCCAATTTATTTCTTGGGTCCCCATCACAGTACGCATACGCATTCAACCCACCCCTCCCAAACGGGCTCCATCTATCCGGACTGTTAAACCGCATCAACACAGGATTGAACTGCCGATACTCTCTCCCCAAATGATAAAGCCCGGTCAGCCGGTCCGGCAGTTCGCCATTAAACCCGAGCTGGCTGAGCAAACCGTTTTCCCGTGGACGGTAGCCATAGAGTGTGTAGGCAATGGAGTGAGGCTGATTCGCGTCGAGGGCATTCAGCACCGACTGCTGTTGATCGGTTGCCAACAGTATCGTTTTGCGTGAAGGAGTAGACATCGACTGAACTCCGAGCTAGGTCCAAAAAGCTGTTCCTTCAGCATCAGGCCTTTTTTATCCATTGCCTACTATCAAAACTGCTAGGTACTACAGACCCCTCCGCAATTTAGCTCAGCCAGATTGACGCCGATTCCCCCTTGAGTCACCGTTCGCCCATTCCACTGCCGCCCTCGGACCCCATGCCTCATATCCTGATTGTCGAAGACGAAGCGGCGATTGCCGACACCCTGATTTTCGCCTTGCAGGGCGAGGGCTTCACCACCACCTGGTTGAGCCTTGGCGCGGCGGCGCTCGCACATCAGCGCGCCACGCCGGCCGACCTGATCATTCTCGACATCGGCCTGCCGGACATCAGCGGCTTCGAAACCTGCAAGCAGTTGCGGCGTTTCAGCGAAGTGCCGGTGATCTTCCTCAGCGCCCGTGACGCCGAGATTGACCGCGTGGTCGGTCTGGAGATCGGTGCCGACGATTACGTGGTCAAACCGTTCAGCCCCCGGGAAGTAGCGGCGCGGGTCCGGGCGATTCTCAAGCGCATGGCGCCACGAGCGGTGGCGGAGGTTTCCTCGGCGCTGTTTCGCATCGACAGCGAGCGGGTGCAAATCAGCTATCGTGGTCAGTCTCTGAGTCTGACTCGCCATGAGTTTCGTTTGCTGCAATGCCTGTTGGAGCAACCCGAGCGAGTCTTCAGCCGCGAGCAATTGCTCGATGCCCTGGGTGTGGCCGCCGATGCCGGTTATGAGCGCAGCATCGACAGCCACATCAAAAGCGTGCGCGCCAAATTGCGGCTGGTGAAAGCCGATGCCGAGCCGATCCAGACTCACCGCGGCCTCGGTTACAGCTACAGCCCGGGGCACAGCTGATGCCCCTGGGGATCCGGATTTTTCTGGTCTACGTGCTGTTTATCGGCCTGACCGGTTACTTCGTGCTCAACACCGTGATGGAAGAAATCCGCCCCGGGGTGCGCCAGTCCACCGAAGAAACCCTGGTGGACACCGCCAACCTGATGGCCGAGATCCTGCGTGACGACTTCAAGGCCGGCACCCTCAGCCAGAACCGCTGGCCCGAGCTGCTCAAGGCTTACGGCGAACGGCAACCGAAGGCGAATATCTGGGGCCTGCCGAAGAATCAGGTCAACCACCGCATTTACGTCACCGATGCCAAGGGCATCGTGGTGCTGGATTCCAGCGGCATTGCGGTGGGCCAGGACTACTCGCGCTGGAATGATGTCTACCTGACCTTGCGCGGCGAGTACGGCGCTCGTTCGACGCGCGGCAACCCGGATGATTCGAACTCGTCGGTGATGCACGTCGGGGCGCCGATTCGCGACAACGGCCAGATCATCGGCGTGGTGACGGTAGCCAAGCCCAACAGCTCGCTGCAGCCCTACGTTGATCGCACCGAGCGGCGACTGCTGATTTATGGCGCCGGGCTGATCGGCCTTGGTTTGCTGTTCGGTGCGCTGTTGTCCTGGTGGCTGAGCGCGGCGCTACGGCGGTTGACGGCGTATGCCCAGGCCATTAGCGAAGGGCGGCGGGTCGAGGTGCCGCATTATCGTGGCGGCGAGCTGGAACAACTGGCCACGGCGGTGGAGCAGATGCGCACTCAGCTCGAGGGCAAAGCCTACGTCGAGCGGTATGTGCATACCCTGACCCATGAATTGAAAAGCCCGCTGGCGGCGATTCGTGGCGCGGCGGAGTTACTGCAAGGCGAGATGCCGCTGGCCCAGCAACAGCGTTTCGTCAGCAATATCGATAGCGAAAGTGCGCGTATGCAGCAGTTGATTGAACGACTGTTGAACCTGGCGCAGGTGGAACAGCGCCAAGGGCTGGAAGAGCGGGTGGCGGTGCCGTTGGCGAGTTTGGTGGGAGAGCTGTTAAGCGCGCAGGCTGCGCGAATCGAAGGCAAGCAGTTGCGTGTGGAACTGCAAATCGCAGCGGATTTGAACCTGCTCGGCGAGCCGTTTCTGTTGCGTCAGGCACTGGGCAATCTGCTGGAGAATGCCTTGGACTTCACCCCGGTTCAGGGCTTGCTGCGATTCAGTGCCGAACGAGTCGGTGAGCAGATTGAGTTCAGGCTGTTCAACCAGGCCGAGGCGATTCCCGATTATGCATTGCCGCGTTTGAGCGAGCGCTTTTACTCACTGCCGCGTCTGGACAGTGGGCGTAAAAGTACGGGGTTAGGGCTTAACTTCGTTGAAGAGGTGGTCAAGTTGCATGGCGGTGCGATGAGTATCGGTAATGTCGACGGCGGGGTTGAAGTCAAATTGAGCCTGTCTTAGGACCGAGTCGCGGCATTCGCGAGCAAGCTCGCTCCTACACTGGATCTGCGTCGTTGCACAAAAAAATGATAAACACAAAACTCATGTAGGAGCGAGCTTGCTCGCGAAGAGGCCGGCCCAGCCTCCACAAAATCTCCATATTCCCCCCATAAAACCCCCACACATCGACCCCAGACTTTCCCCATCCAAACAGGGAGAGTCCCATGAACCGTAGCCTGACCCTAAAACTCGGGGCGATTGCCCTTTTGATTCTGTTGCTGCTGATCCCGTTGCTGATGATCAATGGCGTAATCCAGGAGCGGCAACAACTGCGCGACGGTGTGCTCGAAGATATCGCCCGCAGCTCCAGCTACAGCCAGCAACTGAGCGGCCCGCTGATGGTGGTGCCCTATCGCAAAACAGTGCGCACCTGGAAAACCAACAACAAAACCAACGAGCGCTATCAGGATGTCGGTGAAGAGCGTGGGCGTTTATATTTCCTGCCGGAGCGCTTCGAGCTGGACGGCCAGGTCCAGACCGAACTGCGTGCCCGGGGTATCTACGAAGCCCGGCTGTTCCATGCCGATAACCGCATCAGTGGGCATTTCTCGGTCCCGGCGCAACTGGGTATCAAGGAGGACTTCGCCGATTACCGCTTCGACCAACCGTTCCTGGCCGTCGGCATCAGCGACATTCGTGGCATCGAAAATGCCCTGAAACTCCAACTCAATGGCCAGAAGCTGGATTTTGTACCGGGTAGCCAAGTGGGCTGGTTGGGCGAGGGTGTGCACGTGACGCTGCCAGCGCTGGATACCAGACAGGCCACGGAACTGGCGTTCGGTTTCGACTTGCGCCTGCAAGGCACCGGCCAGTTGCAGATTCTTCCGGTAGGCAAGACCAGCAAGGTTTCACTGGCCGCCAATTGGCCTCATCCCAGCTTCATCGGTAACTACCTGCCGGCCCAGCGTGAAATCACCGATCAGGGTTTCACGGCCCATTGGCAGACCTCATTTTTTTCCACCAACCTGCAAGAAGCATTGAACAGTTGCGTGTCTGGCGGTCACTGCGAGGCGTTCAGCGGTCGCAGCTTCGGCGTGAGCTTCATCGACCCGGTGGACCAATACCTGAAAAGCGACCGGGCGATCAAATACGCGTTGTTGTTCATCGTCCTGACCTTCGCCGGTTTCTTCCTCTTCGAAGTACTGAAAAGCCTGGCGGTACACCCGGTGCAATATGCGCTGGTGGGCGTGGCGCTGGCGTTCTTCTACCTGTTGCTGCTGTCGCTGTCCGAGCACATCGGCTTTGCCTTGGCGTATCTGCTGTCGGCGAGTGGCTGTGTGGCGTTGATCGGTTTCTATGTCTGCCATGTGCTGCGCAGCGTGCGCCACGGTTTGAGTTTTTCGGCGGGATTGGCGGCGTTGTATGGCTTGCTCTACGGCTTGCTGAGTGCCGAGGATTACGCGCTGTTGATGGGCTCGCTGCTGCTGTTCGGTTTGCTGGGCGTGTTCATGGTGCTGACGCGGAAGCTGGATTGGTACGGGATCGGGCAGAAAACCGCGAAGCCGCTGGAATTTGATATTGGAGCCGTGGAATGAGCCGGTCGTTGGGATTGCGCGAGGATCAGCGAGTGGGGGAGATGTTGGCGACGCGGATTGCCGGGTTGTTTCCGTTGGATCCGGTGTGGTGCATTCGCGAGCAAGCCCGCTCCCACAAAAGATCTCCAGTGAACAAAAAAGTTGTGCACACCAAAGATTAAATGTGGGAGCGGGCTTGCTCGCGAAGAGGCCGGTACAGCCAGCGAATATTTAAACCTTGGGCATCGTCGCAATCATCGAAGGCCGCTGACTCACTTCGAAATACCACTCTGCCAGCTTCGGATTCTCTTTGCGCCATTCCAGATCCGGATGGCGCAGATCCAGGTAACCCAAGGCACAGGCCACACTGATCGCCGCCACATCGAAATGGCTGGTCAGCTCGGCAATCGCGTCGGCCTCCAGCAGCGCCAGGGCGCGACGAATCTTGTCGCGCTGACCGTCGAGCCATTCGTCCCAGTGCTTTTCCGGAGTGCGCAGGGCCACTTCATAGCGAACCATCACCGCGGCATCCATGATTCCGTCTGCCAGGGAGGCCAGGGTCAGGCGCCGCCAGCGCGCCGAACCGTCGCGAGGGATCAGCGGATTGCCAACGTGCTGATGATCGAGATAGTCGAGGATCACCCGGCTGTCGTACAGCACATTGCCGTCGGCCAGGCGCAGGGCTGGAATTTTGCCTAGCGGGTTGTCTTCGTTGAGTGCCAGATCGGGGCTGACCGGCGTGAGCTGGCTGGCTTGCAGCGCAACACGGTTGGTTTGACCGGTTTCGTGCAGCAGCACCATGACTTTGCGAACGAAGGGCGACGCGGGATTGTGGAACAAGGTCATGCTGGGGACGGACATGGCAGCATCTCGATCATGGGCAGTGTCGGCAGCATAGCGCGTTGGGCCGATAGCTCAACATGGCTTTAGCCCTTGTAGGAGCGAGGCTTGCCCGCGAAAGCGGAGTGTCAGTCGATATCAGTGTTGAATGACACTCCGCTTTCGCGGGCAAGCCTCGCTCCTACAGTTTTTAGTGGCGTTGCAGAAATCCGCGCAAGGCGAGGACCGCGGGAATCCCTAAGCCAAGCCAGCTCAATGCGTCCCAAACGCCATCGCCCAACAACGCAGCGAACAGTCCCGCGGCGCTGAGCAGGGCGATGGCGGTGGGCGTGGCGAAGACCTTCCAGAAATTCGACTGTCTCGGTCTCATGCCGGGCTCCCCGCGTTTTCGAGCACAGGTTTCGCGACCTTGCGCCGCACCACCCACAAATAAACCCCGCTGCCGAGCACGAGGATGGTCAGCACATCGAGGGTCGCCCAGAGGATTTTCATCGGCATGCCGCCGTAATCACCGAAGTGCAGCGGCTGCGACATGCCCATGGCGTCCATGTACCACGGCCGCTCGGCCACTGCCGTGACTTGCAGAGTGCTGGCGTCGATCAGCACCGGGGTCAGCAGGTGTGAAGTCAGGTGGGTACTGCCTTTCATGAATACCGCGTAATGGTGTTCGCTGGAAAGCCGCGTACCGGGGAAGGCGATGAAGTCGGGCTGCATACCCGGCGCGACGTCTTTGGCGATGTCGAGCAGGTGGGTCGCAGGCGCCAATTGAGTCAGCGGTGGCACATCGTGATAAGGCGCGACCATCGCGCTCAGGCTGTCGTTGCGCCACGCGGCGATCAGCAAGTCGGCGCAGGCATTGATCATGCCGGTCACACCGACCACCAGCGCCCAGGTCAGGGTCACCACGCCGATCAGGTTATGCAGGTCGAGCCAGCGCAGACGAATGGATTTGTCGTGGCGCACGGTGGCGAACTTCAAGCGCCGCATGAACGGCAAGTACAGCACCGTTCCGGAAACAATCGCCAGCACAAACAGCATCCCCATGAACGCCAGCAGCAACTTGCCCGGCAGGCCAGCGAACATGTCCACGTGCAAACGCAACATGACCATCATCAGCCCGCCATTGGCCGATGGCATTTCCAATGCTTCGCCGGTGCGAGCGTCGAGCATGAAGGTGTGGGATGAGTTCGGCTCGGTGCCGGCGGTGGGCGCCATGATGGCGATCACGCCGTTAGGGTCTTCTTCGTCGTAGCCGAAATACTGCATGACCTCGCCGGGACGATGCTTTTCAGCCGCTTGCACCAGCTGCTGCAAATTCAGCGGAGGGGTATCGGCCGGCATCGATTTCAATTCGGCGGCATCGCCCAGCAAATGGTCGATCTCGTGGTGGAAGATCAACGGCAGGCCGGTAAGGGCCAGCATCAGCAGGAAGACTGTGCAGATCAGGCTGGTCCAGGTGTGAACGAATGACCAGCGGCGGATGGTTTTGCTTTTCATGATTCATCCAGATGCAAAAGGGCCACGGCTGTGCCGTGACCCTTGTTGTGTCGCGATGGGGTCAATCGGTTACCACTTGTAATTCACGCTGGCGACCACGTTGCGTTCGTCGCCGTAGTAGCAGTAGAAACCGTCGCAGGTGGACAGGTAGTCCTTGTTGAACAAGTTTTTGGCGTCTATCGCCACCAACACACCCTTGAGCGAGCTGTTCAAACGGCCAAGATCGTAATGCGCCGAGGCGTCATACACGGTGTAGGAGCCGACGTGGCCCCAGTCGGTGTTGGTGGTATTGCCGTAGGTGTCGCCGACATAGCGCACGCCGGCGCCCACGCCGAAACCTTCGAGCAGGCCGTTGTGCCAGGTGTAGTCGGCCCACGCGGTGGCCTGGTTGCGCGGCACCTGGGCCATGCGCTTGCCTTTTTCTGCGCTGGCGCCTTTGGTGATTTCGCTGTCGTTGTAGGTGTACGAGCCGATCAGCTTGAGGTTGTCGGTGATGTCGCCGCTGGCCTCCAGTTCCAGGCCGCGCACCCGGACTTCACCGACCTGGCGGGTGATGCCGCCTTCGGTGACCGACAGGTTTTCCTGAGTCAGGTCGAACACGGCAGCGGTCAGCAGTGTTTTGGTACCGGGTGGCTGGTACTTGATCCCGGCTTCGTACTGTTTGCCTTCGGTAGGCTTGAACGAATCGGTGCTGTTGACCACGGTGCCGGTCGCGGGCTGGAAAGATTCCGCATACGACAGGTAGGGCGTCACGCCATTGTCGAAGACGTAGCTGAGCGCTGCGTTGCCGCTGAATTGCTTGTCGCGCTGGGTGTTGGTTGCATCGTTCTGATTATGAAACACCGTACCGGTGTGGACCCAGTCTTCACGCCCGCCGAGGGTCAGGCGCCAGTTGTCCAGGGCAATCTGATCCTGAGCGTAGAGGCCCGTTTGTTGGGTCTTTTGGTTGTAGTCGTACATCGTGAAGTAGGTGACGTTGGAAAAGTCTTGTCCATAAACCGGTCGGTTGATGTTGCTGGACGGCACGCCCGCCGAACCCCACAACCAGCGGGAATTGCTGTTGGAGCGCTGGTGATCCAGGCCCAGCAGCAAGGTGTGGCTCAGGGCTCCGGTCTGGAAGTCAGCCTGGAAGTTGTTGTCCACCGCGAACTGGCTGGTGTCCTCATCGACCTTGCCGGCGGTGCGCTGAATGGTGCCATCATCGCTGACCGCTTCATCCGGGCCGGCCGGCCAGATCTGCCCGCCGGCGGTGATGCCTTGTGATTCCAGGTCATTTTTGGTGTAGCGCAGGTTCTGGCGGAACTGCCAGGTGTCGTTGAAGCGGTGTTCGAAGGCATAACCCAGCGCGTAATAGGTACGGTCGTAGAATTCCCAGTCCGGATCGCCAAGGTTCTTGTGATGGGAAATCTTGCCGGCGGGCGTACTCAGTTTTGTGCCTTGCAGCGGCAGAAACTGCCCGGTGATGCCGGTGTCGTCGCGGGTGTATTGGGACAACAAGGTCAGACGGGTGTCGTCATTGATGTTCCAGGTCAGGCTGGGTGCCAGGTTGTAGCGTTTGTCGGGAATGTGATCGACCGGCGCATTGCTGTCGCGAACCACACCGCTGACGCGATAGAGAAACTGGCCTTCGTCGTCGATCTTGCCGGTGCTGTCGAAGTTGATCTGTTTGTGTTCGTTGCTGCCGGCCTGCAGTTCCACTTCGTGGCTGCTTTGTGCCTCGGGTCGACGGCTGACCATGTCCAGCAGACCGCCGGGCGGCGTCTGGCCATAGACCGAGGACGCCGGGCCACGCAGGACGGCGATGCGTTCAAGGTTCCACGGTTCGATTTTCGGCGTGGCGTAGTTTCCTTTTGGCAGCGGCAAACCATCGAGGAACTGAGTCGGTATAAAACCGCGCACCAGCAGCCAATCATTGCGCGAGTCCGAGCCATAACCGCTGCTCTGTACACCGGCGGTATAGCGCAGGGCATCGTTGAGGCTGAGCACGGAGCGATCATCCATCTGCTCGCGGGTGACCACAGAAACTGAGCGAGGCAGTTCGGCAATCGCGGTGTCGGTCTTGGTGCCAGCGGCAGTGCGGGTGGCCAGGTAACCTTCGGTAGGGCCCCAGGCGTTTTCAACATTTCCCGCGCCGATGATCGCGGTTTCCGGCAACGCCATCACTCCTTCGGGCATGGCCACCAGGCTGTAGGTGCCGGCGCTGCTCTGTTCCAGTTGCAGACCGGTGCCACGCAAGGCTTCACGCAGGGCGCCGGTGGCGTCGAACTGGCCCTTCACCGGTGCCGAAGTCTTGCCCGCCGCCAGCGACGGATTCAACGACAGCGCCAGTCCGGCCTGACTGGCAATCTGGTTCAGGGTGCTGGCCAACGGCGCGGCCGGCAGGTTGTAGGCGCGAACGCTGGACGCCTGTTCGACGGCAATCAGTGGGCTGCTGGCCAGAGGGGTACAAAGGGCAATGGCGACCGCCAGTAAACGGGGGCGCAACACGGTGTCGAGCGAACGGGACATACAGCGGCTCCTGAATGGAAATATTTCTCAATTGCCTAGGTGCCGGACGAGAATCCAAAAGTGATAGGGCGAGATGAAAATAATTTTGATTCAGCCATCTGGGCCGATCGTTCCCATGCTCTGCGTGGGAATGCCTCTATGGACGCTCTGCGTCTGCTCTTGAATGTGACGCGGAGCGTCACGGGCTGCATTCCCACGCAGGAGCGTGGGAACGATCATTTAGCGGGCTTGAATTCAGGGCCTGGTTTCAGCCTTCGCGACCGTCACCCACCACGACGTGTGCTGTTCGATCTGCACCGGCAGGGTTGGTAAAAGTGCACTCAGCGCCTTGTCGGTATCGTTCAAGGGGAAGCTGCCAGTGATGCGCAGGTCGGCGACTTCGGGTGTGACGCCAAGATGCCCGCGACGGTAGCGGCCGAGCTCCCGGACCAGATCTTCCAGCCGCGCGTTGTCCACCACCAGCATGCCGTGAGTCCAGGCATCGGCGCCCGGATTGAGCGCGATGATGGAGCCCAGGCCATTGCTGCGCATCAGCACTTGCTGGCCTTCGCGCAGGATCTGCTCCTCGAGACTCGATTCGGGATGGGCGGCGACCGCTGACTTCAATACGCTCAAGCGCGTGCCTTCTTCTTCACGCTTGACCAAAAACCGTGTCCCCAATGCGCGCATGCTGCCTTCGCGGGTCTCGACGATAAACGGCCGGGCATCGCCATGGCCGGTTTCGACGAGGATTTCCCCTTCCTGAAGGACGATCAGTCGCTGCTTCTCGTCGAAGCGCACATCCACCGCACTGTGGGTGTTGAGGTTGATCAGCGTGCCATCGGTCAGGCGCAGGGTGCGCTGCTCACCGGTAGCGGTGCGCTGGTCGGCCAGCCAATAGTCGATGGGCAGATAACGATCACCGGCGAACAACGCCAAGCCGATCACCGCGACGATGCTGGCCAGGCCGCTACCCAGTTTGCGCACCCGCCGCCGGAGGCTTTCGCGCGATTGCAGCAAAGCGGTGCGGGCCGGGCCGCTGGCGACGCTGAAACGCTGGTCGAGCATGCCCAACTGACGCCAGGCCCGAGCATGTTCCTCGTGGGCGGCATGCCATTTGGCGAACTCTTCACGCTCGACCGCGTTGCCGGAATCCAGCGACAGTTGCCAGGCAATCGCGGCATCCAGCACTTGTGCCGACACGGGCTTGGAGCTGACCGGGCTCATACCGGCTCACCATACAAGGCGATGTAGCACTGGCGAATACCTTGCGCCAGGTATTGGCGAACCCGCGGCACCGACACCCCCAGGCGCGCGGCGATTTCTGCATGGCCGAGGCCGTCGAGACGGTTATAGAGAAACGCCGCCCGGGCCTTGCTCGAGAGTTTGCCCAACAAGTGGTCGATGGCTTTGAGGTCTTCGAGGATCAGTTGCTGTTCTTCCACCGACGGTTGTTCGCCTTCGGGGATCAGCATCAACTCGGTGAGGTAGGCCTGTTCCAGCGCGGCGCGGCGGAAATAGTCGAACAGCAGGCCTTTGGCGATCGCCACCAGAAATGCCCGGGGTTCGCGAGGCGCCTTCAGTTCGTCACGGCCGAGCAAGCGCACGAAGGTGTCCTGGCTCAGGTCTTCGGCCCGTTGCGGGCAGGCCACGTTGCGCCGCAGCCAGGCCAATAGCCAACCGCGATGGTCGCGATATAACGCACCAACGAGCTCACTTTGGGGGCTTTGGACTGACGACACGCAGCAATTACCGAATGGGAAGTGTTAAGTAACGAGAATTGTTCGCGATTGTGGCAGAGGCGGGGGAGGTAAGCAATTGGCGCTGGTCGGGTGGTTTTGGTGGGGTGTATTCAGTTTGACCGTGTCATCGTTCTTCGCGGGCAAGCCTCGCTCCTACAAGTTTTGTGTCGTTCACGAAATTGGCGCACGACACAAAACCTGTAGGAGCGTGGCTTGCCCGCGAAGGCGCCAGAACAGGCGCCGTAATCTTAAAGGGAGGGCGCGCGCTGTCTGCGTTTCCACTGACTCAGCCGCTGCTGCAAATTCAGCGGGCTATGAATCTGCTGCTGCCGCGCCCGGCTGAACAAAATCAACACCAGCTCCGCCGTCGCCAAGGCATCGGCACTGGCGTTATGCCGTTCGAAGACCTCCAGCTTGAACCAGTCGATCCACTCGTCCAGCCCGGCCTCGCGAAAGTGTGCCTGCGGGCACAGCAGCGGCGCGATGTCTGCCACGTCCAGAAACGGATGCTGCAACTTGTAACCCAGATGTTCTTTCAGCGCCCGCCCCAGCATGTGCTGGTCGAACGGCGCATGAAACGCCAACACCGGACTGTCGCCGACGAACTCCATGAATTCGAGCAAGGCTTGCGCGGGGTCACTGCCGGCGGCAATGGCGCTCGGGCCCAGACCGTGAATCAACACGCTGGGGCCGAGTTTGAGTTCGGTGCATTGCAGCGTACGTTCGAACTGCTGGCTGAAATCGATCGCCCCGTCCTCGATCACCACCGCCCCGATGGACAGCAACTGATCCTTGTTCAGGTTCAGCCCAGTGGTTTCCAGGTCGAGTACCACCCAGCGTTGCTCGCGCAGGCTGCAGGCGCCCAACTCGGCCACGGCAGGCAAGTGCTCCAGGCGTTGTTGCAGTTCCCCCGGCAATATGGGGCTGACCGGACGCAGCCATGAAAACAGGCTCATAACTGATACCGCAGGGTCAGGCTGCTTTGCAGGCGTTGGGCCTGGCGCAGGGATTCACGCAGGATGCGTCGGTCCAGATGATTGAGGCTGTCGGGATCGAGGCGGTTGGAGTAGGGCAAATTCTCACGGGTCTGTAGCTGATGTTGCTGCATGCGGGTTTGCTGGATGAAGTGATACGCCTCTTCATAGGCTGCGCCGTCCAGCCGTTCGATGACCTCTTTGTCCACCAATTGGCGAAAGCGCTCCAGGGTATTGTTGGTGTCGATGCCGTGGGCCAGGGCCAGTACTCGAGCGCCATCGACGAAAGGGGTCAGGCCTTGGAGTTTCAGGTCGAGCGTGGCTTTCTCGCCATTCTTGCGAGCCAGCACGAATTCGCGGAAACGTCCCACGGGCGGTCGGTTGCGCAGGGCGTTCTCGGCCATCATCCGCTGGAACAAGCGGTTGTCGTCGACCTGATCGAGAATCCCCCGGCGCAATTGCTCGCAGCCTTGCTCGTCGCCCCAGACCACGCGCAGGTCGAAGTAGATGCTCGACCCCAGCAGGTTTTCCGGTGTCGCCTCGCGGATAAACGCCGCAAAACGTCGCGCCCATTCGGCCCGGGACAGACACAGCTCGGGATTGCCGGCCATGATGTTGCCTTTGCACAGGGGGAAGCCACACAGCGCCAGGTTCTGATTGATCTGCTGGGCGATGGGCAGCAACTTGCCACGAATCTCGGCGGCGTGGGCCGCGTCGCGGGCTTCGAACAGAATGCCGTTGTCCTGATCGGTATGCAGCGTCTGCTCGCGACGGCCTTCGCTGCCGAAACACAGCCAACTGAACGGCACGCCGAGGTCGCCTTTCTCGGCGAGGACCAGTTCGATCACCCGGCACACGGTGTGGTCGTTGAGCAGGGTGATGATGTGGGTGATCTGGGTCGAGGACGCGCCGTGGGCCAGCATCCGCTCCACCAATTGGCCGATTTCGCCGCGCATCGCCACCAGGTTTTCCAGCTTCTGGGCACTGCGAATAGTCCGCGCCAAGTGCACCAGATCGACCCGTTGCAGGGAAAACAGGTCGCGTTCCGAGACCACGCCACACAGGCGCTGGTCCTTGACCAGGCAGACGTGGGCGATGTGTCGCTCGGTCATGGCGATCGCGGCGTCGAAGGCGCTGTGGTCCGGTGTCAGGTAAAACGGCGCCCGGGTCATGTGCCATTCGATGGCTTCATTGAAATCGCTGGTGCCATTGGCTACCACATGTCGCAAGTCGCGCAGGGTAAAAATGCCCAGCGGTGCCTTTTGCTCATCGACCACCACAATGCTGCCGACTTGCTGATCGTGCATCAGCGTCACGGCTTCGCGCAGAGGCGTGATCGGGCTGCAGGTCACCGGGTGACGCATGGCCAGTTCGCCCAGCCGGGTATTGAGCGAGTACTGGGTGCCGAGGGTTTCCACGGCTTTTTGCTGGACTTGTTGATTGACCTGATCCAGCAAACTGCTGACACCGCGTAGGGCAAAGTCGCGAAACGGGCTGGAAAGTGCGAACAGTTTGATGAACGCCAGCTTATTCAGCTGTAGGCAAAAGGTATCTTCGGCCGCCAGATGTTCGGTGCGAGTCGCCCGTTCCCCCAGTAGCGCGGCGAGCGGGAAACATTCGCCGGTAGTGATTTCGAAGGTGGTTTCAGTCCCGCCCTTGGCCGTATGCGGACGTTCGCCCACGACTCGGCCCTGTTTGACGATGTAGAAATGCTCAACCGGGCCATCGGCGGGTTTGATAATGCTTTCGCCGGGGGCATAAAAACGCAGCTGACATTGCTCGACCAGATAGGCCAGGTGGGCGTTTTCCATCTGGTTGAAAGGCGGGAAGCGCTGGAGGAATTGCAAAGTGCCCTGGATGTTCTGCAACACCGCGGTTTTCCCTGCCTGGGTGAAGGCGTCCGCTTTACTCATAACCATTACCGCAGTCTTTTTCGTTGTTGTGTCGGATCGTTGTGTCAGATCGTTCCAGGCATGGTCGGCCCCTGAGGGCAGGGTGCCCATTGGACGTAAGTCTAGGTAGGCAGTGCCGCCGCCTGAATATGGGAAATGTCTGACACAACGGTGGGAAAAACCTCCTACATTGTCTATTGGAAAACTTTCCGACGACGTGCACATTGAAGCTCTACTGAACGATGTCTGACCACTGTGCCAAGGGATCGAATTGAAACGTTGAGAAAGCCATGTCCGACCACGATATTTTGAGTGATGCCGAGCGCGAAGCGCTCAGTGCCGTCATGCTGGAACCAGACTTGCCGCCGCAGCGGGTACTGATCGTCGATGACGATAAGGACTCCAGGGAATTACTGTCGCAAATTCTGGGGCTGGACGGCATTCACTGCATGACGGCAGCCAGTGGCGAAGCGGCGCTCAAATTGCTGGAGACGAAGCCATCGATCGGGCTGGTGATTACCGACCTGCGGATGAAGCACGTCGATGGCCTCGAACTGATCCGTCAGGTGCGGGAATCGGCCCGTGCGGCGTTGCCGATCATCATCGTCTCCGGCGACGCGGACGTGAGGGATGCGATTGAAGCTATGCACTTGCACGTAGTGGACTTTCTGCTCAAGCCCATCGATAGCGGCAAACTGCTTGAATTGGTCAAGCATGAGCTGGGGATGGAGTCTTTGCCGTGATCGTTCCCACGCAGAGCGTGGGAACGATCAACGCACAAATGAAAAAGCCCCGATCTTTCGATCAGGGCTTTTTCATGTCCGGCGTCAGCGTTTACTCAAAGGCCATTGGCAGCCTTGAACTCGCGACGACGACGGTGCAGAACCGGCTCGGTGTAACCGTTCGGCTGTTTGGTGCCTTCGACCACCAGTTCGACCGCCGCCTGGAAGGCGATGTTGCTGTCGAAATTCGGTGCCAGCGGACGGTACAGCGGGTCGTTGGCGTTCTGACGGTCAACCACCGGCGCCATGCGCTTGAGGCTTTCCATGACCTGACTTTCAGTGACGATGCCGTGGCGCAGCCAGTTGGCGATGTGCTGGCTGGAAATACGCAGCGTCGCACGGTCTTCCATCAGGCCGACGTCATTGATGTCCGGCACTTTCGAGCAACCCACGCCCTGGTCGATCCAGCGCACTACATAACCGAGAATGCCCTGGGCATTGTTGTCCAGTTCATTCTTGATCTGCTCTGCGCTCCAGTCCGGATTGACGGCCAACGGGATGGTCAGGATATCGTCCACCGAAGCACGCGCACGTTTGGCCAGTTCGGCCTGACGGGCGAACACGTCGACCTTGTGGTAATGCAACGCATGCAACGCGGCGGCGGTCGGCGAGGGAACCCAGGCGGTGTTGGCACCGGCCATCGGGTGAGCGATTTTCTGTTCGAGCATCGCTGCCATCAGGTCCGGCATGGCCCACATGCCTTTACCGATCTGGGCGCGACCTTGCAGGCCAGTACTCAGCCCGATGTCGACGTTCCAGTTCTCGTACGCGCCGATCCACTTCTCGGCCTTCATGTCTGCCTTGCGCACCATCGGGCCGGCTTCCATGGAGGTATGGATTTCATCGCCCGTGCGGTCGAGGAAACCGGTGTTGATGAACACTACGCGCTCGCTGGCGGCCTTGATGCAGGCCTTGAGGTTGACCGTGGTACGGCGCTCCTCGTCCATGATCCCGACTTTGAGGGTATTGCGCGGCAAGTCGAGGACGTCTTCGATGCGGCCGAACAGTTCGTTGGTGAACGCGGCTTCTTCCGGGCCGTGCATTTTCGGCTTCACGATATACACCGAGCCGGTACGGCTGTTCTTGCGCGAGCTGTTGCCGTTGAGGCTGTGAATCGCCGCGAGGCAAGTCACCAGACCATCGAGAATACCTTCCGGCACTTCGTTGCCGTCTTTATCGAGGATTGCGTCGATGGTCATCAGGTGACCGACGTTGCGCACGAACAACAGCGAGCGACCGTGCAGGCTCAGTTCGCTGCCATCGAGGGCCGTGTAGGTGCGATCGGCGTTCATGGTGCGGGTAAAGGACTGACCGCCCTTGGCGACTTCTTCCGACAGATCGCCCTTCATCAGTCCGAGCCAGTTGCGGTAGATCACCACTTTGTCATCGGCATCGACCGCGGCAACCGAGTCTTCGCAGTCCATGATGGTGGTCAGCGCGGCTTCCATCAGAATGTCTTTGATGCCGGCCGCATCGGTCTGGCCGACCGGGGTGCTGGCGTCGACCTGGATTTCGAAGTGCAGGCCGTTGTTTTTCAGCAGGATCGCGGTTGGAGCCGCTGTATCGCCGTGGAAACCGATCAGTTGGGCATCGTCGCGCAGGCCAGTGTTGCTGCCGCCTTTGAGGGCGACCACCAGTTTGCCGTCAACGATCTTGTAGCCGGTGGAGTCGACGTGGGAACCGGCAGCCAATGGTGCGGCTTCGTCGAGGAAGGCGCGGGCGAAGGCGATGACCTTGTCGCCGCGAACCTTGTTGTAGCCTTTGCCTTTTTCCGCGCCATCCGCTTCGCTGATGGCGTCGGTGCCGTAGAGCGCGTCATACAGCGAACCCCAGCGGGCGTTCGAGGCGTTGAGCGCGAAGCGCGCATTCATCACCGGAACCACCAGCTGTGGACCGGCCATGCGGGCGATTTCGTCATCGACGTTTTGTGTCGTTGCCTGGAAATCGGCCGCTTCTGGCAGCAGATAACCGATGTCTTGCAGGAAGGCTTTGTAGGCCACCGCATCGTGCGCAACACCTGCACGAGCCTGGTGCCAGGCATCGATACGTGCCTGGAAATCATCGCGTTTGGCGAGTAGGGCTTTGTTCTTCGGCGCCAGGTCATGGATGACCTTGTCGGCACCGGCCCAGAATGTGTCGGCGGTGAGGCCGGTACCGGGAATGGCTTCGTTGTTCACGAAGTCGAACAGGACTTTGGCGACCTGCAGGCCACCGACTTGAACGTGTTCAGTCATTGCTTGCCTCACTCTGCTCAGCTATTTCGCTTTTCAGCTCTTCAATTTTGACAATGAAGCCTCTGGCCATTTAAACCACAAACCCCTCTACCAGTACATGCCATTGCTGGCGTCTGGGTTCGATCCGATCAACGGCTTTGCGGCCTTGCTGACAGGGCTTTCAGGGTTGTGATGGCGCCTGTGGCAGACATCGATCCAGCGTTATGTAGTGCGCGCTGCGGCATACTACATGATGAATTGCGGTTGTGAAAATTAGACTAATTACGTCGTTCTGCGACCACATGACGCATTGCGGTCATGTCGGGGAGCTGGATGTTCTCAAAAAACCATTGGATTGTTCCAGCTAAATATAAAAACTTGTACACGATTTGTGGTTTGGCAGGGTTATGGGTGGTGCCTCCTTCGCGGGCAAGCCTCGCTCCTACAGGTCCGCGTCGTTCATGCCGATATGGTACGCCCGACCCTGTAGGAGCGAGGCTTGCCCGCGAAGGGGCCGGTCGATTCAACACACAATCTGACTCTATTCCAGGCACCCACCAGCCCCTTGCCTATACTTGTTTTTCTATAACAAAAGACATGACAAGAGGGCTGCGCCATGGACCATCTCGTACTCACTGTATTCGCTCCGGACAAGCCCGGGCAGGTCGAGCGCATTGCCCAATGCATTGCCGAGCACGGCGGTAACTGGCTGGAGAGCCGCATGTCGCGCATGGCCGGACAGTTCGCCGGGATTCTTCGAGTGGGCGTACCGGCTGAAGCCTACGATGAACTGGTAGACGCCCTACAGGGATTGTCGGCCCAGGGGATTCGTGTGCTGATCGCCGAGAGCAGCATCGAACAGTCCTGCACCTGGAAGCCGATTGCCATGGAACTGGTGGGCAATGACCGTCCGGGAATTGTGCGCGACATTACGCGTCTGTTGAGTGAGCAGGGGGTGAGTCTGGAGCGGCTGGTGACCGAAGTTCGACCGGCGCCCATGAGCAGCGAGCCGCTGTTCCATGCCGAGGCGATTCTTGCAGTGCCACTGACCTTGTCGCTGGAGGTGCTGCAATCGCGCCTGGAAACCCTGGCGGACGATCTGATGGTCGAATTGGTGCTGCGCAGCGAACCGTGAAAAGGTTATCCAAGTTATACGTGCACCTGCCTGTGGATAACCTGTAGAGACTCCTCCCCAGGCCACGTCGACCGGTGCTCTTCAGAATCTGATCAAAAAACCAGCAGTTTCAGTGACTTGCGCACAAACGCCGGGGATCACACTGTGGATAACCTTGGGAAGGATGGATGCAGGCCACGGGAGACGTGGCCTGTAGAGATTTGTACGTTTTCTGATCAGCGGCGGCGGCGCAGACTTATCCACGCGTCGACGCTATAAACCGCCAGACCCGCCCAGATAAAGATGAACGCCACCAGTGTGCTGGACGACAGGTGCTCGCCAAACAGCAGAACGGCTTGCAATAACACCAGCGTCGGCGCCAGGTACTGGAGAAATCCTAGCGTGGTGTAAGGCAAGTGCCGGGCGGCGGCGTTGAAACACACCAGCGGCACCAGCGTCACCGGACCTGCAGCCACCAGCCACCAGGCTTCAGAGGTAGTCCAGAATTCGGCTTGCGCGCTGGTCGCCGTCGGATTGAACAGCAACCAGGCGACAGCAATTGGCACCAGCATCCAGGTTTCCACCACCAGACCCGGCAGCGCCTTGACCGGTGCCTGCTTGCGGATCAGTCCGTAGAAGCCGAAGGTCAACGCCAGCACCAGCGATACCCACGGCAGACTGCCGACTTGCCACACTTGCTGCGCAACACCGACCGCCGCCAGGCCAACCGCCAGCCATTGCATGCGCCGCAGCCGTTCGCCGAGGATCAGCATCCCCAACAACACGTTTACCAGCGGGTTGATGTAATAACCGAGGCTGGCTTCGAGCATGCGCCCGTTGTTCACTGACCAGACATAGGTCAGCCAGTTGGCCGCGATCAGCGTGCCGCTCAGGGCCAGGATAGCCAGGCGCCGCGGGTTTTCACGCAGCTCGCGCCACCAGCCGGGATGCTTCCAGACCAGCAATAGCAAGGCGCCGAACAGCGCGGACCATAGCACTCGGTGGATGATGATCTCCACGGCGGGCACGCTGGCGATGGCTTTGAAGTAGAGCGGGAACAGTCCCCAGATGATGTAGGCACTCAGGCCCAGGATGTACCCGCGACGCGGGTTGGCGGCTTGCATGAGAATCCTTGCTTAGGCAGCTAACAAAGAGGGGATTGTATAGATGTGTTTTGATTTTTGTAGGAGCGAGCGGTGCGGCGATCCGACTTGCCCGCGAAGAACGATGACGCGGTTAGTCAGACAAACCGCGTCATCGTTCTTCGCGGGCAAGCCTCGCTCCTACAGGGGACGGTGTTGGTCAGAAGAGTTTTAGTGGTTCTTCGTTGAGTGCGGCGAGTTGCTCACGCAGCGCCAGCACTTGATCGCCCCAATAACGCTCGGTACCGAACCACGGAAAGCTGCGAGGGAACGCCGGGTCGTCCCAGCGACGGGCGAGCCAGGCGCTGTAGTGCATCAGGCGCAAGGCGCGCAGCGGTTCGATCAGCGCCAGTTCCCGCTGATCGAAGTCGTGAAATTCGCTGTAGCCGTCCATCAATTCCGACAATTGCCCCAGACATTCCTGACGATCACCCGCCAGCATCATCCAGATATCCTGCACCGCCGGGCCCATGCGGCAGTCATCGAGGTCGACAATGTGGAACATCTCATCACGGCACATCATGTTGCCGGGGTGGCAATCGCCGTGCATGCGGATGTTCTGGTGCGGCGTGGCCTGATAGACCTCTTCGACGCGCTTGAGCAGGTCGCGGGCGACGGACTCGTAGGCTGGCAGCAGGCTTTTGGGAACGAAATTACCTTCAAGCAATGTGGCCAGCGAGTCATGACCGAAGTTCTTCACGCCCAGCGCTTCACGATGTTCGAACGGTTTTGTAGCACCGACCGCATGCAGACGACCCAGCAGTTGGCCCAGGCGATACAACTGATCGAGATTGCCCGGCTCCGGTGCCCGCCCGCCCCGACGGGGAAACAGGGTGAAACGGAAGCCGTTGTGTTCGTGCAGGCTTTCATCGTTGTGGATCATCGGCGCGACGACCGGTATGTCGCACTCGGCGAGTTCGAAGGTGAATTGGTGTTCTTCGAGAATCGCTTCATTGGTCCAGCGTTGCGGACGATAAAACTTGGCGATCAGCGGTTCGGAGTCTTCGATGCCGACCTGATAGACACGGTTCTCGTAGCTGTTGAGCGCCAGAATGCGCGCGTCGCTGAGAAAGCCGATGCTTTCGACGGCATCGAGCACGAGGTCTGGGGTGAGGGTTTCAAACGGGTGGGCCATGCTGACTCCTGCGCGCAGCAGGCTGCCGCGTCGGGCCAAACATGGTAGCGCAGACGGGGCTTCTTTAGGGGGATCGTTCCCACGCTCTGCGTGGGAATGCCTCACCGGACGCTCCGCGTCCGATTTTGGGACGCAGAGCGTCCCGGGCTGCATTCCCACGCAGAGCGTGGGAACGATCATGAGGGGGGCGTTTATCAGGCGCCGACGATGCCGCCATCCTCGCGGGAAATCGCCATCACCGAAGACCGCGGCTTGCCGTTAGGCAGATGCTCAGGGAACGTCGACCCACCGTTTTCCCCCGGATGCTGAATCCCGACAAACAAGGTTTTCTGATCCGGCGAGAAGCTGATCCCCGTCACCTCGCAGCCCACCGGCCCGACCATGAAACGACGGATCTCGCCGGTCACCGGATCGGCACACAGCATCTGGTTATTGCCCATGCCCGCGAAGTCACCTGCGTTGCTCGAATCGCCATCCGTGAGGATCCACAGGCGCCCGGCCTCGTCGAAGCCCAGACCGTCCGGGCTGTTGAACATGTTCTGCGGGGTGATGTTCGACGAACCGCCCTTTGGCGTACCGGCGTGGACGCCCGGGTTGCCCGCGACCACAAACAGATCCCAGGCAAAGCTATTCGAGGCGTGATCGTCGCGGTCGGTGCGCCAGCGCAGGATCTGCCCATAAACGTTTTTCTCGCGAGGGTTCGGGCCATTCACCGGTTGGCCTTCTTCGCCACGTTTGGCGTTATTGGTCAGGGTGCAATAAACCTGGCCATCCTTGGGGCTGACAACGATCCATTCTGGACGGTCCATGCGCGTGGCGCTCGCAACGCTGGCTGCGAGGCGGGCATGAATCAGCACTTCGGCCTGATCGGCAAAGCCGCTGCTGGCATCAATACCGTTCTTGCCGTGGGTCAGTTCGATCCACTGGCCCTGGCCTTTCGGGTGATCGGCGTTGCCGTCGCCTGCGTCGAAACGTGCCACGTACAAGGTGCCGTGATCCAGCAGGTCGCGGTTGGCTTTGGGGTTTTTGTGGTTGATCTTGTCGCGGCTGACGAATTTGTAGATGAACTCGCCACGTTCGTCGTCGCCCATGTACACCACGGCGCGACCGTCATTGGTTTCGGCCAGGGCAGCATTTTCATGTTTGAAGCGGCCCAGCGCGGTGCGTTTGACCGGGGTCGATTGCGGATCGAACGGGTCGATTTCCACCACCCAGCCATGACGATTGAGTTCGTTGGGGTTTTTCGCCAGGTCGAAGCGCGGGTCGTGTTGATGCCAGTTGATGTCTTTGCTGGTTGCCACTGCGCCGTAGCGTTTCTGCGCGGTGTCGAACTTCTGCTCGGCATTGCTGCTGCCGAAGCAATCGGTGAAGTTCTCTTCGCAGGTCAGGTAAGTGCCCCACGGTGTCTTGCCATTGGCGCAATTCTGGAAGGTGCCGAGGACGTTCTTGCCGTGTTTGTCGGCGCTGGTTTTCATCAGCTCGTGACCGGCCGCCGGTCCGCTCAAACTGATCGGCGCGTTACCGTGAATGCGGCGGTTGTAGCGCGAGCCCTGGACGAACTGCCACTGGCCGTTCTTGCGCTGCACTTCGATCACCGACACCCCTTCGCAGGCCAGGGCCTTGCGTACGTCTTCCGCCGATTGCGGCATGCCGCCGTGGGGGTAGAGGTAGCGGTAGTTGGTGTATTCGTTGTTGATCGCCATCAGTGCCCGGTCTTTTTCACCGGGGAACTCGAACAGGCTCATGCCGTCGTTGTTGTCGCCGAACTGGACTTCCTGCGCCTCGGCTGTGCCGTTGCCGCTCGGGTCGAACGCCGGACCATTTTTTTGCAGAGGCTGGCCCCAGCTGATCAGTACCGAGGATTTATAGCCTGGCGGCAAGGTGATCGCGTCAGTCGTCGCAGCGGCAATGCTGTCGAAGCCCAACAGTTTGCTGGAGCCGGCGCTGACACTGGCCGCCAGCACACTGCGACTCAGCAGGTTGCCACCGAGAAACATCGCCGCGCCGCAGAGGGCGCCAGCGCTGATGAAGCCACGACGGCTAAGGCCGACCATCTTCTCGAGGTCGGTCGGTTGGTTGTCTTCTAATAAGCTCACATCAGGCTCCCTGCGGGTTTTTGCAGTCACCATAAAGAGCGTTAGTGACGCTTTTGTTTCAGAGCGGTGTCCCGAGCAAAATGTTGGATGGGGCAAACTGCACCAGCACCGCTTTTCCAGTGGCAAGCCCGAGGGATTGCAAGTGCAGCGGTTCGGCCAGGGCGCAGAGTGTCTGGCCATTGGGCAAACCGATGCGCACTTCGCTGGGGCCGTCGTCGGCGTCGAGGATTTCTTCAATCGCGCCCTTCAGGCAGTTGTTGTCGGGCGCTGCAGCTTGATCGATGCCCAGCAACTCCAGCCAACCGGCCTTGATCAGTGCCACCACTTCGGTGCCAATTTCCAGTTCCAGGCGCAGAGTACTGTCGTGGGTGATCTGCGCATCGATACGCAAGCCTTCGGCCAGTTCAAGACGGATGCGGTCGTTGCGTCCCTGTGCATCGATCGCCACGACTTTGCCGTGCAGTTGATTGCGCGCACTGGTTCTGAGCATCAGTCGCCCGAGCAAGTCCAGGTCACTGGCCTCTTCGGCGGCTTCCAGCACCTGAGTCTGCAAGGCTTGCAGCTTTTGATACAGGCGCAACACGCGCTCGCCTTCGCTGGACAGCTTGGCGCCACCCCCGCCCTTGCCGCCGACGCTACGCTCCACCAGCGGTTTCTGCGCGAGGTTGTTCAGTTCGTCGATGGCATCCCACGCCGCTTTGTAACTCAGGCCCGCGCTTTTCGCCGCGCGGGTGATCGAGCCTTGTTCGGCGATGTGTTGCAGCAACGCGATGCGCTGCGGACGACGGACAATGTGCTGGGACAACAACGTAGGCAAGGACATGGCAAGACGCTTTGGGCTGTGACGATGAGGAGGACGTTGGCGGCTTGGCGCACGGGAGTCAAGTCAGCCTCCATCGCCTGGTTTGGGGGTGCGGGCCAGGCAGTAGACGTCGACCCGCGCGGCACCGGCATCCATCAACAAGCGAGCCAGGGCCTGTGCAGTGGCGCCGGTGGTCAGCACATCATCCACCAAGGCGAAGTGGCGACCTTTGATCGAGGCCGCGGGCGCCAGGGCAAAGGCGTGGCGCAGATTCTTTTTACGGGCGTCGGCATTCAGCGCTTGTTGCGCGCTGGTGTCCTGGATTCTCAGTAACAGCGTTTCATCGCAAGGAATGTCGAGGCTGACGCTGAGCCAGCGGGCGAGCATTGCCGCCTGGTTGAAACCCCGCTGACGCAGACGTTTGGAAGCCAGCGGTACCGGTATCAGCGCATCGGGCCGATCCAGATCTTCATCGAAGCGATGTTGCAGGAACTGAGCGAGAAGTTCGGCGAGCAGGCGGCCAAACGGCCACTTCGCGCTATGTTTGAAACGGGTGATCAAACTGTCGACCGGAAAACTGTAAGTCCAGGGCGCAGCGACCCGTTCGAAGGCTGGCGGGTGTTTCAGGCATTGGCCGCATGTCAGGCCCGTGGCGGGCAAGGGCAGGGCACAGGTTTGGCAATGCTCGCCCAGCCAGGGCAACTCGGTTTCGCAAGCCATGCAGATCGGCGTGGCGTCGTCCGCGGGCTCTGCGCAGAGCAAACAAATCTGTTTGTTTTTTAACCAGATGTAAACCGGTCCTTCGTATCGTGGTTGACAGTGCATGAGTCTTCCTTAAATATGCCGAACATCCGTGTCGCGTCTGTGGGTATTCCATTCCCCAGCCGCTTGCCAAGCATAAACAAGGAAACGCCCATGAGCGCCAGCACCACTGCAACCCTGCGTCATGACTGGTCTTTGGCCGAAGTCAAAGCACTCTTCGTTCAGCCATTCAACGACCTGTTGTTCCAGGCGCAGACGGTGCACCGCGCGCACTTCGACGCCAACCGCGTCCAGGTCTCGACGCTGCTGTCGATCAAAACCGGTGCTTGCCCGGAAGATTGCAAATATTGTCCGCAGTCCGGCCACTACAACACTGGCCTGGAAAAAGAAAAACTGATGGAAGTGCAGAAGGTCCTCGAAGAGGCCGCTCGCGCCAAGGCCATCGGTTCGACCCGTTTCTGCATGGGCGCGGCGTGGAAACACCCGTCGGCCAAAGACATGCCTTACGTGCTGAAGATGGTCGAAGGCGTGAAAGCGCTGGGTCTGGAAACCTGCATGACCCTCGGTCGCCTGGATCAGGATCAGACCGAAGCACTGGCCAAGGCCGGCCTCGACTACTACAACCACAACCTCGACACGTCGCCTGAGTTCTACGGCAGCATCATCACCACCCGTACGTACAGCGAACGCCTGCAAACCCTGGCCTACGTGCGTGATTCGGGGATGAAGATCTGCTCCGGCGGCATTCTCGGCATGGGCGAGTCCCTCGACGACCGCGCCAATCTGCTGATTCAGTTGGCCAACCTGCCGGAGCATCCAGAGTCGGTGCCGATCAACATGCTGGTGAAAGTCGCCGGTACGCCGCTGGAAAATGCCGATGATGTCGATCCGTTTGATTTCATTCGCATGCTCGCAGTCGCACGCATCCTGATGCCGAAGTCCCACGTGCGCCTGTCCGCCGGCCGCGAAGCGATGAACGAGCAGATGCAAGCCCTGGCGTTCTTCGCCGGTGCCAACTCGATTTTCTACGGCGAAAAATTGCTGACCACCGCCAACCCGCAGGCGGACAAGGACATGCAACTGTTCTCGCGCCTGGGCATCCTGCCGGAAGCGCGCGAAGAGCACGCCGACGAAGTGCATCAGGCCGCGATCGAACAGGCACTGGTGGAGCAGAAGAGCAGCGAGCAGTTCTATAACGCTGCTGTCTGATCCAGCACAAATCGAATGTGGGAGCGGCGGTGCGACGATTCGACTTGCTCGCGAAGGCGTCAGTACAGCCGACATCAATGTTGAATGTCACACTGCTTTCGCGAGCAAGCCCGCTCCCACATTAACCGCGCTCAACCTGTGGGAGCGTGGCTTGCCCGCGATGGCCGTGACTCGGTCTCCAGACAAGTCAGGACAGTTCCCCACATCTGACCTTCGAGGCCTGCATGCCTTTCGATCTCAGCGCACGCCTTGCTGCCCGTCGTGCCGAAAACCTTTATCGCCAGCGCCCACTGCTCGAGAGCCCTCAAGGCCCGGAAGTGGTGGTCGATGGCAAGCCGTTGCTGGCGTTCTGTAACAACGATTACCTCGGTCTGGCCAATCACCCACAAGTGATCGAAGCCTGGCGCGCGGGCGCGTCGCGTTGGGGCGTGGGCGGTGGCGCTTCGCATTTGGTCATCGGCCACAGCGGCCCGCATCACGCACTGGAAGAAGCCCTCGCCGAGTTCACCGGACGCCCGCGAGCGTTGCTGTTCACCACCGGTTACATGGCCAACCTCGGTGCGGTCACCGCACTGATCGGGCAGGGCGATACGGTGCTGGAAGACCGTCTCAATCATGCGTCGTTGCTGGATGCAGGGTTGTTGTCCGGTGCGCGTTTCAATCGCTATCTGCATAACGACGCGGACAGTCTGGCCAAGCGTCTTGAGAAGGCCACCGGCAATACGCTGGTGGTCACCGATGGCGTGTTCAGCATGGACGGTGACATCGCCGACCTGCCGGCGCTGGCGCGGGAAGCCAAGGCCAAGGGCGCCTGGCTGATGGTCGATGATGCTCACGGTTTTGGTCCGTTGGGTGCCAATGGCGGCGGGATCGTCGAGCATTTTGGTCTGAGTCAGGAAGACGTGCCGGTACTGGTCGGCACCCTCGGCAAGGCGTTCGGTACGGCCGGCGCTTTTGTGGCGGGCAGTGAAGAGTTGATCGAAAGCCTGATCCAGTTCGCTCGCCCTTACATCTACACCACCAGCCAACCGCCGGCGCTGGCCTGCGCGACGCTGAAAAGCCTGGAGCTGTTGCGCAGCGAACATTGGCGACGTCAGCATCTGCGGACGCTGATTCGCCAGTTCCGCAATGGCGCCGAGCAGATTGGCCTGGAGTTGATGGACAGCTTCACGCCGATCCAGCCGATCATGATCGGCGACGCCGGGCGTGCGGTTCGGCTGTCGCAAATGCTGCGAGAACGCGGGCTGATGGTGACCGCGATTCGTCCACCGACCGTACCCGCCGGCAGCGCACGTTTGCGCGTAACCCTGACCGCCGCTCACAGCGAGGCACAGGTGCAGCTATTGTTAAATGGACTGGCCGATTGTTTTCAACAACTGGGACCGGAGCCAAGCCATGCGTGATCGTCTGATTCTGCTACCAGGCTGGGGGCTCGGAATTTCTCCGCTCGAACCTTTGGCGGCCGCCTTGCAGGGTTTGGATGAGCACCTGCGCGTCGAGATCGAGCCGTTGCCGGAACTGGAATCGAGCGATCTTGAAGAATGGCTCGATGAGTTGGACTCGACGTTGCCACAGGATGCCTGGCTCGGTGGCTGGTCGTTGGGCGGCATGCTGGCGTCCGAATTGGCGGCGCGACGCGGTGACCGCTGCTGCGGCCTGGTGACCCTGGCGAGTAATCCTTCTTTTGTCGCCCATGAGCAGTGGCCGAGCGCGATGCCCGGTGAGACCTTCGATGCATTTTTGGCCGGCTGCAAGGCTGACCCGCGCATGACGTTGAAACGCTTCTCGCTGCTTTGCGCCCAAGGTGCTGAAGACCCGCGCGGGATATCGCGACTGTTGCTCGCTGGCGCACCGCATACGTCTTCGCCGGTGCTGATGAGCGGCCTGGAGTTGCTTGCCCAGCTGGATACCCGGCAAGCGTTGCAAACGTTTCGTGGCCCGCAATTGCATTTGTTTGGCGGCCTCGACGGTCTGGTCCCGGCCGAAGCGGCGAGGGATTTGCTGGCACTGCTGCCGGATGTCGAAATCGGCCTGATCGAACAGGCCAGCCACGCGTTTCTTCTGGAAGACCCCCACGGTGTGGCAGGGGCGATTCAGGCCTTTTTGCATGAGTTCGGTGATGACTGATTTATCCCTTCCCAACCTGCCCGGCGGCTTGCCCGACAAACGCCAGGTGGCGGCATCCTTTTCCCGTGCGGCGGCGAGCTACGACAGCGTGGCCGAATTGCAGCGCGACGTTGGCAGCGAGTTGTTGCATCGGTTACCGGAGGATTTTGTCCCTGCTCGTTGGCTGGATATGGGCTGCGGCACCGGGTATTTCAGCCGTGCCCTGGGTGAGCGTTTTCCTGCCGCTAACGGACTGGCCCTTGATATTGCAGAAGGCATGCTCAATCACGCCCGTCCCTTGGGTGGCGCCACACATTTCATCGCGGGTGATGCCGAGCGCTTGCCGTTGCAGGATTCGACCTGCGACTTGGTCTTCTCCAGTCTGGCGGTGCAATGGTGCGCGGATTTTGCCTCAGTGCTCAATGAAGCGCATCGGGTGCTGAAACCGGGCGGTATTTTTGCGTTTGCTAGTCTGTGTGCAGGCACGCTGTACGAATTGCGCGATAGCTGGCGTCAGGTCGACGGCATGGTGCACGTCAACCGCTTCCGCGAGTTCGGTGTTTACCAACAGCTTTGCGCGGGGAGCGGTTTGAAGGTCGTCAGCCTCGAAACACAGCCGCATGTATTGCATTACCCCGATGTCCGCAGCTTGACCCATGAGCTCAAGGCACTTGGGGCGCACAATCTGAACCCCGGTCGGCCGGGCGGTTTGACCGGCAGGGCGCGGATCCTCGGCCTGATCGAGGCTTACGAGCAGTATCGTCAGGCACAGGGACTGCCGGCGACTTATCAAGTGGTTTACGCCGTGTTGGAGAAACCCTTATGAGTGCAGCCTATTTCATCACCGGTACTGACACCGATGTCGGCAAGACCACCGTCGCCGCCGGTTTGCTGCATGCCGCGCGATTGGCGGGTTTGAGCACGGCGGCGGGCAAACCGGTAGCCTCCGGTTGCGACCTGACGCCCAAGGGATTGCGCAACGCCGATGCGCTGGCCCTGTTGGCCGAGTGCTCGATACCGTTGACCTACGATCAGGTCAATCCGGTCGCGTTCGAGCCGGCGATCGCACCGCATCTGGCCGCGCGGGAGGCTGGCGTGGCGTTGACTGTGCAATCACTGTTGACACCGATGCGGCAGATTCTCGATATGCAGGCAGACTTCACCTTGATCGAAGGGGCTGGCGGCTGGCGAGTGCCGTTGGCGGATCAGGACAATCTGTCGGACCTGGCCATGGCGTTGGGGCTGCCGGTGATCCTGGTGGTCGGCGTACGGCTGGGGTGCATCAATCATGCACTGCTGACAGCCGAGGCGATCGCACGGGACGGTTTGCAGTTGGCAGGGTGGGTGGCCAACATCGTCGATCCGAAGACTTCGCGCCTGGAAGAGAACCTCGCGACGCTGGCCGAGCGCATTCCTGCGCCGTGCCTGGGGCGAGTGCCGAAACTCAAGACGGTGACAGCCGACGCGGTGGCCGAACATCTGCAGCTGGATCTGCTGGACTGAGGGTTGGCTTGGGTTTTACCTATGATAAGGCACTGTGCCATTAGTGTTTTTGTCGGGCCTTTTGTCGACGTGTCTGATTCAATGACCACTGTTGATCCTTTGTCGGACGAGTTCTCCCCATGGAAATCTCAGGAAACACCGCTTTTTATGCCGGTCTGAGCACTATTCAGACAGGGCAGAACCGTGCCGATCAGGCTTCGGGTCAGATCGCCAACAACACCATCGAGCGTTCGGTCACCAGTCAATCCTCCGAGATTCAGGTCGATCGTCTGCGTTCGGTAGACCGCAGCCAGCAATCGGACCTGGCCAGCAATATAGTCGAGATGGCTCAGGGCAAATTCCAGGTGGATCTGGGCGTCAAAGTCGCCAAGGCTTCCGATGAAATGCTCGGTACGCTGATTGATACGTTCGCCTGATCCCTCGCTGAATTCGTTACTCCAACGCCGCGCCTGTTCGCGGCGTTTTTCTGCGTAAGTCCTTCTGCCTCAACTAATCTCTCCTACATGGCGTGTTGCTCAGTCAACGGCGTTGCGCAACTGTGTGGCCGAGGTTTTCATGGTGCGATGACGAACGGCAAAAGATCGGCGCTTGACAAGAATTGGGCGTAAACGTATGTTTCAAACAACTGTTTGACCGCCACAACAAATCAACGCGGTCGTTCATTCCCGGTTACATCAGCAGAGGTTTATCGCTATGCCTGACTACAAGGCCCCCTTGCGTGATATTCGCTTCGTTCGTGACGAACTGCTCGGCTACGAAGCGCACTATCAGAGCCTTCCGGCTTGTGCAGACGCAACTCCGGACATGGTTGACGCCATTCTCGAAGAAGGCGCCAAGTTTTGTGAGCAGGTGCTGGCTCCGCTGAACCGCGTGGGTGACACCGAAGGCTGCACCTGGAGCGAGTCCGGCGTTAAAACCCCGACCGGTTTCAAAGAAGCCTACAAACAATTCGTCGAAGGTGGCTGGCCAAGCCTGGCTCACGACGTAGAGCACGGCGGCCAAGGCCTGCCAGAGTCTCTGGGTCTGGCCGTCAGCGAAATGGTTGGCGAAGCCAACTGGTCGTGGGGCATGTACCCAGGCCTGTCCCATGGCGCGATGAACACCATTTCCGAACACGGTACGCCTGAGCAACAAGAGGCCTACCTGACCAAACTGGTTTCTGGCGAATGGACCGGCACCATGTGCCTGACGGAACCGCACTGCGGCACTGACCTGGGCATGCTGCGCACCAAGGCCGAGCCTCAGGCCGACGGTTCCTACAAAGTTTCCGGTACCAAGATCTTCATCTCGGCCGGCGAACACGACATGGCCGACAACATCGTCCACATCGTTCTGGCACGTCTGCCGGATGCACCGGCCGGCACCAAAGGCATTTCCCTGTTCATCGTTCCGAAGTTCATGCCAAACGCAGACGGTTCGATCGGCGCTCGCAACGCTGTGACCTGCGGTTCCCTGGAACACAAGATGGGCATCCACGGTAACGCCACCTGCGTGATGAACTTCGACGCGGCCACCGGTTACCTGATCGGCCCGGCGAACAAAGGCCTGAACTGCATGTTCACCTTTATGAACACCGCCCGTCTGGGCACCGCGCTGCAAGGTCTGGCACACGCCGAGATAGGCTTCCAGGGCGGCTTGAAATACGCTCGTGATCGTCTGCAAATGCGCTCCCTGACTGGCCCGAAAGCACCGGACAAAGCCGCTGACCCGATCATCGTTCACCCGGACGTACGTCGTATGCTGTTGACCATGAAGGCTTTCGCCGAAGGCAACCGGGCGATGGTTTACTTCACCGCCAAGCAAGTCGACATCGTCAAATACGGCGTCGATGAAGAAGAGAAGAAGAAAGCCGACGCGCTGCTGGCGTTCATGACGCCGATCGCCAAAGCCTTCATGACTGAAGTCGGTTTCGAATCCGCTAACCACGGCGTACAAATCTACGGCGGCCACGGCTTCATCGCCGAGTGGGGCATGGAGCAGAACGTTCGCGACAGCCGCATTTCGATGCTGTACGAAGGCACCACCGGTATCCAGGCACTCGACCTGCTGGGCCGTAAAGTGCTGATGACTCAAGGCGAGGCGCTCAAAGGCTTCACCAAGATCGTCCACAAGTTCTGCCAGACCAACGAAGGCAATGACGCGGTCAAAGAGTTCGTCGAGCCATTGGCTGCGCTGAACAAAGAGTGGGGCGAGCTGACCATGAAGGTCGGTATGGCGGCCATGAAAGACCGCGAAGAAGTTGGCGCCGCGTCGGTGGACTACCTGATGTACTCCGGTTACGCCTGCCTCGCCTACTTCTGGGCTGACATGGCGCGTCTGGCTGCGGAGAAACTGGCTGCCGGCACCACCGAAGAGGCGTTCTACACCGCCAAGCTGCAGACTGCGCGCTTCTACTTCCAGCGCATCCTGCCGCGTACCCGCACTCACGTTGTCACCATGTTGTCGGGCGCCAACAACCTGATGGACATGAAAGAAGAAGACTTCGCACTGGGTTACTAAGCCCTACGTAGTCCCTTCATAAAGCCGCTGTTTCCTCGGGAGCAGCGGTTTTTTTGTGCCTGACGCAAACGGGCTGTGCCTGTAAATATTCCTGACTAAAACGCTAAGAAGAACGCCATTGCTGCCGTTAAAGAGGATGGCGATGTGACACGCGTCACATTGCACGTGCTTCGCTGCTCTAAATGCAGGCACACTGCCATCTTTGTTTGCCGGGTCGGAGCTTTTTACCCTTGCCGCGTTCTTCCGCTGTACGTTTCAGTCATTTTTTGCCATCGCTGCTGTTGCTGCTCGCGGGGCTTGCGGCTGCCTACGTCAAGGATCTCAACGTTTTCTTCACTTCGTTGTTCAACGTGCTGCCAACTCTGGTGCTGTTGCTCGGCGGGGCGTATTGCGCGGTTTACCGACGGCAGCGTGAACTGTTTCTGATGGTCACGGTGTACATCGCCTATTTCTTGCTCGACACCCAGACCGACTACTACCGCGACAACGGCAAAGTGCGTGAAGACGCCGCCGTGGTCTTCCATCTGTGTTGTCTGCTGTTGCCGTTACTGTTTGGCTTGTTTGCCGCCTGGCAAGAGCGTACTCACCTGTTCCAGGACATGGTGGCGCGTTTCGCCGTGTTGCTGGCGTTCGGCAGCGTGGCGCTGGGGTTGGAACAAAGTTATCCACAGGCGCTGTTGATATGGCTGTCGGAGATTCGCTGGCCAGCCCTGCATGGCGCCTGGATGAGCTTGATCCAGTTGTCTTATCCGGTATTCATTGCCTCGTTCCTGTTACTGGCCTGGCAATACTGGCGCAATCCAAGACCCCTGCACGCTGCGCAACTGGTGGGGGTGCTGGGATTATTCTGGATGTTGCCGAAAACCTTCATCCTGCCGTTCACCCTGAACATCATGTGCAGCCAGGTGATGCTGATGATCGCCGCCGCGGTTGCCCATGAGGCCTATCAGATGGCTTTTCGCGATGAACTCACCGGTCTGCCGGGTCGCCGCGCCCTGAACGAACGCATGCAACGGTTGGGACGCAATTACGTGCTGGCCATGGGCGACGTCGATCACTTCAAGAAATTCAATGACACCCATGGTCACGATGTCGGCGACCAAGTGCTGCGACTGGTCGCCAGCAAGCTGTCAAAAATCAGCGGTGGCGGTAGGGCATATCGCTACGGCGGTGAAGAATTTGCTCTGGTGTTCGCAGGCAAAACCCTCGAAGAGTGTATGCCGCACCTGGAAGTCATCCGCGAATCCATCGCCACCTACAACATCCAGCTGCGCAATCAGAACGACCGCCCTCAGGATGACCAGCAGGGACGCCAACGCCGCACGGGTTCAGGCGCTTCGAGTGTATCGGTCACGGTCAGCTTCGGTGTCGCTGAACGGCTGGAACAGCGCACGCCTGAAGAGGTGCTCAAATCCGCTGACCAGGCGCTCTACAACGCCAAAGGCGCGGGGCGAAACTGTGTGATGGCCTTCGGTCAGAACCGCCGTGGCGCGGTGCGCATGGGCGCCGCTGCGGGTTGAGTGATGATGGCGCATTCAGCGTCTGGACTGTAATTGTGAGGCGTGGTTGGCGGCAGTAGGTTGAGCAATCTGCTGCCGGAGAAATGACCATGCCCGAGTACAAAGCTCCCCTGCGCGATATGCGCTTTCTGATCGACCACGTCTTCGATTTTCACAGCAACTACGCCGCGCTGGGCGCCACTGATGCCAGCCCGGACATGATCAATGCGATCCTTGAAGAAGGCGCGAGATTCTGTGAGAACGTTCTCGCACCGCTCAACCGCAGCGGCGACGAAGAAGGTTGCCATTTCGACAACGGCGTGGTCACAACGCCTACAGGCTTCAAGCAGGCTTTCGCGCAATACGTTGAAGGCGGCTGGCAGGGTCTGGCGGCGGATCCGGCTTATGGTGGCCAGGGGTTGCCAAGTTCTTTGGGTTTGGTCATCGGTGAAATGGTCGATTCCAGCAACACCTCCTGGGGCATGTATCCCGGCCTGACTCACGGTGCGATGTCGGCGATTCACGCCCATGGCACCGAAGAACAGAAACAAACCTATCTGAGCAAACTCACTGCTGGCCAATGGACCGGCACCATGTGCCTGACCGAAGCCCATTGCGGCACCGATCTGGGCATCATCAAGACCCGCGCCGTGCCTCAGGTCGATGGCAGTTACGCGATCTCTGGCAGCAAGATTTTCATTTCCGCCGGCGAGCACGACCTGAGTGACAACATCATTCACCTGGTGCTGGCCAAACTGCCGGACGCTCCTGCCGGTACCAAGGGTATTTCGTTGTTTATCGTTCCCAAATTCCTACCCAATGCCGAGGGCGAGGCGGGCGAGCGCAATGGTGTTTGCTGCGGTTCGATCGAACACAAAATGGGCATCAAGGCCTCGGCCACCTGTGTGCTGAATTTTGACGAGGCCAAGGGCTTCTTGATCGGTGAGCCGAACAAGGGCCTGAACTGCATGTTCACCATGATGAACCACGCACGGCTTGGCACCGGCATGCAAGGTTTGTGTCTGGGTGAGGCGAGCTTTCAGGGGGCGATCAAATACGCCAACGACCGTCTGCAAATGCGCTCGCTGACCGGACCGAAAGCACCGGAAAAAGTCGCCGACCCGATCATCGTGCATCCCGATGTGCGCAGGATGTTGCTGACCATGAAGGCCTTCAACGAAGGCAACCGGGCGCTGACCTATTACACCGCGCAGTTGCTGGATGTTGCCCATCTGAGCCCGGATGAAACGGCGCGTCAGGACGCCGAGGATTTGCTGGCGTTCCTGACACCGATCTGTAAAGCCTTCATGACCGACACCGGGTTGGAGGTGACCAACCTCGGCATGCAGGTGTTTGGCGGTCACGGTTTCATTCGTGAGTGGGGCATGGAACAGCTGGTTCGCGACTGCCGGATCGCGCCGATCTACGAAGGCACCAACGGTATTCAGGCGCTCGACTTGCTTGGGCGCAAAGTTCTTGGCAGTCAGGGAAAGCTGCTGCGCGGCTTTACCAAAATCGTCCACAAGTTCTGTGCGGCAAACGCTGAACATCCGCAACTCGGCAGCTATGTGGCGCAACTCAATGGTCTGAATCAGCAGTGGGGCGAGTTGACTGCCAAGGTCGGCATGGCTGCGATGAAAAATCCGGATGAAGTCGGCGCTGCCTCGGTGGATTACCTGATGTACAGCGGCTACATCATCCTCGGCTATCTGTGGTTGCGCATGGCGTTGGTGGCTCAGGCGCAATTGGGGGCGGGCAGCGGCGATGCCGATTACTGCCGGGGAAAACTGGCGACCAGCGAGTTTTACTTCAGGCGTTTGCTGCCGCGTACCGCCGCACATCGCGCGGCCATCGAAGCAGGCAGCGATTGTCTGATGAAGCTACCGGCTGAATTGTTTGCGCTCTGACGAATATTTGAAAAGCTTCGCGGGCAAGCCTCGCTCCTACAGGTCTTCGTCGTGTGCATATTGCGCGAACGACATAAAACCGTAGGAGCGAGGCTTGCCCGCGAATGCGTTTTGTCGGACCTAGAATATTCGCCTGGCTCTCAGTGACTAAAAATAACAAATCAGTCATGGCATGACCCTATGTGTCGTAAAAGTTGTTGAGGTACACTCGGACACAACGAAATCACTATTCCAACGAACCACCTGTTTAGATCTTGCGAGGTTTGCCATGGCTGACTACAAAGCGCCCCTGCGCGATATGCGCTTCGTCCTCAATGAAGTTTTCGAGGTCGCCAAACTCTGGGCCGAACTGCCTGCGCTGGCCGAGACTGTCGATGCGGATACGGTCGAAGCCATTCTCGAAGAAGCCGGCAAGGTCACGAGCAAAAGCATTGCGCCCCTGAGCCGTGCAGCTGACGAAGAAGGTTGCCACTGGGCCGACGGTTCCGTCACCACCCCGGTCGGTTTCCCACAGGCTTATCAGACTTACGCCGAAGGCGGTTGGGTCGGTGTCGGTGGCGATCCGACTTACGGCGGCATGGGCATGCCCAAGACGGTTTCGGCGCAGGTTGAAGAAATGGTCAACTCCGCAAGCCTGTCGTTCGGTCTGTACCCGATGCTGACCGCCGGCGCTTGCCTGTCGATCAATGCCCACGCCAGCGAAGAGCTGAAAGCCGCATACCTGCCGAACATGTACGCCGGCGTCTGGGCCGGTTCCATGTGCCTGACCGAGCCGCACGCCGGTACTGACCTTGGGATCATCCGCACCAAGGCCGAGCCTCAGGCCGATGGTTCCTACAAAGTCAGCGGCACCAAAATCTTCATCACCGGCGGTGAGCACGATCTGACCGAGAACATCATCCACCTGGTGCTGGCCAAACTGCCGGACGCACCGGCGGGGCCGAAAGGCATTTCGCTGTTCCTGGTGCCGAAGTTCATGGTCAATGCCGATGGCAGCCTGGGTGCGCGTAACCCGGCGAACTGCGGTTCGATCGAACACAAGATGGGCATCCAGGCGTCCGCCACCTGCGTGATGAACTTCGACGAAGCCGTGGGTTACCTGGTCGGCGAGCCGAACAAAGGCCTGGCGGCGATGTTCACCATGATGAACTACGAGCGTCTGGGCGTTGGTATCCAGGGCCTGGCCACTGGCGAACGTTCCTACCAGAACGCCATCGAATACGCGCGCGATCGTTTGCAAAGCCGCTCGCCGACCGGCGCCCAGAACAAGGACAAGGTGGCTGACCCGATCATCGTTCACCCGGACGTGCGTCGCATGTTGCTGACCATGAAAGCTTCGAACGAAGGCGGCCGTGCCTTCTCCACTTATGTAGCGATGCAACTGGACACCGCCAAGTTCAGCGAAGACGCCACCACCCGCAAGCGAGCAGAAGACCTGGTTGCATTGCTGACGCCGGTGGCCAAGGCTTTCCTGACCGACCTGGGTCTGGAAACCACGGTTCACGGCCAGCAGGTTTTTGGCGGTCACGGCTACATCCGTGAGTGGGGCCAGGAGCAACTGGTTCGTGATGTACGAATTACTCAGATCTATGAAGGCACCAACGGTATTCAGGCGCTGGACCTTGCAGGACGCAAGATCGTCGGCAGCGGCGGGGCGTTCTACAATCTGTTCGCTGATGAGATTCGTCATTTCATCGCGACGGCCAGTGCTGATCTGGCGGAATTCACCCAGCCGCTGAATGATGCGGTGGACACTCTCGACGAACTGACCGCGTGGTTGCTGGACCGGGCAAAAAACGACCCGAACGAAATCGGCGCGGCGTCGGTCGAGTACTTGCAAGCCTTCGGTTACATGGCCTATGCCTACATGTGGGCACTGATGGCCAAGGCAGCCTTAGGTAAAGAAGCGCAGGACGATTTCTACGCGAGCAAACTCGGTACGGCGCGGTTCTATTTCGCACGACTGCTGCCGCGTATTCACTCGTTGAGCGCGTCGGTAAAGGCGGGTAGCGAATCGCTGTTCCTGCTGGACGCAGGACAATTCTGACCCTTTAAGTTATGTAAGCATTCTCTTACATAACGTGCTGCTGTTTTCCCATAGGCGAAGATTGGATCCACAGCTAATCTACTTCACATGGACGTCGCGCAGGAAGCGCAAAGCAACAACACGGACACGTAGGATTCTGCCAGGACGGTGGAGTGAAATGGATGTCAGGGAAACAGTCTGCAAAGCCCCGCTTCGGCGGGGTTTTCTTTTGCCTGCAGAAAAGTGCTCAGCTCATTGAGGCTCAAGGCATGTAGCAGGTTTAGCGTGTAGGGTATGAGCTGAATTCGCACTGAACCCTGACGAACGGTACAGGTCGATTAGCTATATGGCTCACACGAGCCAACTTCAATCAGGAGCTACCCGATGGACTTTATTCGAATCATCATCGCCATTCTGTTGCCGCCCTTGGGTGTGTTTCTGCAAGTCGGTTTCGCTGGGGCGTTCTGGCTGAATATTCTGCTGACGTTGTGCGGTTATATTCCGGGGATCGTGCATGCGGTGTATATCATCGCCAAGCGCTGAGTTTCGCGGCGTCAGGTAAATAGCATTCGCGGGCAAGCCTCGCTCCTGCGGGTATGATGTTATCCCTGTAGGAGCGAGGCTTGCCCGCGAACGGCGCGACGCGGTTTCAGCCTGCGAGCGCCATCACCCGCCGATAAAACAACCACTCCTGCTCCAGCGCATGGGCCTGATTGCCGGCCTTGCGAAAGCCATGGCGTTCATCCGCGTAATAATGCGCTTCGACCAGAATACCGTTGTCCTGCAACGCCTTGACCATGTCGCGTGTCTGTTGCGGTACCACCACGACGTCGAGTTCACCCTGAAAGAAAATCACCGGAACGCTGATGTTGTTCGCATGCAGCAATGGCGTACGCGCGGCGTAGCGTTCAGTGTCCTGCACCGGGTCGCCGATCAACCAATCCAGATAATCGCCTTCGAATTTGTGGGTGGCGCGGCTTAGCGCAACGGGATCGCTGACGCCATACAGGCTGGCGCCCGCACGAAAGACCTTGTGAAAGGCCAGTGCGCACAACGTAGTGTAGCCACCAGCACTGCCGCCACGGATAAACGCCTTATCGTTGTCGATCAGCCCACGTTCGGCGAGGTAGGTGACCACCGCACAGGCATCTTCCACATCCACATCGCCCCAGCTCAAATGCAATGCCTGGCGATAAGCGCGGCCATAGCCGCTGCTACCTCGGTAATTGAGGTCGGCCACGGCGAAGCCGCGTTGTGCCCAATACTGGATTCGCGGGTCGAACATCGGGTAGCAGGCCGAAGTCGGGCCGCCGTGAATGAACACCACCAATGGCGGTTTCGTGTCGCCGGTCATCGCCGGGTAGAAGAAACCGTGGGCCTCATCCGAACCGCTCGGGTAGCGCAGGGTTTGCGGGCGGCTGATCTGCTCGGTGGGCAATGGCGCTATACCGCCGGCCAGAACCTTGACCTGTCGTGTTTCGCGGTCAATGGCAATGACTGCCGACGAACTGACCGGCGAAGCGGCGATGCAGTAGATGAACTGCTCATCCTGTGCGAGATGGCGGAAGCGGCTGTAGTCGCCCGTAAAATCGTCACAGGAACCATCGCCATGGCAAAGCCCCAATCGGCCAAAACCGCCTTCGGTCCAACTCGTCAGATAACTGTCTTCGCCCAACGGCAACCAGGTGCAACCACCCAGTTGCCAAGGCGCCGGTCCATGGTCGGCTGCAGTGCTTGGAAGTGGGCTCAGACCGTCGCTCGACTCCACCCAAGGCTGCCAGAAACCGCCACGATCCGTCAGACAAAATAAACGACCGCTGTCATCGAATCGAGGTTGTTGCAGCGATTCCTGAGCACCGTCACCCGCCACACAGCGCGGTTGCGCAAAGGTGTGATCGTTCTGGCGCTCGGCAACCATCAGGCGAGTAGCGGTCCAGGGCTGATCCGGGCGATTCCACTCGATCCAGGCCAGACGTCGACCGTCAGGACTCAGGGTCGGAGCCGCGTAGAAATCGGCGCCTTCGGCCAGCAGATGACGTTGGCCATCAGTCAGATCGATAGCCACCAGGCGATGTCGATCGCGGTTCTCTTCCACCGCCAGCACTTGCCCGTTGGCGAAGTGCAAATCGCCGTAGCGGCATTCACTTGAAGTCAGCACCTCAGGCGTCTCACCCGTCAGCGATTGCCGATACAGCTGTTGATCAGCCTCATTGACGAAAACAAGCCCGTCATCGGTCAGGCAAAACGCGCCGCCGCCATATTCGTACACCCGGCTGCGCACACTGAAGGTAGGTGGCGTCAGGCAACGAGCCTGGCCGTCGCGCCACTGCCAGATTCGACAGGCGGCGTCCTCGGGGCGGTACTCGTTCCAGAACAGGCCATGTTGCCCGACCTGCAGCTCGGCGAAGTCGATGCCGGCCGCCACAGCCCTGGCGGCGCTCAAGGGTTCAGCTTTTGGCGATAAGGCGTGAGTTTCGTTCATTGCGAAAGGCCAATTGTTCGATGGTCTGGGTCGCGTGTTCGGCTTCTTCGCGGGCCTTGAGAATCACGCCGTGATGTTGCGACTTGCTGCACACCGGGTCGGCGTTGTTCGCGTCACCCGTGAGCATGAACGCCTGACAGCGGCAGCCGCCGAAATCCTTTTCTTTCTCGTCGCAGGAGCGGCACGGCTCGGGCATCCAGTCGTAGCCGCGAAAGCGGTTGAAACCGAACGAGTCGTACCAGATGTGCTGCATGCTATGGTCGCGCACGTTGGGAAATTGCACCGGCATCTGTCGGGCGCCATGACAGGGCAGGGCGGTTCCGTCCGGCGTGACTGTCAGAAAAATACTGCCCCAGCCATTCATACAGGCTTTCGGGCGTTCTTCGTAATAGTCCGGCGTGACGAAAATAAGCTTGCACGGATGCCCTTGGGTTTCCAGTTTGGCTCGGTATTCATTGGTGACGCGTTCGGCGCGAACCAATTGTTCTTTGGTCGGCAACAGGCCAACCCGATTGAGCTGGGCCCAGCCGTAGAACTGGCACGTCGCGAGTTCGACGAAGTCCGCCTCAAGGGCGATGCACAGCTCAATGATCCGGTCGATCTTGTCGATATTGTGCCGATGGGTGACGAAGTTCAGCACCATCGGGTAGCCGTGAGCCTTCACCGCGCGGGCCATTTCGAGTTTTTGCGCGAAGGCCTTTTTTGAGCCGGCCAGCAGGTTGTTCACTTGCTCGTCGCTGGCCTGAAAACTGATCTGGATGTGGTCCAGACCGGCCTTCTTGAAGTCGCTGATTTTCTGCTCGGTGAGACCGATGCCGGAGGTGATCAGGTTGGTGTAGAAACCCAGCTTGCGCGCCTCAGCAATCAGCTCGGCGAGGTCTTGGCGCACCAGTGGCTCACCGCCGGAAAAGCCCAGCTGCGCCGCGCCCATCTCCCGGGCTTCGCGAAAGACTTTGATCCACTGTTCAGTGGACAATTCTTTGCCTTGCTCGGCGAAATCCAATGGATTGGAGCAGTACGGGCATTGCAACGGGCAGCGATAGGTTAGCTCGGCCAGCAACCACAGTGGCAGGCCGATTTCAGGCTTGGGCGGTAACTTGTCTGACACGGAATCAGGCAAGTTCGATCCAGTGCTGAGCACGGGCAACCTCCATGAATTGCTCGATGTCGTCACCGAGCTCAGGCACGTCGGGAAACTGCCCGCCCAGTTCGGCGATGATCGCCGCGACATCGCGCTGGCCATCAATCAAACCGCCAATCAGCGCGGCGCTGTCGTTGAGTTTGATCATGCCTTCCGGGTAGAGCAGCACATGGCCTTTTTGCGCCGGTTCGTACTGGAAGCGATAGCCGGTGCGCCATGTCGGGGTTTTGCTGCGATCGAAACTCATACGATGATTCCTTTATGCCAGACCCGCTGTTCGGTCACGCTGTGGTACGGCGGGCGGTTCAGTTCGTAGGCCATGCTCATGGCATCGAGCATGCTCCAAAGAATGTCCAGTTTGAACTGGAGAATTTCCAGCATGCGCTCCTGACCTTCCCGCGTAGTGTAATGCTGCAAAGTGATCGCCAGACCGTGCTCCACATCCCGGCGCGCCTGGCCCAGACGCGTGCGGAAATATTCGTAACCGGCCGGGTCGATCCACGGGTAATGCTGCGGCCAGCTGTCGAGGCGCGATTGGTGGATCTGCGGCGCGAACAGCTCAGTCAGCGAACTGCTGGCGGCTTCTTGCCAACGGGCCCGGCGGGCGAAGTTGACGTAGGCATCCACGGCGAAACGCACGCCGGGCAGCACCAGTTCCTGAGAGCGCAGTTGATCCGGGTCGAGGCCGACCGCTTGCCCAAGACGCAGCCAGGCTTCGATGCCGCCCTCTTCGCCGGGGGCGCCGTCGTGGTCCAGCAGGCGCTGAATCCATTCGCGACGAATCTCGCGGTCCGGGCAATTGGCCAGGATAGCGGCGTCCTTGAGCGGGATATTCACCTGATAGTAAAAGCGGTTGGCGACCCAGCCCTGGATCTGCTCGCGGGTCGCCCGGCCTTCATACATCGCCACGTGATACGGGTGATAGATATGGTAGTAGGCGCCCTTGGCGCGCAGGGCCGCTTCGAATTCGGCGGGGGACATTGCGGTGTCAGTCATTGCGGTTCTCCGGGGGAACAACCGGTGGATTCTGTGGTGTTTGGTGGGGCGCCTTCGCGGGCAAGCCTCGCTCCTACAGAAGAGGCCCTCCGCTACAACACAATACTCATGCCGTCATACGCCACTTCAACATCACGCCGAACCAATTCCGCACGCTCCGGCGAATCTTCATCGAGAATCGGGTTGGTATTGTTGATGTGGATAAGCACTTTGCGCTGTTTGGGCAATTGTTCCAGCACTTCCAGCATGCCGCCGGGACCGTTCTGCGCCAGGTGGCCCATTTCCCGGCCAGTACGCGTGCCAACGCCACGGCGCTGCATTTCGTCGTCGTCCCACATCGTGCCATCCACCAACAGGCAATCGCTACTGGCCATTATCTGTAGCAGCGATACGTCGACCTTGCCCAGGCCCGGTGCATAGAACAGTTTGCCGCCGGTGTTCAGGTCTTCGACGATCAGGCCGATGTTGTCGCCCGGATGCGGGTCGAAGCGATGCGGCGAATACGGTGGTGCAGCGCTACGCAGGGGTAGCGGGGTGAAGCGCAGGTTCGGGCAGGCCGGGACGGTGAAGCTCTGATCGAGTTCGATACGGTTCCAGGTCAGCCCGCCATTCCAGTGAGTCAGCATGGTGAACAGCGGGAAACCGGTGCTCAAGTCTTCATGGACCATGTCGGTGCACCAGACCTGATGCGGGCAACCTTCGCGCAGGCTGAGCAGGCCGGTGGTGTGATCGATCTGGCTGTCCATCAGGATGATTGCGCTGATGCCGGTATCACGCAGTGCGCGACCGGGCTGCATCGGCGCGAAGTTCTGGAGCTGGGCGCGGATGTCCGGCGAAGCATTGCACAGCACCCAGTTCACGCCGTCATCGGAAATCGCGATGGACGACTGGGTACGCGCCTCGGCCCGCAGGCTGCCGTCGCGAAAACCTGCGCAGTTCACGCAGTTGCAGTTCCATTGGGGGAAACCGCCGCCGGCGGCGGAACCTAGAATCTGGACAAACATGGCCGCTCCATCATTGAAAGCTGAAAATAAAAACGCCCCGGCGAGCCGAGGCGTAGCACTGCATTCTCTACCAGACGGCAGAGCTTAGCGGCTTGCGAAGTACATGGTGACTTCGAAGCCGATACGCAGGTCGGTGTAAGCAGGTTTGGTCCAGGACATAAGTTGACTCCTTTAGAGGTGGTGAGACAGCGCTATCTATAGGTATAGGCGTTGCAGATAGTTAGGCTGCTATGTTACTCAAAATTTCAAAGAGTTTGCCTGTGAATCTTTAAGAAAGCTTATTGTAGCCCCGGTAATGATCATTTTGCCGCTTGCCACGGCATGCCCGGCAAAGGGCTGTTGGCCAAGCAGCGCCAGCCGCCGTCGATACAGATCAACCGTCTCGCGGCGCTCAATAATGCGACGCGATCCAGTTGCCTGATGGCAGTACTCAGTTGCGGCAGATAATCCGACGAGTGGCCGGCGAGCTTGGCCTGCCACAGCAGTTCTGCAGCGTCTTTGATGGACAGCACACTGTCGTTGAATTGATCGGAAAGCGTCTGGCGCTGATGGTTGAGGCTGACGTCATCGAGGTTGTCGATAATCGCTGGCAGTCCATTGAGGAATTGCTGGATATGCCCAAGCAATTCCACGGGTGCGACATCCGGTGATTGCACGCCGAATAGCAGCCCGGTCTGGCCATGAATCTGCCTCAGCGCGCTGAACACCGCATAACCCAGTTGCAATTCGATCCGCAGGCGCTGATAGAACGGCGTCTGGCACAGGTGCGCGAGCAGGCGCCATGCGGCTTCGTCGACGATTTCCTGGCTGGCGGTCGGGCAAAAAAGCAGTATCGCGTGTTCGCTGGATGCGGTGTCGATGTGGCTCCATAGCTGTCGAGCATTGATCACGGGCGGTGCGGGCTGTTGATTGTCCGGCGTGCCGGGGATCCGGCTCAGGGCCAGGCCCATGGCCGATTGGGTCTGCGGGCTGAAACCCAGAGCCAGGCCATCCCAATGGGCGGTTGCCCACAGGTGTTTTGCATCGTCAGAGCGTATCGCCGACTCCAGGCAATGTTCAGGCAGTGATTTAAGCAACTGGCGGATCGGCATCAACGGGGTTTCAGGCTCGCCTCGAGGCGAATCGGCATCAGTTTGTGTCAGATATTTCAGCGCATGCTCCAGGACGCTGGGCATCGGTTCCTGCAAGCCAGTCAGTTTCAGCAGCCATTGGTTGCCCGTGGCGCTGAAGGACAATTCGACCCCAGCCTGACGGGCCTCTTCACATACATCGCGCAGATTGCGTTGCAGTTTGGCTTGCAGATCGGCAGTGGCGGGCAGCTCAAGCCGCCAATGGAGATACACTGCGCCTTCATCACTCTTGTCCCCCAGCGCTTGGCTGAACTGCATCGATGAAGGGTGGCGACGGCTGCGCGAGCGATCCTGCGCAAAGGTGCGCAGACCACGGTGAGCACTGGTCTGACCGCGGATCAGCCCGGCGTTGGACGCCGATGTTGAGGAGCGCAAAAACGGATTGGCGGCGGGCAATCGCCAGTGGTCACTGAAGTTATCCACAGTGCCGATTTCGCGCAGGATCTGTGTGAGTGCCACAACACCGGCTTCGGACAGGCCATTTTCCAGTTGTTCGCTGTCCAGGCGTGCCAGTTGCAAGGCGCCATTGACTTGCTGCTGGCGCTCAAGCAGTGCCGCATATTCCTCGTGCAACGGAGCCCAATCCTGTTGAGCGAAGAAGCTCAACCAATCGATCAACTGTTGGCGAATGGCATTGGCCGACCCGAATGATGCAGTGAACTCCAGATGCAACAAGGCTTGCCCGGCAAAGCGATACAGCGGCGCAGCTTTCAAATTGTCAGCCAGACCCTGACGCTGCAAATGCGCGAGCAGTCCGCCAGGTTTGGCGCTGTTCAACCAGTGGCATAGAAACATCAATGCTTGGGCAGATGAGTCCGGCAACGCTTCGAATGCAAAAAGCAGATCAAGTCGTCGTTCGCTCTCCTGTTGATAACTTTTCGCCGATCCGTCCATCAATGACAGGGGAGCGGCTTGCGCGACTTTATCCCCAACCGGCAGCGTGGCCGCGAACTGCTCCGCCAGCACTTGCAATGCTTCAAGATTCTGCGGCCCGACCAGGCTCAGAGCCATTTGCCCGGTGCGATAAAACCGCTGATGGAAGTCCTTCAGTGCTTTCTGAAATTCCGCCTGCGGCACCGGCAAGCTGTAGCGATTGCCGGCATGAAATGCCCGCAACGGATGTGCCACCGTCAAGCCGTCGTACAACGCAAATTGCCGTTGAGCCGCAGTATCCCGCGACCAGGTGACAAATTCGGCGTGGAGCACTTCCCGTTCCCGCCGCTGATCGTCCGGATTCATACGTGGATGAGCGAGCATGTCTGACAGGCGCTCCAGTCCACCCCTAAACGCCTGAGGCGGCAGTTCGAAAAAGAAATCCGTCGTACGTTCGCTGGTCCGCGCATTCACCTGCCCGCCATGACCTTGCACGTAGGCCATCAGCCCCTGTTCTGCGGGAAAGCGCTCTGTCCCCAGGAACAGCAAATGCTCAAGAAAGTGCGCCAGCCCCGGCCAGGCCAGTGGCACGTCGTGACTGCCGGCAGCGACCCGCAACGCGGCGGCGCAGCGCTTCAAATCGGGAGCATGACGCAGCGTCACCCGCAAGCCGTTGGCCAGGGTTTCAGTGTGAAGGCGAGGATGATTCAGCGCAGGCATGAGCACTTCCAGAACAGAGAAGTGCTAATGCTAGCGGATTAGGGCTTGTTCAGCTCGCCGTATAGCTCGGGACGGCGGTCGAGGAAGTAGCGATTGGCGGCGCGGGAATCGATCATCAGTTGACGATCCAGCTCACCGACAATCAGTGCTTCATCAAGTCCAGCCTGGGCGATGCGGCTGCCATCCGGCGCGGCAATGCTGCTCTGGCCGCAATACTGGATTTCACCTTCGCTCCCGCAGTAGTTGGCGTAGGCCACATAACACTGGTTTTCGAAGGCCCGGGCACGGACGGTGACGTCGGCAATGAAATCGTAGGGAATCATATTCGCCGTCGGTACCAGGATGAGCTCGGCACCGGCCAACGCCAGACGTCGGGCGTTTTCCGGGAATTCCAGGTCGTAACAGATCAAAAAGCCAAGCTTCCAGCCGTTGAGTTCAACCAGCGGAAATTCATCCGGTCCGGGGCTGAACATCGAGTGATCGAGGTCGCCGAACAGGTGAGTCTTGCGGTAGTTGCACAACCGCTCGCCATTGGCGTCGATCAACTGCACGGCGTTGTAGATCTGCCCGTCTTCGGTACGCTCCGGGTAGCCATACAAAATGGCGATCCCCGTCGCTTTGGCAATACGCGCGATATGCTGCGCCGATTCACCGTTGTACACCTCCGCCAACACGCTGACCGCATCGATGCCGATGTTGTAGCCGGTCAAGAACATCTCCGGCAGCACCAGCAAGTCTGCGCCCTTGGCCTCCAGCGCCAGTTTATGCAGGCGTTGCAGATTACCTGCGACATCCAGGGGCAGCGGTGGACATTGGTAAAGGGCTACGCGCATTTCGGATTCCTCTTACTCGGGCAGGGCGATCGGACCGATCTCGTTGAACACATCTCCTGGACCCGGGTTTTCGGCGTGAGTTTCACCGCCGAAGTGTTTCATGATCCCCCATACCGCGTTGAGCGACGTCTGCACCGCGCCTTCGACCCAGGCCGGCGTCCACGAAACATCATCGCCGGCGATGAAAATCCCGCGCTGCTCGGGCGGCATGTCGTCCTGCATGAAGTGCGCGTACATGCGCTGGTTGTAGCGGTAGTGGCCGGGCAGGGCGCCTTTGAAGGCCCCGAGGAAATGCGGGTCGGCTTCCCACGACACGGTGATCGGATCGCCGATGATCCGTGCGGCGATGTCGACTTTCGGGTAGATCTTCTTCAGCGCGTCCAGTGCCAGCTTCACGCGTTTTTCCACCGGGTGCGGGAGCATTTTCAGCGCGTCGCTCATCCACGAGTACGACAGGCAAATCACCCCTGGCTTGTCGTCGCCGTTGTCGAAGAGGTAGGTGCCGCGGGTCAGGCGATCGGTGAGGGTCATGCTCATCAGGTCGCGACCGGTTTCCGGATCTTTGTCCTTCCAGAACGGGCGATCGACCATCACGAAAGTTTTCGATGACTGCATGTAGCGGGTGCGGTCCAGGGCCATCCACATCTTTTGCGAGAACAGGCTTTCGTCGCACTCGATCTGGGTGGTCAGCAGCCAGCTCTGGCAGGTGGTCAGTACTGCCGCGTATTCGCGTTTATCGCCATAGTTATCGGTAACGGTAAAACGCCCGTTCGGCGCATGGGCAATTTTCTTCACGCCGGAGCGCGGCGCGCCGCTGTGCAGCGAACTGAGGCTGGTGCCTTCGGGCCAGTGCACGCAACGCTCCGGCACATGGCGCCAGATGCCCAACGGCACTTGTTCCACGCCGCCGACTACCAAGTGCTGGTGATCGTCGCAATTGGTCATCACCACTCGGAAGATTTCCAGCATCGAGTTGGGGAAGTCCGAGTCCCAGCCGCCGGTGCCGAAACCGACCTGGCCGAACACTTCACGGTGATGGAACGAGAGCTTGGCAAAGGCTTCGGAGGTAGCGACGAAATCATAGAACGTGCGGTCGTCCCACAGCGGCACCAAGGTGTTCCACAGTTCCTTGAGGCGCGGCACGTCACGGTCGCGGATCGCTTGCTGGATATCGGAGAACTGCGAGCCGGCTTCCAGAGCATCCGCCCAGGCGTCAGCCACTTCCTGGAACAGTGCAGGAAGATCCGCCAGTTTTTGTGCGTAATGAGTTTTGCCTTCCAGATCGATCACGGTGCTGCCCGAAGCGGGTGTCAGCGGGTTCGGGAACGGTTTGGTCTGGAGGCCGAGTTTGTCGACATAGTGATAAAACGCGGTGGACGACACCGGGAAACGCATACCGCCGAGTTCGGCGATGATGCCTTCAGCGCCATTGAAGGCCTGGGAGCGCAGACGGCCGCCCATTTTCGAGGCTTCGTAGACAACGGGTTTAAGCCCCAGCTTCATCAATTCGTAGGCGGCCACCAGGCCTGCAATACCAGCCCCGACAATCGCCACCTCGGCGCCGTGATTTTGCGCGGGAATACTGCCCAGCCCGGCCGGGTGTTCGATCCAGTCGTCGAAGGCGAAAGGAAAGTCCGGGCCGAAAACGGTGACCGGTTTTTTACCGTCTGCAGGATGGCGATTGTTCTTGTTCATGGCTGACCTTACTGGCGACCTGACGCAGGGTGCGCGTCTGAGTATAGGAAAAGATGGCAGCCATTCTAGAGAGCGTAGAACACGTTAATAAGACGCAATGTGTCGTCGTTTTGCTAATTGTTTGAACAATATGACTAGGTATCGCTACACATTGTGTAGGAGCGAGGCTTGCCCGCGAAGAGGCCAGACCAGACACCCAAGACCTACCGGCAGAAACTCAAACCGGCTGCCCCCGATCAATCTTGCTGCTCAAGATGATCGAAGTCGTCGTCTTCTCCACGCCATCCACACTGCCAATCTGATCCAGCAACTGATCAAGTTGCTCCGGCGAATCAGTGCGCAACCACGCCACATAATCAAACTCACCACTCACCGCACACAACTGCTGCACCTGTGCCATCGCGCTAAGACGACGCAGCACTTCCTTGCCGGAGCGCGGTTGCACGGTGATCCCGACGTACGCCTGCAATCCGCCATCCACCACTCGCTGACCCAGGCGCACACCGTAACCGGTGATCACTTTGGCTTTTTCCAGCCGCGCCAGGCGTGAAGTGACGGTGGTGCGCGCGATCCCCAGTTGCCGGGCGAGCATGGCCACGCTTTCGCGGGCATTAATCTGCAGGGCCGCGATCAATTGGCGGTCGATTTCGTCGAGAACGGGTGGGCGGGTGTCAGGCAAAGGGACATCTCCAGCGGTACAGAGCAATGGGCAGGCATATTACAGGCAGTCCATGCCCTCAAAGGGTTAATTGGATGGACACAAATTGTCACTCGTAGTCGAATGCGCACCAAGGGCTGTGAAGCGAGGGGATCGAAATGAAGAGCATGCCTGCGGCTCTGCGCGACTATGCACTGCAGATTGCCAATCACGAAATGGGACATTACGTCGTAGCCCGAGCCCTGGGCTTTGAAACGGGTGATGTGACCCTGAAAGTTACTATGGTCTTGACGCACCATGGGGGGGCTTCCATTACCTTGACTCGGTCAATTTCGTCGATCGAAGCAATGAAGGAACATTTGGAACGTCGGATGATGGTCCTCTTCGCCGGAGCCATGGCGCAGACATTACCTGCAAAGCATTCGCCCGAGAAACGCGTCGATAAGTCGAAAGCGGCAGCCATCCTGAAAGGAGAGTTTGGAGCGGAACAGGACTACGCGAAAATAAGAGAGTTACGGCACTTGCTGCGTAATATCGCCTACCCCGATACGGACCCAGCGTCGTCCGAGCGCATAACTGCCGAGCTTAAAGAGATTACTGATCGTGTGTGGTCGCGGACTCAACAAATCGTAGAGGCATTGGCCGATACGATTACTGGATTGGCAGGGCTTTTGGTAGAGCGCATGGTCATTGTGGAGCAGTGGGGTAGGCCGGCGGATACGTATGAGGTTGTGTTGACGGGTGAAATGCTTGAAGGGTTGCGGCCAGTGCAGGCTATTCCAGCGTTGAGTGTTTGGGCGTAAACATTCAGGACGCCGCTGGATGCAGTCCGGGCGGGTCGCGGTACAAGCACCTTCACTAATCATCAATCACCGCTTTGCTTATCGCCGTCAGATGAGACTACCGAGCGTAGTTCTGCGCGAAGGCAGCGATTGCTTGCGTAGCCTGGAAGTCGACCAACTGCAGGCCGCGCTCCTGGATGCTGGTCTTGGCAACCTGCACCGCTTTACGGTGGCGGGGCGATTCATTCTCGGCGGGAGTGGTGATAGGGATTAGTACGTTTTTTAGTTGAATAATCCCTTCTTGTTCGGCGCGTACGAACTTCATCAGCCACTGGTCGCAGTGGTCGAGTATCGCGCTTGGCTCGGCCTGATCAAAAGCCAATGGTTTGATAGCGGCCACTATCTCGTTTCGGTGAACCAAGGGCAGGTGCAGTTTGGTCAGGTCGCCGATCAGGGTGTCATCGCGGAAATTGCGGATCGATGCTTCCGAGAACAGGGTTCGAATTTCTCGAACCATGTTCTCTTCGCGACGATCACGGCCTATGCCTTGGCGTTCGATATAGCGGCTATATAGCGTTCCGAGGGCCGCGTCGAAGTTTTCCACCAATATTGAGCGCATGGGGCTGAAGCGAATCAGTGACTCCTTCGGCTCGGTCAGGAAACGAAAGTGGTTAACGATCTGCGACTCTTGGGCTTCTGTTGTCATGAGGCGAACGTTATCCAATTCGTTCTGGGCAATTTCCATGGCCTTGGCGAATAGGTTGCTGCACTCGAAGAAATGATTGACCCGTTTCAGGTTTTTACGGGCGAGCCTGTACTCCATGCGCCCTATGGCCGGAGCCGAGAGAACAATGCCGACATTGGCAAATTCTTCGGTTTCGGCAAAAGGCGCGAAGCGCACGATGCTGTAAAGGCAGGTGTATTTCATTGCAGGACGCTCCAGAACTCGTCCGATTGGCAAAGCATCAGGTTACTTTTGATTCCTTCGAGGAGAATGTCGAGCCCCGGTTTGCCGATAGACTCACGCCATTCATCGGGTATGTCCAAGCATAGGTCACGAAACCGCATAGCAGTGTCGTGCATCCGCTGGCCGTATTCAACTTTGTCGACCAGATCCAGTTGCCAGGTCCGATTGCTCGGCCCAAACACATGGCTTTGTGCGAATTTTTGAGCATCTAGCGGCCATTGGAACGCTTGATTGTGATCGATCAACTGCAGCTGATTGTCGAGGCCGCACATCAGCAGGTTGGGTCGGCCGCCGAATGGCCCTAACTGACGATCACCGTTACCTACCCAGTAATCAAAGATGAAGACGGCTTTTTGTAGGTCGCTTGGAACCTGCTGTACTTGCGAATACAACATATCTGCAGCGTCCGCGACATAGGCGAGAGCATAGCTGTCTCCAGGCCCAAGATCGTTTCGTGCTTCCAGGTTATAGCGCAGCAGGGCTGGGTCAATATAGATATAGCCATGCTCGGGGATCGGTAAGCCAAATTGAGCTGCCAGCCGGGCGCAGAGCAGCTCGGCTATGCGCTCGGTGGGCGGTAATTCCAAACCCTTGGCCACATAGTGCTTGTCATTGCTGGCGCGGCACAGAAAGGGACGCGTGATGCCTCCCTCCAGTCGCCGGATGATCTCAACCGCTTCTATGTAATTACCCACGGCCATTACCGGTTCCCTTATAAATCAGCTTGCCAGACGATACTGGTCTACATTGCGCTGCACCACGCCCCACAATGTTTTTTTAGGAAAATTGCGTAGGTAGGATCCATACGTGAAATCGGTAACGCATTCGGAGAATACTCTGCTGCGCCAAAATAATTGGTCAGTGCGCGGTTGCTCTTATTTGATGCAAACGCTATCTTCGCCTCGTCAGCACGGACCGGAACCTTGGAAGCAAGAGGTGTTGATTTCGGTGGCGCCAGCCACTCCTAGCCCAGTGAGCAGGATAAGCGGGAAACCGTGAAAGGAGAGGCCGATATTCAGATTTACAAGAAGCCCTGGTGCGAAAGCACCGGGGCTTTTTGCTGTCTCTCAAACGGATTTGGCCGCGTTAGCATTTCCAGGATCTGGCGCATCCGTATCTCATGGCGTAGTAACCGCTATTCTTCGGACTCCGTCGCCGTGCGGACAGGTCTCGGTGTCAGCACTTTCACCACATCATCAATCACCGCTTTGCTCATCGCCGTCAGGTAATGTGCGGCCCAAGCGTGGCGGTCGGTGTCTTTTGCGAAGGCTGCGTCCTCGGCAAATGATTTGGCGAGAAACAGCAGGTCGGAGGTTTGAGTCAATGCGTCGAGGATGGGGACGCCAGCGCTGACGTGGAACAGTGGCTGATCCGAGCAATAGGTGAAGGGCGTGAGGCCGATGGTTTTCAGCTCTGCAGTTGCGGGCGGAATTGTTTTGGTCATGGTTTTACTCCTGGGTTCGAGGAGCTGTCCTTTTCGTTACCACACGAAAAGGTGGCAGCTGTACGCAGGGTGGTAAACCGGGAACCAAGGAAACCGGCACGCCCGAGGGCGTCCCACGCACAGCCGCCATATCAAGATCACAAGCATAAAAACTGCCTGTGTTCGTGATGAGAGCACTGTTGCGCTGGTTTCACCGGGTTACCACACCCGATCGCTGCATTGGCAGCGAAGTCCGGAGAGTATCCCGTCGAAGAAAAGCCCAACAAGGCGGCAAAGTGCCCAAATGCGCCCATTACGCGATTCTAGGAGTTTGCCTACAAGGTCATCGGACGTCATCCGATAGTTCGAAACCTTCAGCAAAACAAACCTACGCGTCAGGTACGAAAAAGCCGCGCATTTGCGCGGCTTTCTTGTTTGGTGGGCCCAGTAGGACTCGAACCTACGACCAAGGGATTATGAGTCCCCTGCTCTAACCAACTGAGCTATAGGCCCTCAGTAGGCCGCGGATTATAGCGATGGTTTCTCGGCTGTGCTATCCGAAAAATCCAATATGGTTGTATGAAGAAACGTCGCAGCGAATTCGTCTGGTGGCAATGGCGGGCTGACGATGTACCCCTGGATCTGTTCACAGCCCTCCGCAGTCAGGAATTGCTGCTGCGCCAGGGTCTCGACGCCCTCGGCGATGACGGTGAATTGCATGCTGCGGCCCAGTGCAATGATTGCACGAACAATCGCCGCGTCGTGTGGGTCGTCCGGCAGGCCGCGGACGAAGGATTGGTCGATCTTGAGGATGTCCAGCGGCAGGCGTTTGAGGTAGCTCAGGGACGAATAGCCGGTGCCGAAATCGTCGATCGCCAGTTGCACACCCAGGCGTTTGAGTTGATGGAGCACCGCCAGCGCTTCTTCGGCCTGACTCATGATGAAGTTTTCGGTGATCTCCAGTTGCAGGAGATCGGGTTTGAGGTGGTTGTCCTTGAGCAATTGCTCGATCCGGCCTAGCAGGTTCGGTTGGCGCAGTTGCGCACCCGCAAGATTGACAGAGAGTGGGCCCAGGCACTCATAGACCTGACTCCACTCGTACATCTGTCGGCAGGCGGTCTCAAGTACCCAGTCGCCGATTTGCAGGATCATGCCGTTTTCTTCGGCCAGGGGAATGAAGTGCTCGGGAGGTACATCGCCGAAGGTGGGGTGATGCCAGCGAATCAGCGCTTCGGCGCCGACCACTCGATGATCGTCCAGGCTGATTTTGGGCTGGTAGTACAAAAACAGCTCATTGCGCTCGATGGCACGCCGCAGTTCATGTTCCAGCGCCACGCGCTCGCTGGCTTGGGCGGTGAGATCGCGGGTGTAGCTTTCAACCCGGTTACGGCCCTTGGCCTTGGAGCGATACATCGCGGCGTCGGCGTTCTTGACCAGCGTGGCGACGTCGCAGCCGTCTTTGGGGTACAGGCTGGTGCCAATGCTGGCGCTGATGAAAAACTCGTGCTCACCAGCCTGGAAAGGGGCGGCGAAGCAATTGAGCAGTTTGGTGGCAATGTTGTCGGCATCGCTGGACTGTTGCAGGCCGGGGAGCAGGATGATGAATTCGTCGCCACCCAATCGCGCCACGGTATCGATATCGCGCAGTTGCTCCTTGAGGCGCACGGCGATGCCTTTGAGCAGCAGGTCGCCGACCGGGTGACCGAGGCTGTCGTTAATGTGTTTGAAGCGGTCCAGATCGAGGAACAGCACCGCGCCCTGGCCGCCGTTTTCCTGCTGACTATTCAGCGCAGTCAGTAGCCGACTCTCGAACAGTGTGCGGTTTGGCAGACCGGTCAGCGGGTCGTGGTGCGCCTGGTAGTCGAGTTTGGCTTGAGCGTGTTTGAGGCTGGAAATGTCTGCGAACACCGCAACAAAGTGGGTGATGAAGTTGTCCCGGTTTCGCACCGCGCTGATGGTCAGCCAGCTCGGGTAGAGCTCGCCATTCTTGCGCCGGTTGGAAATCTCGCCTTGCCAATGACCGTCTGCGGTCAATTGATGCCACATCGCCGCATAAAATGCGCTGTCGTGCAGACCCGAGGCGAGCAGGCGAGGGGTGTGGCCCAATGCTTCAGTCTCGCTGTAGCCAGTGATTTCGGTGAATGCACGATTGACTGCACTGATGTGCTGTTGGGTGTCGGTGATCAATACACCCTCGGCGGTGCTCTCGAACACCGTGGCGGCCTGTTGCAGTTTCTCCTGCATCAGGTGCCGCTCGGTAATGTCCCGGGCGATGGTCAGCATGCAGTCCTCATCGCCGATGGGCAACGGCCGGCTTGAAACCTCACAAAGCCGGATTTGCCCGTCTTTGCGGCGGATGTGACAACCGAAGTCACGGACGAAACCATCCCGGTGCAATAGCTCGAGCATCTGCTTGCGTTCGTTGAGGTTGACCCAGATCCCCAGATCCAGGGCCGACCGATCCACGGACATTGCGCTGTTGAAACCGGTAATACGGCTGAAACCTTCGTTGACTTCCAACAACAAACCGTCGCTCTGCCGGGACAACAGCAAGCCGTCGGGGGAAGCATGAAAGGCCTTGGCGAATTTCTCTTCGGAGGTTTGCAGTTGTTGCTGGGTTTCCTTGAGCTGACTGATATCCCGCACGACGACCACCAGGGCCGGGGTCGTATCGAGATCGAAAGGCTCGGCGGAAATCAGGCCGGTAAACACCTGGCCATTGCTGCGGCGAAAGGGCATCTCCAAATTGCGGATGCTGCCGGCCTGCAAGCGCTGCAACAAACCCGGCCCCACGCCGGGTACGCCCCAGATATTCAGATCGGTGGCGGTCTGACCTATGACGTCTTCGGCCTTGAGGCCGATCTGTTCCTCGAACGCTTCGTTGACCTCCAGCAGACAGCCGTCGGATAGCCGCGCGATTACCAGAATATCCGGGCATTGCTGGAACACCGAAGCGAACTTCTGTTCCGACAGGCGCAGCGCCTCTTCGGTACGCTTGGCTTCGCTGATGTCGATCATCAGCCCGCGCAGTACCGGTTCATGGGCGTGCTCGATCAGGCTGACGATATCGCGAACCCAAAGGCAGCGGCCGTCAGCGGTGATAACCCGGTAATCGACGCTGTGATCGCGCCCGGCCGCTACTTCACGGTCGCAGAAGGTCTGGGCCCGGATCAGGTCCGCGGGGTGGATGATGTTGCGCCAGAAGCCCGGAATTAGCCAATGAGACAGGGGATAACCAAGCAGATCTTGAGCATGAGGTGACACATAACTGTAGGTGTAATCGCTGATCTGGGCTTCCCAGGCGATCGCCGAAAGACTCTCTACCAGCCCGCGGTAATGATACTCGCTGCTGCGCAGCTCCTGTTCCAGAGCGACCCGGCGCGCAATTTCCGAACTGAGCCGGCGGTTGATCCGGATCACCACTGCCAGCACGATCACCAGAAACAGTAATCCTGGCAGGCCGTACATCAGCACGTCGAGCCAGAAGGTTCGATGGTCCAGGACGTTACCGACCCAATGTTCCTGAATGGCACTGATTTCACTCGGGGTCATGTCTGCCAGGACTTTGTCCAGGATGCTGACCAGCAGCTTGCTGTTCGGGGGCACGGCCATCGCCAATTGATAGCGATAGGGTGTTTCACCGCTGACATAGAGCCCGTCGAGCTTGAGCTGGCGCAGGCTCCAGACACTGGAGGCGAGATCGCCCACTACGGCATCCACTGCGTCAGTGGCGAGCGCTTGCAGGGCCGAGCTGACATTGGGCATCGCCACCAGATTCAGGTCGGGATGGTGGGTGCGCAAGAGTTCATGGGGGGCATAGTTTTCCACCACGGCGATCTTAAGCCCGTACAGGTCTTCGAGTTTGCGCGGTTGGGGGCCCCCGACATGAGCCAGAATAACGATCGGAAAGTCGAGATAAGGCCGGGTGAACGACAGATACGTCTGACGCTCTGGAGTCGACATGATGCCCGGCAAGATGTCTAGCTTGCCTTGTTTGGCCTGCTGCAAGACTTCAGTCCAGCTGACTGGCTCGATGGGCGTGAGTTTGATGGCCAGCCGTTGACGGATGACGTTGATGTAGTCTGCTGCCAGGCCCTGATAACGCCCATGCTCGTCGCGAAATTCAAACGGCGGCCAGGACGCGTCCACGCCCAGGCGCAATTCCGGGTGAGCCGTCAGCCAGCTACGTTCTTCGTCGGTAAGAGTCAACGCGCCAGCCGTTGCGGTCCAGGTCATCAGCGACAGCAAAAAAAGCACGGTCGGCCATCTGGGCATAACGGTCTCGTTACGGCTTGGGGGAATGTTTCGAGTGTAGACGGGCTATTCGGAGGGGGGGTCGTGCGGGGCATTTAATCTGCATAAAGCAAAACCCCCGGCCTGGGCCGGGGGTTCTGTGATCACTCGTCGAGGAAGGAGCGCAAATGCTCGCTTCTCGTCGGGTGGCGCAGCTTGCGCAGCGCCTTGGCTTCGATCTGACGAATCCGTTCACGGGTCACGTCGAACTGCTTACCAACCTCCTCGAGGGTGTGGTCGGTATTCATGTCGATACCGAAGCGCATGCGCAGAACCTTGGCTTCACGGGCAGTGAGGCCGGACAGGACTTCGCGAGTCGCTTCTTTAAGGCTCTCAACAGTGGCGACATCGATTGGCGACTGCATGGTCGAGTCTTCGATGAAGTCACCCAGATGGGAGTCTTCGTCATCACCGATCGGGGTTTCCATGGAGATCGGCTCTTTAGCGATCTTCAATACCTTGCGGATCTTGTCCTCAGGCATTTCCATGCGTTCGCCCAGCTCTTCCGGGGTCGGTTCGCGACCCATTTCCTGCAACATCTGCCGGGAAATACGGTTGAGTTTGTTGATCGTCTCGATCATGTGCACCGGAATACGGATGGTGCGGGCCTGGTCGGCGATCGAGCGAGTGATCGCCTGACGGATCCACCAGGTGGCATAAGTCGAGAATTTGTAGCCGCGGCGGTATTCGAACTTGTCTACCGCTTTCATCAGGCCGATGTTGCCTTCCTGGATCAGGTCGAGGAACTGCAGGCCACGGTTGGTGTACTTCTTGGCGATGGAGATCACCAGACGCAAGTTCGCTTCGACCATCTCTTTCTTCGCGCGGCGGGCCTTGGCCTCACCGATCGACATGCGACGGTTGATGTCCTTGATCTCGGCGATCGTCAAACCGGTTTCGGTTTCCAGCGCAGTCAGCTTCTGCTGGCAACGAATGATGTCCGGTTGCAGGCGACCAATGGCTTCAGCGTATTTGCTTTTGCCTTTGGCCAGTGCATCGCTCCAGCTTTCGTCGACTTCGTTGCCCGGGAACTGGCGCAGGAAGTCGGCACGCGGCATGCGGGCATCACGAACGCACAATTGCATGATCGCGCGCTCTTGCTGACGCAGACGATCCAGGGCACTGCGAACACGCTCGACCAGGCCTTCGAATTGCTTCGGCACCAGTTTGATCGGCATGAACAGCTCAGCCAGGGCGATCAGCTCGGCGATTGCCAGCTTATTGCCACGACCGTGCTTTTTCAGGGCCTTGCGGGTGATTTCCATCTGATCGGCGACAGCGCCAAAACGCTGTGCGGCGATGACCGGATCCGGACCGCTTTCGGCTTCTTCTTCGTCATCACTTGCTTCGGCGTCATCGTCGTCGGTGTCGTCGGCAGCTGGAGCGGCTTTCGGGTCGACAGGCGGTGGCACTTCGGCTGCAGGCGGCGCAATGCCGTCGTCCGGGTCGATATAACCGCTCAGGACGTCGGACAGGCGGCCACCTTCGGTGGTGACGCGAGTGTATTCGGAGAGAATATGGTCAACCGTGCCAGGGAAGTGCGCAATTGCGCCCATCACTTCGCGGATGCCCTCTTCAATACGTTTGGCGATTTCGATTTCGCCTTCACGCGTGAGGAGCTCTACCGTACCCATTTCACGCATGTACATGCGCACTGGGTCGGTGGTGCGACCAATGTCGGTCTCGACCGCTGCCAACGCTGCTGCTGCCTCTTCGGCCGCGGCTTCGTCGGTATCGGCGTCGGCCAGCATAAGGGAATCCTTATCTGGCGCAACCTCGAATACGTTGATCCCCATGTCATTGATCATGCGGATGATGTCTTCCACCTGTTCCGGATCTGAAATATCCTCCGGCAGGTGGTCGTTGACCTCCGCGTAAGTCAGGTAGCCCTGCTCACGACCAAGTGTGATCAACTCTTTGATACGAGACTGCTGTTGCGCTTTTCCGGACATAACACCCTATCCACTGAAGGTCTTGGCGGGCAAAAAACAAGCCGAGGATTATACCTGAGCTATGACCTCACGCGCCAGTTGAGGTCGGGCTTGATGCGGAAACATTGCGACTTAAAAGGTCGCGCAGTTGATTTTTCTCTTCGGTGCTCAATTCACTTTGACGTGCTTTTCGAAGAAGTTGTTCCAGGTTTCGCTCGCGTTGGCGGGCTGACAAGCTAGTAATGGTGTCGAAAAACTGTTGTTCAAGGTTATCTCCATCAATCAGCCATTCCTTTTCTGCCAGCGCTTTGAGCAGTCGGCCTTGTTCGGTGCCGTGCCAGCGCGCAATCAGTTGAAATGAGTTTAGCTTGGGATTCTTCTGTACGGCTTCGAGCAGGGCGACCAATAGTTGCGTGTTGGTATGGTCCTCGGCAGCGAAGTGCCCGGCGTCCTCGACTTTCTCAGCCAGTTGCGGGTGATGCAGTAGCGTGCGCAAGGCTGCCAGAGTAGGCGGCTCTACAGCGGCCGGTACCCGTGGCGCGCGCGGTTGATCGCGATCGCCGCCACGCTTGCCGTTCTTGTCCCACGGTTTCTTGTCCCATTTCTTGCCGCCTGCGCCAGGCTTTTTCGGCGTCCACTCCTGCTGCGGCACGTACATCTCTTGTGCCTGCGGCTGATGGTAGTCGCTGTAATCGGGCATGGCGTCGTAATCGATGCCCGGATCGTAAGTCGGTGGCGCTTCCTGAGGTGCGCTTTGCACCAGTTGGCTCACGGCTTCACCGCTAAGCCCGGTAATTTCGCTCAGGCGCTGGCGCATCAAGATGCGCAGGTTGGCGCCCGGGACTTTGTCGATCAACGGTGCGGCGAGGGTGGCCATGTGGGCCTTGCCTTCGAGGGAGCGCGGGTCCGATTCCTCGGTCAACTGTTGAAAAAAGTAATCGGCCAATGGCTGGGCGTGCTGATTGATTCGCGCACGGAAGGCGTCAGTGCCCTCGGAGCGGACCAAGGTGTCCGGGTCCTCACCCTCGGGCAAGAACAGAAAGCGCGCCCGACGCCCGTCCTGCAAGCTCGGCAGGGTGGCTTCCAATGCTCGCCAGGCGGCATTTCGGCCTGCCTGATCGCCGTCGAAACAGAACAGCACGTTGGGCACGACGCGAAACAGGCGCTTCAAGTGCTCTTCGCTGGTGGCGGTGCCCAGGGTGGCGACGGCATTGCGCAGGCCTTGCTGAGCGAGGGCGATAACGTCCATATAGCCTTCGACGACGATGATTTCGTCGAGGTTGCGGTTGTTCTTGCGTGCTTCATAAAGGCCATAGAGTTCCTGGCCTTTATGGAAAACCGGGGTTTCCGGTGAGTTGAGGTATTTCGGCTTATCGTCGCCGAGGACCCGGCCACCGAAGGCGATGATGCGCCCGCGACTGTCGCGGATGGGGAACATCACGCGATCGCGGAAGCGGTCATAGCGCTTGCCGGTTTCGGCGTTCTCGATCAGCAGGCCGGCATCGATCATGGCTTTTTGCTGCAAGGTGTCGCTGCTCAGGTGCTTGAACAGGTTGTCCCAGCCGGGCGGGGCAAACCCGAGCCCGAAGTCCCGGGCGATTTCTCCCGTTAGTCCACGACCCTTCAAGTAATCCACGGCGGCTTTGCGCGACGGATGGCTTTTGAGGGCCTGACGATAAAAATCGGCGGCGGCGGTGAGCAGCGGATACAGCGGCGAATCGGTGGGTTGCCGCGGTTTGTGCGGTCGGCCACTTTCTTCGCGGGGAATTTCCATGCCGGCGGCTTTGGCCAGTTCTTCGACAGCCTGGACGAAATCCAGGTTGTCATGGTCCATCATGAAGCCGAGGGCGTTACCGCCAGCGCCGCAGCCGAAGCAGTAATAGAACTGTTTGTCGGGGCTGACGCTAAAGGAAGGGGTTTTCTCTTTGTGAAACGGACAGCAGGCCGTGTAGTTCTTGCCGGCTTTTTTCATTTGCAGGCGCGAGCTGACCACGTCGACGATGTCGGTGCGGTTCAGAAGGTCGTCAATGAAGCTCTGGGGAATTAGCCCGGCCATGGCGTTCTCGTCATCTGCGCTGAAATGGACCCAAAACGAAGGGCGGCCGAATGCGGGTCGTTGTTTGAGGCGCGCAGGGTATGCGGCTCGACCGGTGTCGTCTGCGTATCGCTGTCGGGAAGTGTATCTGCCGAAAATCCACTGACATGAGTACCAATCAGTATTCGACTATTTGAAAGTGTTTCGCTGAATCCGGCAACAGCCAGTCATTGGCCTCGGATAGCTCATAAGCGGGCACGCAAGAAGGTGCCTTGGGCTGATCGTCGTGAGAGGAATCAGTGGGTGTGCTCGTCAGTAGCCTTGAAAGGCTCGTCAGAAAAGACGTGCACCGCTGGCAAAAGAGCCAGGTCTGACGCGATGAAGCAGATTTGTCTCGGTCGCGTCTGCGGCTTTGACGGTGAAGCATCAAGCGTTTTACGCAAATGCCATAAGCCCGGCTGAGGGCCGGGCTTGGCAGAAGCTTGCTACGATCGTCTGTGTATTAGTACAGACGAACGGCGCGGCGCTGTTCGCGCTGAACTTTCTTGGCGTGACGCTTAACAGCGGCTGCTGCTTTGCGCTTACGCTCAGAAGTTGGCTTCTCGTAAAATTCGCGGCTACGAACTTCAGCCAGTACACCGGCTTTTTCGCAGGAGCGCTTGAAACGACGCAGAGCTACGTCGAAGGGTTCGTTCTCTTTTACTTTGACGGCTGGCATCCAGAGCTACCTTCATTCATTACCGGGGTCAACATCCTCGCGGCAAAAGAGCACTTGAAGACGTCGGTTTTTAAGGGTTGCGGATGTTAACCCCTCATCGCTCGGAATGCAAAGCCTCTGATCGAAAACCGCTGGTCGGGGCATCACGCGACGACTATTATGCGCGCCTTCGAATTCAGCCTCTACAAGGCGCAAACCCATGCTAGTACTGGGATTAGAAACCTCTTGCGACGAAACCGGTGTCGCACTTTACGACAGTGAACGCGGGCTGTTGGCCGACGCGCTGTTCAGTCAGATCGATCTGCATCGTGCCTATGGCGGCGTGGTGCCGGAGCTGGCTTCGCGCGATCACGTCAAGCGCATGCTGCCCTTGATTCGTCAGGTCCTGGCCGAGGCCGATTGTGTGCCGACCGAGATCGACGCCATCGCTTATACCGCGGGTCCTGGCTTGGTCGGAGCCTTGCTGGTGGGGGCTTCCTGCGCCCAGGCGCTGGCCTTTGCCTGGGGCATTCCGGCCTTGGGCGTGCACCACATGGAAGGTCACTTGCTGGCGCCGATGCTGGAGTCGCAACCTCCGGAGTTCCCGTTCGTCGCTTTGTTGGTGTCAGGCGGTCATACGCAGCTGGTTCAGGTCGACGGAATCGGTCAATACACGCTTTTGGGCGAGACCCTCGACGATGCTGCCGGCGAAGCGTTCGACAAGACTGCGAAAATGATGGGCCTGAATTATCCGGGCGGCCCGGAGATCGCTCGTCTGGCGGAGCAGGGCGTTGCAGGACGTTTCACTTTTCCGCGTCCGATGTGTGATCGCCCAGGCTTGGCTTTCAGTTTCAGCGGCCTGAAAACCTTTGCTCTGAACACTTGGCAGCAGAGCGTCAGCGCCGGGGACGACAGCGAGCAAGCCCGTTGCGACATCTCGCTGGCGTTCCAGCAGGCCGTGGTGGAGACTTTGACCATCAAGTGCAAGCGCGCCCTTAAACAGGCGGGGCTCAAGCGTCTGGTGATCGCAGGGGGCGTCAGTGCCAATAAAGCGCTGCGGGCTTCTCTGGAGAAAATGCTCGGCGACATGAAGGGCGATGTATTTTATGCCCGTCCAGAGTTCTGCACCGATAATGGCGCGATGATTGCTTTTGCCGGCTGCCAGCGCTTGCAGGCCGGTCAGCACGAAAGCCTGGCGATCAGCGTGCAGGCGCGCTGGCCGATGGAGCAATTGTCGGCGCTGTGATGAGCGGTGTTCACGTGCGGTATTTAAAAATGCCGTTCGCGCCCGGCAAACAGGTCGCGTAGATTGCCGCGATGACGCCAGACGATCAGGCCCGTGAGCGCGCTCATGGGCAGCAATGCCGCCGGTTCCTGCCAGGCAAGCAACGGCAGGGTCAGTGGTGTGGCAATCAGGGCGGCGAGTGAGCTGGTGCGGGTCAGGTAGAACGTCAGTAGCCAGGCGCAAATTGCCAGCAGCGCGGCGGGCGGATAGAGCCCCAGCAGCATGCCAGCCGCGGTGGCGACACCCTTGCCACCGCGAAAGCGAAAGTACAGTGGAAATAGATGGCCGATAACGGCATAGACGCCGATCCAGGCCTGTTCTTGCAGCGAAAGGCCTGCAACGCCGGCGATCAGTACGGGCAATAGCCCTTTGCAGAGGTCGCCGAGCAGGGTCAGGATGGCGAGTTTCTTGCCGGCCAGACGCAACATGTTGGTGGCACCGGCATTGCCCGAGCCACTCATTCGCGGATCGGGGTTACCGGTCAGGCGGCTGAGCAAAATGGCGAAGGACAGAGAGCCGAGCAGGTAGGCGAGGATCGCCAGTAACCAAAACATGCTAACTATTCCGGGCGAGGACGCCCTGATTCTAACGGCGCATTGCGCCCTTGTCGTGCAGTGGAGAGAAGTGCGTGGACAGAGTGTTTATCGAGGGCCTGGAAGTCGACACTGTGATTGGTGCCTACGACTGGGAACGAGGCATCCGACAATGTCTTCGACTTGATCTGAGCTTCGCCTGGGACAATCGTCCGGCTGCTGCCGGTGATGACCTGACCTTGGCGCTCGACTACGCGAGCGTTTCGTCGCGCATTCAGGCGTTTGCCGAGCAGGCGCAATTTCAGCTGGTCGAGACCTTTGCCGAGCGTCTGGCGGAGGTGCTGATGAGAGAATTCAAGATCACCTGGATGCGCCTCAAACTGACCAAGCCAGGTGCCATCCCGGCTGCCACGGGTGGTGTGGGCGTGGAGATCGAGCGCGGATGTCGCTGACTCAGGTGTACCTCGGGCTCGGTAGCAATATCGAGCGCGAATCCCATTTGCAGGCAGGCCTGGACGCCCTGGCGGGTTTCCTGGTGGATATGCGCTGCTCGGCGGTATTTGAAAGCCAGCCGGTGGGGATCAAGAGCGGGCCGTTTTTCAACTTTGTGGTTTCGGCCTTCACCGATCTGCCGTTGATGGAACTGGATCGACGGTTGAAATTCATCGAAGCGGATAACGGCCGTTACGCACCGGACCGCAAGGGCTTGCCGCTGGATATCGACGTGCTGCTGTTCGGCGACCTGGTGGGCAACTTCGATGGCTTGATCTTGCCGAGGGCAGAGATTCTGAAAAATGCCTTCGTGCTGTGGCCGTTGTCGCTGATTGCGCCGGATCGTTTGCATCTGGGCGTAGGCAAGAGCTTTGCGACTTTGTGGGACGAAGCGCAGATCGATCAGGTGTTGGCGCCGGTGGCTTTTGAGTGGCGCGGCCAGCAGTTGACCCCTTTGAATTTGCTGTGAAGCAGATGACGCCTTCGCGGGCAAGCCTCGCTCCTACAAGGTTAGCGCCGATCATGTGAATGGCACCAACCTGTAGGCGCGAGGCTTGCCCGCGAAGCTTTTCAGACTGACGCCGCCGCTTTGTAAGCCTTCAACGCCTTGAGCCGCTCGCGCTTGATCGCCTCGCCCAACTCCGGTCCCTTGAATCCCTTCTCCAGCAACGGCTGAACAGCAACACTTCGCGCAGCAGTTGCTGCGCCACGTAAATAATCCGCCTGTGGATAACTTCTCTGCTCCAGGCCTTTACGCCCCCGAGCATCCATTTCGCACGCCGCGATAAATTCCTCAAAGCGTTGAGGTCGACGATAGACGTCGAAACTCTGCAGCAACTCAAGCAAGGTCGATGCTTTCAGCTCCAGAGCACGATGGCCATGGGTGTGATACTTGCCCACCAGCAGCGCCAGTTCCTGACAGTCCTTCGGTGCCTTGAAACGCTCGTTGACCGCTTTGATCAGCTTCAGACCGTTGTGCTCGTGGGCGATATGGCGGGGCCATTCTTCCTCGGGCGTCAAGCCTTTGCCCAGGTCATGCAGCAAGCAGGCCCAGCGCACGGTCAGCGGTTGTTTGTGCAGCGCCGCTTGCTCCAGCACGCTCAGGGTATGCACGCCAGTGTCGATTTCCGGGTGATGGGCTTCGGGTTGCGGTACGCCGAACAGTGCGTCGACTTCCGGCATCAGTACCTTGAGAGCACCGCACTCGCGCAGCACCGCGATGAACACCTGGGGTTGGTCTTCCATTAGCGCGCGGGCGATTTCTTTCCAGCTGCGTTCGGGAGTCAATGCCTCCAGTTCACCTGATTCGCTGAGTTGACGCATCAGCTCCAATGTCTCGGGGGCGACGGTGAAACCCAGTTCCGCGTAACGCGCGGCGAAGCGGGCAACACGCAAAACACGGAGAGGATCTTCGGCGAACGCGGGAGAAACGTGACGAAGCAGGCGCGCCTCGAGATCCCATTGGCCGTGGTAAGGATCGATCAGGTTCTGCTGATCGTCTTCGGCCATGGCGTTGATCGTCAGGTCGCGACGAATCAGATCTTCTTCGAGCGTGACGTCGGGGCTGGCGTGAAAGATGAAGCCGCCGTAGCCGCGCCCGTTTTTGCGTTCGGTGCGAGCGAGGGCGTATTCCTCACCGGTTTTTGGGTGAAGAAATACCGGGAAGTCCGCGCCCACCGGACGAAAACCCTTGGCGAGCATTTCTTCGGTGGTGGCGCCCACAACGACCCAGTCGATATCGGTAACAGGTTTGCCCAGCAGGCGATCGCGGACCGCTCCACCGACTTTATAAATCTGCATAAAAAACCTCCGTTAGCCCGACAGAATAACCTTTGCGTCGAACTTCCGGAGGCAGAAAAAAGGGTCAGAGGTGAATGACTGCCAAGTCCAGCCGACCATAATCCCCCTCGCCATGTTCGCTTCGGGGCGGAACATGATGGGTTTTCATTACCTGATCTCCTTGCAGGGTTTCCAGGTGAATGTCGAAGCCCCAGAGGCGGTGCAGGTGCTTGAGCACTTCGTCGGTGGAATCGCCCAGCGGTTTGCGGTCGTGTTGCTGGTGACGCAAGGTCAGGGAGCGGTCGCCACGTCGGTCAATGCTGTAGATCTGTATGTTGGGTTCGCGATTGCCCAGGTTGTATTGCGCCGCCAGGGTTTCACGAATGGTTCGATAACCTTCTTCGTCATGTATCGCCGGAACCAGCAGATCGTCCTTCTGATCGTCGTCGAGGATGCTGAACAGCTTGAGGTCGCGTATCACCTTGGGTGACAGGTACTGCAGGATGAAACTCTCGTCCTTGAAGCTGCTCATGGCGAATTTGATGCTGGACAGCCAGTCGGTGCCGGCGATTTCCGGGAACCAGCGGTAGTCCTCTTCGGTGGGCTGTTCGCATATCCGGCGAATATCGCGATACATGGCAAAACCCAGGGTGTAGGGGTTGATGCCGTTGTAGTAGGGACTGTCGAAGCCGGGTTGAAAGACCACACTGGTATGGGAAGTCAGGAACTCCATCATGAAGCCGTCGGTGACCAGGCCTTCGTCATACAAATCGTTCATCAAGGTGTAGTGCCAGAACGTGGCCCAGCCTTCGTTCATCACCTGGGTCTGGCGTTGTGGATAAAAATACTGGGCGATCTTACGCACGATTCGCACGATTTCGCGCTGCCAGGGCTCCAGCAACGGGGCGTGTTTTTCAATGAAGTACAGGATATTTTCCTGAGGTTCGGCGGGGAAGCGCGCGTTGTCCTTGTCGCTGTACTTATCCGCGCCTTTTGGAATGGTCCGCCACAGATCATTGATCTGCTTTTGCAAATGCTCTTCCCGATCCTTCTGCCGACGGCGTTCTTCTTCGGCGGAAATCGGATAAGGGCGTTTGTAACGGTCGACCCCGTAATTCATCAGCGCATGGCAGGAATCGAGCAAGTCCTCTACCGCGTCGATCCCGTGGCGTTCTTCGCACTGCATGATGTACTGCTTGGCGAACACCAGATAATCGATGATCGAGCTGGCATCAGTCCAGGTGCGGAACAGGTAATTGCCTTTGAAGAAGCTGTTATGGCCGTAGCAGGCATGAGCCACCACCAGCGCCTGCATGCAGATGGTGTTTTCTTCCATCAGATAGGCAATGCAGGGGTCCGAGTTGATCACAATCTCGTAGGCCAGACCCATCTGACCACGACTGTAGGATTTTTCGGTGCTGAGGAAGTGTTTGCCATAGGACCAATGGTGATAACCCAAGGGCATGCCGACAGAGGCGTAGGCATCCATCATCTGCTCGGCGGTAATCACTTCGATCTGGTTGGGATAAGTATCCAGCGCGTAGCGGGCCGCGAGACGACTGATTTCGCGGTCGTAGGCCTGGATCAGCTCGAATGTCCATTCGGAGCCGGTGGAAATGGGTTGGCGCTTCTGCTCTTTGGCGGTCATGTTACTAACCTGCGCTGGAAGAGTTCACGAAAGACCGGATAAATATCCCCGGCCGAGACCAGTTGCTGCTGGGCAAAAGTGTCAGAGAAGGCTTCGGCGATGCGTTCATACTCGAACCACAGGGCCTGATGTTCACGCGGGGTAATCTCAACATAAGTGTAGTACTGCACGAACGGCATGATCTGGTTGATCAGGATGTCGCGGCAGATCGGCGAATCGTCGTTCCAGTTGTCGCCGTCGGACGCCTGGGCGGCATAGATGTTCCATTCATTGCTCGGATAACGCTCGGCCATGATCTCCTGCATCAGTTTCAGGGCGCTGGAGACGATGGTGCCGCCGGTTTCCCGGGAATAGAAAAATTCCTCCTCATCCACTTCACGGGCGCTGGTGTGGTGGCGGATGAACACGACGTCGATTTTGTCGTAGTTCCGCTTGAGAAACAGGTACAGCAGGATGAAGAAGCGTTTGGCGATGTCCTTGGTCGCCTGGGTCATGGAGCCGGACACGTCCATCAGGCAGAACATCACTGCTTTGGAGCTGGGGTTCGGCTGCTTGATCAGCAGGTTGTACTTGAGGTCAAAGGTGTCGAGAAATGGCACTCGGTGAATGCGCGCGCTGAGTTTCTCGATTTCTGCTTCGAGTTCCTGAATGTCGCCGAAGTTGTCCGGTTCCTCCCGTTTAAGCCGCAGCAGTTCCTCTTTGACTTCGCGCAATTTCGCCCGGCTGCTGCCAGACAAGGCAATGCGCCGGGCATGGGCCGAACGCAGCGTGCGGATAATGTTGATCCGTGACGGGTTGCCCTCATTGCTGATGCCTGCGCGTACGGTCTTGAAGGTGTCGGTGCCGGTCAGGTGGCGTTTGACCAGGTTTGGCAATTCAAGATCCTCGAACATGAATTCAAGGAATTCCTCCTGGGTAATCTGGAAGACGAACTCGTCCATCCCTTCACCCGTGTTACCGGCCTTGCCGGGACCTCTGCCGCCGCCACCTCCGGGCGGACGGGCAATGTGCTCGCCGCTGGTGAATTCCTTGTTGCCCGGGTGCACGATGGTTTGCTTGCCGCCACGACCGTGGTGAAGCACTGGCTCATCGATGTCGCGGCCGGGAATACTGATCTGCTCGCCGTGTTCCATATCCGTAATGGAGCGCCGCCCGACCGCCTCTTCGACGGCCTTTTTGATGTGATCACGGTAGCGCCGCAGAAACCGCTGACGGTTTACCGTGCTCTTGTTCTTGCCATTGAGACGTCGGTCGATCACATAGCTCATGACTGCTCCTTAGAAGCTGTCCTGAAAGGGGCGAGCGTTAATGCAGCATATCAAGCCGGAGCCTGGGGGCATTCACGCTCCCTCCAAGCGCTTTGATGCTGCCTGAATCTCGCTACCGCATTTCGGACACCTCCAGAGGCCTGTGTAACAGAAAAAGCGTAAACAGGCCTCGGGCTAACGACAACCGGTCTGACCGGCAGCGGGTTACTGTGATTTTCTGACCCGCAAGTACCACTCGGACAGCAGTCGTACCTGTTTGTCGGTGTAGCCCCGCTCGACCATCCGTGTGACGAAGTCGTTGTGCTTCTGCTGGTCCTCTTTGCTGGCCTTGGCGTTGAAGCTGATGACCGGCAGTAGATCCTCGGTGTTGGAGAACATTTTCTTCTCGATAACCACCCGCAGTTTTTCGTAGCTGAGCCAGGTCGGGTTCTTGCCGTTATTGTTGGCTCGGGCGCGCAGTACGAAGTTGACGATTTCGTTGCGGAAATCCTTCGGATTGCTGATGCCCGCCGGTTTTTCAATCTTCTCCAGTTCTTCGTTCAGGGCAACGCGGTTGAGGATCTCGCCGGTTTCCGGATCGCGGTATTCCTGATCCTGAATCCAGAAGTCGGCGTACAGCACGTAGCGATCGAAGATGTTCTGGCCGTACTCGCTGTAAGACTCGAGGTAGGCAGTCTGGATCTCCTTGCCGATGAATTCGATATAACGCGGCGCCAGGTACTCTTTCAGGAAGCGCAGATAGCGTTCGCGGGTCTCTGCCTGGAATTGTTCCTGTTCGATCTGCTGTTCCAGCACATAGAGCAGATGCACCGGGTTGGCGGCGATTTCGTGCGGATCGAAGTTGAAGACCTTCGACAGAATCTTGAAGGCGAAGCGGGTCGACAGACCGTTCATGCCTTCATCGACTCCCGCTGCGTCGCGATATTCCTGGATCGACTTGGCCTTCGGATCGGTGTCCTTGAGGTTTTCGCCGTCATACACGCGCATCTTGGAGTAGATGTTGGAGTTTTCCGGCTCTTTGAGGCGCGAGAGCACGGTGAACTGAGCGAGCATTTTCAGGGTGTCGGGCGCGCAATGGGCCTTGGCCAACGAGCTGTTGAACAGGAGCTTGTCGTAGATCTTCACTTCATCGCTGACGCGCAGGCAGTACGGTACTTTGACGATATAGATCCGGTCGATGAAGGCTTCGTTGTTCTTGTTGTTACGGAAGGTGTGCCATTCCGATTCGTTGGAGTGGGCCAGCAGGATCCCGGTAAACGGAATCGCCCCCAGACCTTCGGTACTGTTGTAGTTGCCTTCCTGGGTAGCGGTCAGCAATGGGTGCAGCACCTTGATCGGTGCCTTGAACATTTCGACGAACTCCATCAGGCCCTGGTTGGCCCGGCACAGTGCCCCCGAATAGCTGTAGGCATCGGCGTCGTTCTGCGGGAACTCTTCCAGCTTGCGAATATCGACCTTGCCCACCAGTGCCGAGATGTCCTGGTTGTTTTCATCGCCCGGCTCGGTTTTCGCGACCGCAATCTGGTTGAGGATCGACGGATAGAGTTTCACCACACGGAACTGGCTGATGTCGCCGCCGAATTCGGCCAGGCGCTTGGTGGCCCATGGCGACATGATGGTATTGAGATAGCGCCGGGGAATGCCAAAGTCTTCCTCGAGGATCGCGCCATCTTCGGTGGCGTTGAACAGACCCAGAGGCGACTCGAAAACCGGTGAACCCTTGATCGCGTAGAAGGGCACTTTCTCGATCAGTTGTTTGAGTTTCTCGGCCAGGGACGATTTACCGCCACCGACAGGGCCAAGCAGGTACAGGATCTGTTTCTTTTCTTCCAGGCCCTGAGCGGCATGGCGGAAATACGACACGATCTGGTCAATGCATTCTTCCATCCCATGGAAGTCTTCAAAGGCCGGATAGCGACGGATCACCTTGTTGGAAAAGATTCGCGACAGCCTCGAGTTGGTCGAGGTGTCGAGCAGTTCCGGTTCGCCGATGGCCAGCAAAAGACGCTCAGCTGCGGAAACGTAGGCGCTGCGGTCCTTTTTGCACAGCTCCAGGTACTCTTGCAGAGTGAGTTCTTCCTGGCGCGTGGACTCGAAGCGTTGTTGGAAGTGGCTAAAGATACTCATGACGTCACCTCGCTCGATACGTGGAGCCGACGCCGGATCAGTCAGTCGATGCTGGCAAGCAACTGAATATGCAGTTGCTGTTTACCCCCCAGAACACCTTCAGGGTATCAACCCCGAAAGCTACTCCCGATGACCCGCGCGCCGGTGTACCGGCTCTCCCCTGTTTTGGATGGCCTGCGCTTAAGGATAGTTCGGAATCTTGAAGGTAAAGGCGCAATAAGTAATTAGTTGTGGCAGACCGTTCGTCAGTCAGCGCGCGAGCCCACGGGGGCCGGGCCTTGCGCGCCTTGAAAAAAATTATTCGGAAGTGCCTTGCGCCGTTTCCGAAGGATAGGTCGTACGCCACAGCTCAAAACCGCCGTCCATGCTGTAGACGTCGGAGAAGCCCTGGCTGATCAGATAAGCAGCCGCGCCCTGGCTGGAATTGCCGTGATAGCAGACCACTACCGTCGGCGCATCCAGGTCAGCGCCCTGAATGAAAGCGTGCAGGGAATGATTGTCCAGATGCTTCGAACCGGCGATGTGCAGCGCAGCAAAAGTTGCCGGATCGCGGACATCGACCACCACCGCGCCTTGTTCGCGCAGGGCTTGGGCCTGTTCTGGGGGGATACGTTTGAATTCGCTCATGGCGGGCTCCTGTGGCTCGGCTGAAAGCGCAGTCTAGCGCGGTGCGCTGGCTGACGTTTGTTCGGGAATAGAGGCGGCGCCAGCCGGCCGAGTGTGGCCATGGGCATCGCATTTACATTGCAGGCGCTCAAAGGTGTCGACGTTCATCAGGGTCATGGCGCCACCCCAGACGCAACCGGTATCGAGGGCAAACAGACCTGGCTCGTTGCACTGGCCTTCGAGTGCCGCCCAATGGCCGAAGATGATCTTCAGGCCTTTGGTCTTGCGCTCCTTGTGGGTGAACCACGGCGCATAACCCGGCGGTGCGGTGTCGATGCCTTCCTTGCCCTTGAGGTCGAGTTTGCCGTCGCTGGTGCAGAAGCGCATCCGGGTGAAATAGTTGGTGATGACTCGCAAGCGCGCTGCGCCTTTGAGGTCGTTGTCCCATTTCACCGGTTCATTGCCGTACATACCGTCGAGGTAAGGCGCGAAGCGGTTGTCGTCGTGGAGGGCTTCTTCGACTTCGGCGGCGCACTTCAAGGCTTTGCGCAGCGACCATTGTGGCGGGATGCCGGCATGGACCAGGGCGATATCGCGCTGTTCGTCGTAATGCATGAGCTTTTGCTGCCGAACCCACTCCAGCAGCTCCGCGCAATCGGGTGCTTCAAGGATCTCGCGCAGAGTGTCGGCTTTCTTCAGGCGTTCGATGTTCTGCCCGACGGCCAGCAAGTGCAGGTCATGGTTACCCAGTACGCAGATCAGCGACTCGCGGATGCTATAGAGGAAACGCAAGGTTTCCAGCGACTGTGGGCCACGATTGATCAGATCGCCCACCAGCCACAAGCGATCTTTTGCAGGGTCGAAAGCGACTTGTTTTAGCAGGCACTGCAGAGGTTCAAGGCAGCCTTGCAAATCGCCGACGGCATACGTCGTCATCAGTGCAGCGCTCCGGGTACCGCCAGACGGAACGGTGCGATGATGGCATCGAAGTGTTTACCATCCTCGGCGACCATTTCATAAGTGCCCTGCATAGTGCCGACCTTGGACGTCATCACTGTGCCACTGCTGTAAGTATGGCTTTTGCCCACGTCGATCAACGGCTGTTGGCCGACGACGCCCGCACCGCGAACCTCCTCGACATGCCCGTCACCGTCGGTGATCACCCAATGCCGTGAAAGCAGTTTGGCGGGTAGCAGGCCATTGTTTTGCACGGTGATGGTGTAGGCAAAGGCAAAGCGGTTGTGCTCGGGTTGCGATTGTTCTGCCAGATAGCGGGTGACGACGCTGACGTCGACCTGATAACGAGGATCGGACATGCAAAAGGCCTTAGAAACGAAGCGGGACGCGGGGCGTAGCTGATAGAAGTCAGTCTAGGCCAAGTATCGGGTAGTAAACCAGAGTGGCGTCCTACCCGATAGCGCTCATCGCCTGTCAGTCGTTGGCAGGCTTTTGTAGGACTTGTTCGCTGAGCTTGTCGGCCAGGCGCACGAAGGCAGCCAGATCGAGCTGCTCGGGACGCAGGCTGCCATCGACGCCAGCGGCTTCGATTTCAGCGTTGCTCAGCAACAATTTGAGAGTGTTGCGCAATGTTTTGCGACGCTGGTTGAAGGCTTCGCGCACGACGCGCTCCAGCAGTTTGTGATCTTTGGCTGGATGTGGGAGTACTGCGTGAGGCACCAGACGCACGATGGCCGAATCGACTTTCGGCGGCGGATTGAACGCGCCCGGGCCAACGTTGAACAGGTGTTCGACCCGGCAGTGATACTGAACCATGATCGACAGGCGACCCCAGTCACCGCCGCCAGGACCTGCCGCCAGGCGCTCGACCACTTCCTTTTGCAGCATGAAATGCATGTCGCGAATCAGGCTGGCGTTATGCAGCAGGTGGAAAATCAGCGGCGTAGAGATGTTGTACGGCAGGTTGCCGACTACCCGAAGACTGCCCGGTGCTGCGTTCAGACTGGTGAAGTCGAACTTCAGGGCATCACCCTGGTGCAGGTTGAAATTGCTCCTGCCGGCGAACTGCTGATTGAGGATCGGGATCAGGTCCTTGTCCAATTCCACCACGTCCAGCTGGGCGCCACTGTTGAGCAGGCCTGCGGTCAATGCACCCTGGCCCGGGCCGATTTCCAGCAGGCGGTCTTCGGGTTTGGCGTGAATGGAGCGCAGGATGCGGTCGATAACGCCGGCATCGTGCAGGAAATTCTGGCCGAAGCGCTTGCGCGCCTTGTGTTGGTAATGCTCGGTCATAAACGGGTCTCGGCCATCTGGTAGGCGGTTTCCAGGGCGACTTGCAGGCTGCCGGTGTCGATTTTGCCGCTGCCGGCCAGATCCAGGGCGGTGCCATGGTCGACTGAGGTGCGGATGATCGGCAAGCCGAGGGTCACGTTGACTGCCGCGCCGAAGCCTTTGTATTTCAGCACGGGCAGGCCCTGGTCGTGGTACATCGCCAGCACTGCATCGCAGTGCTCCAGATATTTGGGGGTAAACAGAGTGTCGGCGGGCAGGGGACCGCGAAGGTCCATGCCCTCGCCGCGCAGGCGCTCTAATGTAGGTTCGATGATGTCGATTTCTTCATGGCCCAGATGACCGCCTTCACCGGCGTGCGGGTTAAGTCCGCAAACCAGGATGCGAGGCTGGGCGATGCCGAACTTTTCTTGCAGGTCGGCGTGCAGAATCCGCGTGACCCGCTCCAGCCGCTGCGGCGTGATTGCATCGGCAATCTCGCGAAGGGGCAGGTGAGTGGTGACCAGTGCCACGCGCAAACCGCGGGTGGCGAGCATCATCACCACTTGCGCGGTATGGGTCAGGTCCGCAAGAAATTCCGTGTGCCCGGAAAAGGCGATGCCGGATTCATTGATCACGCCTTTGTGCACCGGGGCAGTGATCATGCCAGCGAAATGTCCGTCCAGGCAGCCCTGGCCAGCGCGGGTCAGGGTTTCCAGAACGAAAGCTGCATTGGCTTTGTCCAGTTGCCCGGCGGTGACCTTGGCATTAAGTGGCGTATCCCACACATACAGGCTGTTGGCCGGGGCGGGAGCATCCGGCCAGCTGTCCGGCGTTACCGGCAGCAGATCGACCACCACGCCCAGCTGCGCGGCCCGCTCGATGAGCAGGTCGCGGCTGGTAATGGCAATCAGAGGGTATGGCTGGGCTTGCGAGGCGAGCAGCAGGCACAGGTCGGGACCTATGCCGGCCGGTTCGCCGGGGGTCAACGCGAAACGCTTGGGTTTCACTGTGTTGCCTGGTCTGCACCAGGGAGCTTGATTTCTACATACGCTTCGTCACGGATCTGACGCAGCCAGGTTTGCAGCTCTTCATCGTATTTGCGGTTACGCAGTACGGTCATCGCTTGCTGTTCACGGGCCTGGGTAGTGCTGTCAGTGGCGCGACGGCCAAGGACTTCCAGAACGTGCCAGCCATATTGGGTCTGAAACGGCTTGGACAGCTGACCTTGTGGGGTCTTGGCCATCACTTCGCGGAATTCAGGCACCAGCGCATTCGGGTCGATCCAGTTCAGGTCACCGCCGTTGAGGGCCGAGCCCGGGTCTTCCGAGAAGCTTTTCGCCAGTTCGCCGAAATCTTCGCCCGCTTCGATACGGGAGTAGAGCGATTGAGCCAGGGCTTTGGTTTTTTCTTCGTCGCGGATCGGGCTTGGTTTGACCAGGATGTGACGCACATGCACTTCGTCACGCACCTGGGCTTCGCCGCCACGCTTGTCGAGGATCTTCAGGATGATGAAGCCGCCCGGTGTACGCATTGGCTGGGTCACGTCACCCACCGCCATGGTGCTCAGCAGGCGATCGAACGGAGGTGGCAGTTGAGCGGCTTTACGCCAGCCCATGTCGCCGCCTTCCAGCGCGGTTTCGCTGGCGGATTTGGCGATTGCCAACTGACCGAAGTCAGCGCCTTGCTTGAGTTGCTGGTAAACCGCGTCGGCTTGCCTGGCTGCATTCTGAATCGCGTCGGAGTTGGCGCTTTCCGGCGTAGGAATCAGGATGTTGGCCAGACGGAACTCTTCGGACAGCTGCATCTTGCCCAGGTCGGACGCCAGGAAGTTCTTCACTTCCTGCTCGGACACCTGGATGCGTTCCGCTACACGGCGCTGACGCACACGGCTGATGATCATTTCGCGGCGGATCTGGTCACGAGCGTCGTCATAAGACAGGCCATCGCGAGCCAGGGCGGCGCGGAATTGTTCGATCGACATGTTATTGCGCTGGGCAATGGTGCCGACTGCCTGGTTCAGTTCTTCATCGGTGATGCGGATGCCGGAGCGTTCGCCGATCTGCAGTTGCAGGTTCTCGACGATCAGACGCTCGAGCACTTGCTGATCCAGTACACCTGCAGGCGGTACGGCAGCACCGCGTTTGGCGATGGTTTGCTGAACTTCATGGACGCGCTGGTCCAGTTGGCTTTGCATGACCACGTCGTTGTCGACGATGGCCACCACTTTGTCGATGGACTGTACCGCGGCGTTGGCCGCGGTACCCAGGAACAGCGCGCCCAGCATCAGCGGGCGCAGACAATCAGAAAGCTTGGTCTTCACGTTCACGATAACCTTGGATGCCTTTGTCGAGGAAGCTCTCTACCTTGGCGCCAGTGAGGCCGCCGAGTCCCTTCAGAACAATTTGGAGGAAGACGCCGTGGTCGCCTTTTTCGTTTTCCGGGGCGTTCTGACTGAACTCTTCATAGTCGACCCAGTAACGGTTGATCAGGCGCAATTTCCAGCAGCAGTTGTCGTATTCGAAACCACCGAAGGCTTCCAGAGTACGGTTGCGGTTGTAGTCATACTGCCAGCGGCTGATAGCATTCCACTGCGGCACAATCGGCCAGATCACGGAGAAGTCGTGCTGCTCGATCTTGTAGTAGTCCTTCACGTAGCCGGGAGTACCCGGGGTACCGTAGTCACCGCCGCCCACCGACCATTTACCGGTGTTCTGGTCATAACGGACCTGGTCATTGCGATAGCGATAACCGGCGTTGATGACCTTGTTCGGGTTGTCTTCAGGCTGGTAGTGGAACATCGCGCTGCCCGAGCGAGGGCTGCGGCTGTCCGGGTCCCAGTTGTAGTCGGCGGTAGTGCGCCAGTCGCGGTTCCAGCGGTATTCGTATTCAAGTGCGTATGGCGAAACACTGGCTTGGGCATCGTCGCGGGTTTTTGCATCGATACCGGGCAACTGGACTTCGCGGTCCTTGAAGTACAAGGCCTGGCCGACGCTGATGCGTTGACGTTCGAAGCCGTTTTCTTCGATCCAGCGGTTGGTCACGCCGAGCGACAGCTTGTTCTCGTCACCGACGCGGTCGGAGCCGGAGAAGCGGTTGTCGCGGAATAGCGAGGCGTAGTTGAAGGTGTATTCGCTGGTGTCGAATACCGGAATGTCTTCCTGATCAGTCTCTGGGACGTAGAGATAGAACAAGCGCGGCTCGAGGGTTTGGCGATAGTTTTTGCCGAACCATTGAGTGTTGCGATCGAAGTACAGGCCGCTGTCGATGCTCGCGATTGGCACCCCACGGTTCTGGTTACGACTGTAGGTGCCGTTGAGTCGGTCCGCCTCTGCATTTTGCGCAGCAATCTGGCTCTTGCCGGTGCCATCCAGATCCAGATCGTATTGTGTGTACTGGTACTTCAAGGATGGTTTCAAGAAACCATAAGTCCAGTCCAGCGGCAGGCTGACACCCGGCTTGAGGTTCAAGCGGTTGCCGTTGGCTCGTGCCAAGCCTTGTATGTTGTTATCAAGACGCGGTTCGACCGTGCCGTCTTCGTTTACGTAGTTCCCATCGAGCAGGTCACGCTCAAACCGCACCAGCTCTGTCTCGTAATCGAAATTCAGCCCTTGCGGATGATAGGGCAGCTGACCATTGAAGGTTATCTGCGGTAAACGATCATACGGCGTGATGTTCGAAACGGTCGCCAGTTGATAAGCCTGGGCGTTCAAACGAGCGGTATAGCTGTCGCCACGATAGCTGACCGAGCCCTGCTGGTTCACGTAGTCGGAACTTTTCACGCCAATCTGGTCGGTCTGCAGATCCTGGAAGTAATACGGATCGCTGATCTTGGTGTAGTCAACTTGTGTAAAGACGCGTGAGTCGAGGCCACCCTTGTGCTGCCAGTTGTACATGTAGCGGGTTTTTTCGTATTCACTCTGCAGCTTGCGATCGTCGTTCTCGTCGTTGAGGTACGCGGCGCCGAACTGACCTTCGCTGGACTGGGTCAGGTAGCGGAATTCGCCTTCCATCAACAGGCCACGCTTGCTCATGTAGCGCGGGTACAACGTGGCATCGTAGTTCGGTGCCAGGTTGAAGTAATACGGGGTGACCAGCAGGAAGCCGGTATCGCTGCCGGTGCCGATGGTCGGCGGCAGGAAGCCGGACTGGCGACGGTCATCGATCGGGAAATAGATGTACGGCGTATACAGAACCGGAATGTCCTTGACCCGCAGTGTCACGTTGGTCGCGGTACCGAAACCGGTGGCCGGGTTCAAGGTGATGTTGTTGCCCTTGAGCTGCCAGGCATTGCTGTCCGGTTCGCACGTGGTGTACGTACCATCCTTGAGGCGGATGATCGCGTTCTCGGCACGTTTGGCGTACAGCGCGTTACCGCGGATACGCGATTTGTGCATCACGTATTCGGCGTTGTCGACCTTGGCCTCACCGGTGTCGAGCTGCACGTCGGCGTGGTCGCCCACGATCAGGGCGCCGTTGTCGCGAACACGGACGTTGCCGCTCAGTTCGCCACGGCTCTCGGCCTGATACAGGTTCGCTTCGTCGGCTTCGACCTGCATGCTGCCCTGACGCATGACCACGTCACCGGCCAGGGTAGCGACCTGCTCATCCTGCTTATAGCGAGAGGCTTTGGCTCCGAGAAAGGTCGGAGCGTCACTTTTATTCGTCTTGTCATTCATGCCAGGACGAATCGGTTCGATATAGGAACCAGAGCAATAAGGACCGGTTTCTGCCAACTGCGCTGCGGTGAGCTTCTCGCGTGGAACCCAGTCGAGGTGGCTGTAGTCTTCACTACGCGACTTCAGGCCGCGGCCCTTGGACTCGGTAACCAGCACAGGTTTGGCGCCGGTGTCTGCGCTGGAACCGGCATCTGCCGGGGCTTCACCGGTGGAGGAAACTGCGCTGCCGTCATGGACGGGACGGGGCGGCAATGCCGCAGCCGGCGCCTTTGGCGCACAGTCCCAGGCACCCGAAGCAGAGACTGAGCAGTCATACTGTTCCGCGGCGACCACGAACGACGTGGCCAGGGGTTGCAGGGCCAGCAGACTGCCGGTGACCAACAACGGAAATTTTTTACGAAACGCGGGGGATTTCAATGCCATCTTATTAGTCCGGGCTTCCTGCGTGCCATCTGCCCGCGGTGTGGGCCGCACGCCTCTCGATGGTCTGAAAGTTGGGTAGGAACAGACCATTTCTGGCCTGCTCCCCCCTAAAAACCGTACGTGCGCCTTTCAGCGCATACGGCTCAAGTCTTTTACCTAACCCCCGTAATCGGGAGCCGGTTTGTTCACTGTTAACCCACGAGCATGAAGCTGCTGGTGGCAAATGGGATGCAATAGTACCCGGTTGCTTAGCGAGTCACCACCGCCTTGTGAGCGATAAATGATGTGGTGGTCATGCCACCCTGTCTCCTTAGTTATGGGGTTTTTGCATAGTAGACACAGACCTTTTTGTGATTGAAACAAGCTTGATACTTGCCTGCGATATTTCAGTTTCCCGAGCATCCGGGACATCCGCAGTTTCTCGCCCATTTCCTCCATCGCGGGGTCGAACGGGTTGTATTCCCCGCTGATTTTTCTGTGTCTCTCGATCGGCGTAGCCTCCAGGGTGTATAGCCTGATCTCCTCTTTGACTTCAGCCTCTATCAGTGACGTGGTACAGAACACCCAGCTTCGCCCTTCGATAGGTTTGAAATATTTCTTCTTGATCCAATCGAGACTTTTATTCGGGTGTCGCCGTTTTGCCCAATGCCAAAGCGCCTTGAATATCTGGTAATCCATGCGACTGTACGCTTTCTTGGCTACCACGGGCTGGTGATACAGCGCCCAGCCTCGCAGTACGGGATTCAACAGGCGAATCAGATTCTCCTGTTTCACCGCCTTATTAGCGCTGATGACTTCCTTTACCTTGCGGTAGAACGCTTTCACGTTCTTTTTGCTTGGCTTGATCAGGAGCTTCCCTTTGTATTTGCGGAAATTCCATCCCAGAAAGTCGAAACCCTCATCTATGTGGACGACCCGGGTTTTCTCGAGTGAAAGCTGCAGTCCCCGTACTGAAAGGAACTGCTCCACCCAAGGTTTGATCTCGTTTTCCAATATCTCTTTCGAGCTACCAGTGATCACAAAATCATCCGCATATCGCACCACATTGATCTTCAGCTTCTTGGCCTTCGTCACGCCCAGATGTTGCTTGAGCTGTGTTTCCAGACCATCCAGCACCATGTTTGCCAAGGTGGGCGAAATAATCCCGCCCTGTGGCGTCCCGGCATCCGTTGCCTGTAGCTGGCCCTTATGAATCACGCCAGCCTTTAACCATTTCTGAAGAATCGCCTTGTCCATAGGGACGTGGGTGATCAACCAGTCGTGGTTGATGTGATCAAAGCAACCTTTGATATCCGCCTCCAATACCCATTGGGCCGAAACCCTCTTGGATAAACAGACGAACAACTGACCCATCGCATCCGCCGTTGAGCGTTCGATCCGAAAGCCGTAGCTGTTCGGATCACCGGTGGTTTCCGCAATGGGCGCCAGAGCCAGCAGATAAAGCGCCTGCATAGCCCTGTCAGTCATGGTCGGGATGCCCAGTGGACGCTCCGTCCCATTTGACTTCGGAATGAAGACACGCCGTAAAGGCCGTGGCTTGTATCCGTGGCGCTTCAACCCATTAGCCGCTTTCCATTTGGCATCGGGTGTATCCCAAAGCACGCGGTCGACTCCCGCCGTGCGCTTGCCCTGGTTTTCAGTGACTCGCCGTACAGCCAAGTATCTGGCCGAACGAGAGCGGGTCAGCATCCGTTGCAAGGCTTTCACCCTGCGCCATCGGCCTTCCCGACAAGCCTTCGCAATCCGTAGCTGCATTGCCCGAACGTTCCGCTGAACACGACACCAATCAATGTCATGCCACTGTTGCGGAATGTCGGAGGGCGCAGACACGGCCTTTAGGCTGTGTTCTATCATGCTGCCGTCCTCTCAAGTTTCCCCGAACAGAAGACGTACGCATCCCCTGACGGGGATGGACGTTCCCGTCAGGGTTGGATTAATAGGAGGCCAATACTGCTGGCCTCTAAGATCATTGAGACAGGTTCAGTCAGAGTTCATGCGACGAAAGACCACGCAGAAGTCTGCCCGGTTTCCCGTGGAGTAATGTCTCAACCCCTATCCGGACCATTACAGCCCGGCGTTCGCTTTCTCTGCGATCCCATACCCGCACAGCCAACAGCTCCCCTTGCGGTTCACCTGCCCGAAGGCAGCCATACGGGCTTACCACGTTCCCTGCCTGTCACACGACTGGGTTAGGGTCTGCCTTTCCACCGGGGGCGTTGCAGCGACGTATTCCCACATCCCACAGGAATATCCGACCCCATACCTTTTGGTTCATGCCTATCAGCAGTTTTGGCATGGTTATCCTTACGGTGTTTATCAGCAATTCACTTACGTTACCCTTACCAGCCAGCCTAGCGCCTCGACCCGGTTCTGCTCCGAGTGTCCACATCACGCTTCGCAGCGAAAATGCGCCCAAAAATTGGGGGCTACGTTGTCGGAAGAGCTTCATACCCCACCGTTACCAGTGACGCATGTCTTCCTAGGCTATCGTTGGTCGCACAACGAGTCCGCTGCTACCCTGCAAGCAAGATAGATGGACAATGACAGACAGAGCTTTCGCTCATGTCTCCGATGAGATGAGAGCAAGGACTGTCGGGGCAGCATGCTCTGTGAGATTGTTACCTCCTGTTTCTAGTGCAGGAGATAACCCCAGCGGGGATTGTCTTCCGCGTGGGTTGAGCCCTCAGGGGGCTTATGTATAAGGTGCACTCCAGAACCGGGAGAACCGATTCGGCGGTCGCACTACCGTGCTGAGCGACCTTGGGATTATGTCACCGCCGCTGCGGCAAGTCCTTGAAGACATTGGACTTCTGGGACGGTTTTGATTCTTGGGATTGGGTACCCAAGCTGTCGGTTTTCATCGAAAACCCTTCAAGATGACCTTACACCTCGAAGTATGGAGACACGCCACGCGTGTCGCACAAGATGTCGGATAATAAAGCATGACCCGCTTGACGGCTAGCGCCGTCGGAGACCCTTGCAATGCCTGATCAAGATGTACGCTTGCAACACCTGAAAGTTTGGCTCGATGAACAGTTGGCTATCCTCTTTGCAGAACAAGGCTGGGGCTCCGTGCCCGCGGCCACGTTGACCGCGGCCAGTAGCGACGCGAGTTTTCGACGTTATTTTCGCTGGGAAGGCGCAGGCCGAAGCTTCATCGTAATGGACGCGCCACCGCCCCAGGAAAACTGCAAACCCTTCGTGGATATTGCGTTTCTGCTGGCGAAATCCGGAATAAACGTGCCGAAAATTTATGCCGAAGACCTCGATCGTGGTTTTCTTTTGCTCAATGACCTGGGCAACAAGACTTATCTGGACGTGATCGACAGCGAAAATGCCGATGACTTGTTCAAAGATGCCCTGCAAGCGCTGCTGGCTTTCCAACAGTTACCGATGGTGGCGCCGCTGCCGAGTTATGACGTGGCTCTGCTGCGTCGCGAGCTGGAATTGTTTCCCGAGTGGTACGTGAAGCGCGAATTGGGCATTGAGTTCGATTCGGCGCAGCAAACGCTCTGGCAGCAGGTCAGCGACTTGCTGATCGATAGCGCTCTGGCTCAGCCTCAGGTCCTGGTGCATCGCGACTACATGCCGCGCAACCTGATGCTCAGCGAACCGAATCCCGGTGTGCTGGATTTCCAGGACGCGGTCTACGGCCCTGTGACCTACGACGTGACCTGCCTGTTCAAGGACGCCTTCCTCAGTTGGCCTGAAGAACGCGTGCGTGGCTGGCTGGAGGATTACTGGCAGCAAGCCGGCGCGCTCGACATTCCGGTTCAGCCAGACTTTGAAGACTTCCTGCGTGCCAGCGACCTGATGGGCGTGCAGCGACACCTGAAAGTCATCGGTATTTTCGCCCGCATCTGCCATCGCGATGGCAAGCCACGCTACCTCGGCGATGTGCCACGCTTCTTTGCTTATATAGACGCGGTCATCGCCCGTCGCCCTGAATTGGCGGAGCTGGGTGAATTGCTGGCCAGTCTGCGTGCCGGAGCGAATGAATGAAGGCAATGATTCTGGCGGCGGGTAAAGGCGAGCGCATGCGTCCGCTGACCCTGACCACGCCAAAACCACTGGTTCGCGCCGGCGGAGTGCCCTTGATCGAGTATCACCTGCGCGCCCTGGCGGCTGCAGGGTTCACCGACATTGTGATCAACCATGCCTGGCTCGGTCAGCAGATCGAAGATTTTCTGGGCGATGGCTCGCGGTATGGCGTGAGCATCCAGTATTCGGCGGAAGGTGAGCCGCTGGAAACAGGTGGTGGTATTTTCCGCGCGTTGCCGTTGCTGGGGGACGAGGCTTTTGTGGTGGTCAACGGTGACATCTGGACCGACTACGACTTCAGCGTGTTGCATCAGCCCATCGCCGGGCTCGCTCATTTGGTGCTGGCGGACAACCCGGCGCATCACCCGAGTGGAGATTTCACGTTGGTCGATGGCCATGTGCAGGACGGCCGGCCGGATACATCAACCCTGACCTACAGCGGCATCGCTGTGCTGCACCCGCAGCTGTTCGACGGTTGCTCGGCCGGTGCCTTCAAGCTTGCGCCGCTGTTGCGCAAAGCCATGGCCGACGGGCTAGTGACCGGCGAACGCCTGAATGGGCATTGGGTGGATGTCGGTACCCATGAGCGCCTGGCGGAAGTAGAAACTTTGATAGAAGCGAGACGCTGACATGTTGTGGCCAGGGACTCTGATTGGAGCCGGAGCGGGCTTTGCCATAGCCAGCATTCCGGGGGCCATGCTCGGCGCTTTGTTAGGACAGGCGCTGGACCGGCGCTTGCACCTGCAAAGCTGGGCGCATTTATGGGAAAAATTCGGTGGTCGCTCGGTGCTGCGCAACGATGAACTGCTGTTCGTGCTGCTGGGCCGTTTGGCCAAGAGTGATGGACGGGTAGTGGATGGCCACATCCAGCAGGCGCGGCAGGAAATGCGCTCGCTGGAGATGAACGAATCGGCGCAACGTCGGGCGATTGCGGCGTTCAATCGCGGTAAGTCGGGACATGACCGGTTGCGCGGTTATCTGCGACGCCTGAGTGCTCAACCCCATGCGGCGGAAGGTGTGTTGCGTGCCTGTTGGCGGATGGTCTGGGCCGACGGCCGCGCCGGTCGCAGTGAGCGCGAGCTGCTTACCCAATGGGGCAAATGGTTAGGATGGACGCGGCAACAGGTGCAGGCCCTGGCGGCTGACTATGAGCCGCAGAAACGCCCATTGGTCAGCGTTGCCGTGACTTATCAGGACGCACTGCGCTTATTGGGTGTGTCGGCGACCAGTGAGCCGGCGCAAATCAAGCGCGCCTATCGACGGCTGCTCAGTCGCCATCACCCGGACAAGATTGCCGGCAGCGGTGCGACGGCATTGCAGGTTCGTGAGGCCACGGATAAGACACGTGAGTTGCACACTGCCTATACGTTGATTCGCGAACGGCGGGATTTTCGTTAACAAGCAAGATTTGTGTCGCCAGTGCTATCGCCTTCGCGGGCAAGCCTCGCTCCTACAGATTATGTGATCGCCGCACACGACACAAAATCCGTAGGAGCGAGGCTTGCCCGCGAATGGGGCGACTCGGTCTATCAGTCCGCCACTGGTTGAGGATTCAACCAACCCCGCACCCGACGGACCAATTGCTCTTGTTCCGCCTTGGCATTCCCCGGCAGCGCCTTGAGCGAAACCTGACTGAATCCCGACGTTTTCAAGCGTTTGCTGGCCTGCAAACGTTCCAGCGCCGCGTTACGATCCGCCGGCTTATCCATATAGAAGATATCTGCGGTAGGCAGCTTCAAGGTGGATGTGAGCTCAGCCAACCCCGGCTTCGCCGTAACGGGCGTCTGGGCGGCGACCATCACCAACTTCTCGACTTGCGATGGCTGCTTCTCACTCAGATAACGCGCGGCCCAGTAAGCGCCGGTACCATGACCCAGCACGACAATACGGCGAACGCTTTGCAGTTCGGCGTAGGCGATGGCGGCGTCGATGCGGGCGAAGATTCGTTCGGCATCGGCTTTAGCCTGTTCTTCGGTGGTTTCGACGATGGCCTTGTCGGTCACTTCCGCTTCGCCGCCGGCCGCCTGTTCGATGGGCGCAGCGGTGGTTGAGTCTTTGCTGCCGGCATCAGGCGCTTTGGGCGCTGGCGCCACTTCGACGATCCGTGGCGCAATGGCTTCGCTTTGCAGGTCCGGCAAGGTGATACTCAGGCTGCTCCACTCGGCGTCTGGCAATTTGTGGCGCAATGGGCCGATTGCTTGCGGCCAGTCAGCGGTTTCGCCGGCGCCGGGGATGATAATCACCGCGCCTTTGGCTTCGGCGGTATTGGCCGGTTTCCACAAGGCGAGAAAACTGTCGGCACCCGCTTGCAGCCGTTGCTGTTCCTGCGCAGGGATTTTTCGCTCAAGTGCTGCCGCTTCTTCCTGACTACGCTCAAGCAACGGCTGACGTTCAGCCGGTTTTTCTTCTGCGGTTTTTTCCGCAGCGGCAGGTGCCGGGTCAGCCGCCTCGACGGAAAAGGCGCACGGCAGGATCAGCGACAGGCACAATGCTGGCAGTGCCAGGCGGTAGACAGGGGGCATCGGATATTCCAGGCCAGAAGATTTCCGGCAGCCTAATGGGTTGGTCAGTATTTGTCAGTGTGTGAGATTTTCGATGATACGTTTTCGCTGCCTGTGGGTTATCGGCTGTTTGTGGTTTCCCTTGATGGGCTGGGCGGCGCCCGCGCCACCGGCACACGTCGTGCACCTGTCGCCAGTGCAACAGCAATGGCTGGCGCAGCATGGCGAGTTGCGGGTCGGGGTGGTCTTGCAAACACCCTATGCTCAATACGATCGTCGTTTGCAGCGCCTGTCCGGGGTTAACGTCGAGCTGATGAAGTGGCTGGCCAAGGCGCTCAAGGTCGAGCTGAGCTGGCGCAATTATCCTGATCTTGCGCAACTGGAAGCCGCCGCACGTGAAGGCGACATCGATCTTGCGCCGGGGCTGACGCAAACCCCCGCGGGTTTGCGGCTCTGGCAATTTTCCGACCCTTACATGCGGGTGCCGCAGCTGGTGGTCAGCGGCCAGAAGAGCACCGGCGCGGTCGAACTGGAAAAACTCGACAGGCAGATCCGCGTCGCCGTGCGAATGCCCAGTGTCACCGCCGATTATCTGCGCAGCAATTATCCTCATCTGAACCTGCAAGGCGTGCCTCTGGAGCGCCAGGCGCTGCAACTGTTGTTGAGTCAGCAGGCCGGTTATGCCGTGGTCGATGAAGCGCAGTTCGGGCGTCTATCTGTCGAGCCCGAGTTTTCCGGGTTGGTAGTGGTAGGCGATATCGGTTTCCCGCAATTATTGCGAGTAGGCACGCGTCGGGACTGGCCGGAGTTGGCCGGCATCGTCGAAAGCGCGCTGCGGGCGATCCCGGCCAAGGATCTGGAGCAACTGCACAACCAATGGGTGCAACCCAAATATCCGCGACTGTCCGAGTCGCCGGGTTTCTGGCAGAACCTCTGCCTGCTCTTGGTGGTGTTGCTGCTGAGCAGCATGGCCATTGTGTTCTGGCAACGTCGTCAGCAACACAGTCTGGAGCAACGTTTGCTGGCGGCGCGCGAAGACATTGCCCTGCGCGAGGCCAGCGAAGAGGCCTTGCGTCTCACGCAGTTTTCCATCGATCAGAGCACCGTCGGCATCCTCTGGGTCAACTGGGACAGCCATGTGCGCTATGCCAACCGCGCGGCCGAAACCATGCTCGGCTACCCGGAGGGCGGGATCATTGATCGGCCGTTGATCGATTTCGAGCCCGGTTTGCACATGGACCGCTGGCTGAGCCTGTGGAAACGTGCCCGGGCCAGTGAAGAAGGGCCGCAAAGTTTCGAAACCAATTGCGTTCGAGCGGATGGCAGTATTCTGCCGGCGGATGTTTCGTTGAGCTTCTTGCGGTTTCGCGGTGGCGAATACCTGGTGGTTTACCTCAATGACGTCACCGAGCGTCGTCGCGCTCTGGCGGCATTGCAGGAAAGCGAGGCGAGGCTGCAAGGGATCGCGGCCAACGTCCCCGGCCTGGTTTTTCGTCTGGAGCGTGCGCCGGTGACCGGGCAGATCGACTTTGCCTACATCAGTGAAGGCAGCGAGAGCCTGGTGGGGTACTCGCCGGCCACTTTGGCCCATCGGGACAAAGGCCTGCGCAGTCTGGTGCATCCGGACGACAAGGCCAGTTATCACCAGACTCAGGATCATGCGCTGGATACCGACAGTGACTGGTCGTGGCAGGGACGGATTCTGACTCGTCAGGGCGAACAGCGTTGGGCGGAGATCAAAGCCATCACCCGCCGGCTCGAAGACGGCGCCTATGTCTGGGACGGGATCGTCTGGGACATCACCGAGAGCAAGCGCATCGAACTGGAGCTGGCCAGCTCCCGCGAGCAATTGCGTGAGTTGTCCGCGCACCTGGAGAGCGTGCGGGAAGAGGAAAAGGCCCGGATTGCCAGGGAAGTTCATGACGAACTGGGTCAGATGTTGACTGTGCTCAAGCTGGAAACATCCATGTGTGAGCTGGCTTATGCCCAGCTCGATCCGGGGCTGCACGAGCGTTTGAACAGCATGAAGCGTTTGATCGCTCAGCTGTTTCAACTGGTGCGCGATGTGGCCACGGCGCTACGGCCGCCGATTCTCGATGCCGGAATCGCTTCGGCCATTGAGTGGCAGGCCCGGCGGTTCGAGGCGCGCACGCAGATCCCGTGCCTGGTGCAGGTGCCGGATAACCTGCCGGTGCTCAGCGATGCCAAGGCCATCGGGTTGTTCCGGATTCTTCAGGAAGCGCTGACCAATGTCATGCGCCACGCCCAGGCGCATACTGTTGAACTGACGCTGGCCCTTGAGGGCGGTGAACTCTGTCTGACTGTCAGCGATGATGGCGTAGGATTTGTCGCTGCCCCTGGCAAGCCGACATCCTTTGGCGTGGTTGGCATGCGTGAGCGGGTGTTGATCATGGGCGGGCAGTTGTCGCTTGAGAGTGAGCCGGGGGAGGGGACGACCCTGAGTGTGCGAGTGCCGCTGGATGAGGCCTGATGGTTTTGTGTTGTTTGAGCTGGCGCCTTCGCGGGCAAGCCCGCTCCTACAGGGGTAACCATAGATGGAGCGAGCTTGCTCGCGATAGATCTTGGCTCTGACATAAGAAGAATGGAGAAGAACGTGATCCGTGTACTGGTAGCCGAAGACCACACCATCGTTCGCGAAGGCATCAAGCAATTGATCGGCCTGGCCAAGGACTTGCTGGTGGTAGGGGAGGCGAGCAATGGCGAGCAGTTACTCGACACCTTGCGCCATGTTCCGTGCGAAGTGGTGTTGCTGGATATCTCCATGCCCGGGGTCAACGGCCTGGAAGCGATTCCACGGATTCGCGCCTTGAACAATCCCCCGGCGATTCTGGTGTTGTCGATGCACGACGAAGCGCAAATGGCCGCACGGGCATTAAAGGTCGGCGCTGCAGGCTATGCGACCAAGGACAGCGATCCGGCATTGCTGCTGACGGCAATCCGCAAAGTCGCGGCGGGCGGGCGATACATCGATCCGGACCTGGCCGACCGCATGGTCTTCGAGGTTGGCCTGACCGATGCGCGACCGTTGCACTCGTTGCTGTCGGAGCGTGAATTCTCAGTGTTTGAACGGCTGGCCCAAGGCGCCAACGTCAACGACATCGCCCAGCAACTGGCCCTGAGCAGCAAAACCATCAGTACCCACAAGGCACGGCTGATGCAAAAACTCAACATCACCTCCCTGGCCGAACTGGTGAAGTACGCGATGGAACACAAACTCCTCTGACACACCCAATCCCACTGATTCACTGCAATCCAATGTGGGAGCGGGCTTGCTCGCGAAGGCGGGCTACCTGTCGATACATGCGTTGAATGACACACCGCCTTCGCGAGCAAGCCCGCTCCCACAGGGAATCTCCTTTGAACATCCAATCGTGGGCATATCCAATAACGACACCCCTTACGCATAGCTTTTTGCCTGTTTTTGCGGCTTGCAGCTCACCGCCTGTCGCGATCCCGAGTCTACATATCCATCCCCGCCATCCTTGTAGGGCAATCCCTACCCACAACCTTCCATCCGGCTGAGGCGATTCTCTCCTGTGCCCCGATTTGCGTGGCTCCCAGCGTCCACTAGGCTTAGTCCACAGCAGTCATCAATAACAAAGGTGTGGGTATGAGCCAGGTTGATTCAAGCGCAGGGGCCAGCGATATTCTGGTCAGCTTTCGTGGAGTGCAAAAGAGCTACGACGGCGAGAACCTGATCGTCAAAGACCTCAACCTGGATATTCGCAAAGGCGAATTCCTCACCTTGCTCGGGCCGTCCGGCTCCGGCAAGACCACCAGTCTTATGATGCTCGCCGGTTTCGAAACGCCGACTGCCGGGGAGATTCAACTGGCTGGGCGTTCCATCAACAACGTGCCGCCGCATAAACGTGACATCGGCATGGTGTTCCAGAACTATGCGTTGTTCCCGCACATGACCGTGGCCGAGAACCTGGCGTTCCCGCTGACCGTGCGTGGTTTGAACAAGAGTGATGTCAGTGACCGGGTCAAACGTGTTTTGAGCATGGTTCAGCTCGACGCCTTCGCCCAGCGCTATCCGGCGCAACTGTCCGGCGGTCAGCAGCAGCGTGTGGCCCTGGCCCGTGCGTTGGTGTTCGAACCGCAGCTGGTGCTGATGGACGAACCCCTCGGCGCACTGGACAAACAACTGCGCGAACACATGCAGATGGAAATCAAACACCTGCACCAGCGCCTCGGCGTGACTGTGGTCTACGTGACCCACGACCAGGGCGAAGCCCTGACCATGTCCGATCGTGTGGCGGTGTTCCACCAGGGTGAGATTCAGCAGATCGCGCCGCCGCGCTCCCTCTATGAAGAACCGAAAAACACCTTCGTCGCCAACTTTATCGGCGAGAACAATCGCCTCAACGGTCGTTTGCACAGTCACACCGGCGATCGCTGCGTGGTTGAGCTCGGTCGCGGTGAAAAGGTTGAAGCCCTGGCGGTCAACGTCGGCAAGACCGGCGAACCCGTCACGCTGTCGATTCGTCCGGAGCGCGTGAGCCTCAATGGCTCGAGCGAGTCCTGCGTCAACCGCTTCTCAGGGCGGGTGGCGGAATTCATCTATCTGGGCGACCACGTCCGGGTTCGCCTGGAAGTCTGCGGCAAGACCGACTTCTTTGTGAAACAACCGATTGCCGAGCTCGATCCCGCGCTGGCGGTTGGCGACGTGGTACCGCTTGGCTGGCAGGTCGAACACGTTCGCGCGCTCGACCCACTTCTAGAGGCGCATTGATCGCCCCCGCTTCACCAACACTAACCCTGCAGTTGGAGAACAATAAATGTTGAGATCCCTGAAATTCACAGCCCTGGTCGTAGGCATGATGGGTGCGGCGCACGCGATGGCGGCGGGCCCGGACCTGACCGTGGTGTCCTTTGGCGGGGCAAACAAGGCGGCGCAGGTCAAAGCCTTCTACGCACCGTGGGAAGCGGCGGGCAACGGCAAAATCATCGCTGGCGAATACAACGGCGAGATGGCCAAGGTCAAAGCCATGGTCGACACCAAGAGTGTGTCTTGGGATCTGGTGGAAGTTGAATCGCCAGAGCTGTCCCGTGGTTGCGACGAAGACATGTTCGAGCAGCTCGATCCTGCGCTGTTCGGCAAGACCGAAGATTACGTCAAAGGTGCTATCCAGCCGTGCGGCGTAGGCTTCTTCGTGTGGTCGACGGTGTTGGCCTACAACGCCGACAAACTGGCTTCCGCTCCGACCAGCTGGGTGGATTTCTGGGACACCAAGAAATTCCCGGGCAAGCGCGGCCTGCGTAAAGGCGCCAAGTACACCCTGGAATTCGCACTGATGGCTGACGGCGTTGCGCCCAAAGACGTCTACAAAGTACTGGCCGGCAAGGATGGTCAGGACCGTGCGTTCAAGAAACTCGATGAGCTCAAACCAAGCATCCAATGGTGGGAAGCCGGCGCACAACCGCCGCAATACCTCGCCTCCGGCGACGTGGTCATGAGCTCGGCCTACAACGGCCGGATCGCGGCGGTACAGAAAGAAAGCAACCTGAAAGTGGTGTGGAACGGCGGTATCTACGACTTCGACGCATGGGCGATACCAAAAGGTCTGGATAAGACCCGTGCCGAAGCGGCGAAAAAGTTCATCGCCTTTACTGTGCAACCACAACAGCAGAAGACCTACTCGGAAAACATCGCCTACGGCCCGGCCAACACCCAAGCCGTGCCATTGCTGTCCAAGGATGTTCTGAAGGATATGCCGACTACCCCGGAAAACATCGCCAACCAGGTGCAGATCGACGTCAGCTTCTGGGCTGACAACGGCGAGCAACTGGAGCAGCGCTTCAATTCCTGGGCTGCAAAATAAGACCACGCCACACGGGACGATGGTTCACCGGATGATCGTTCCCACGCTCTGCGTGGGAATGCCGCCCGGGACGCTCCGCGTCCCTGTGACGCAGAGCGTCACTGGATGCGTTCCCACGCAGAGCGTGGGAACGATCAGCACCAAAAGTTCGAGGCGGCGTTTGCCACCTTTGCAATGACCAAAGATTTCCGGAGTACGCCATGGCCATCGCCATTCCCGTGAATGCGGGCACCGACCCCACCCTGAAGCAGCGGCTCAAGCATGCCGAGCGGGTCAACCGCTGGAAAGCACAAGCCTTGATCGCGCCATTGGTGCTGTTTCTGTTGCTGGTGTTTCTGGTGCCGATCGTGGCGCTGCTCTACAAAAGCGTCGGTAACCCGGAAGTGGTCGGCGCGATGCCGCGCACCGTGGCGGCCATTGCCAGTTGGGATGGCCGCGGCCTGCCGGCAGAGCCTGTGTACAAGGCCGCCAGCGAAGACCTCGCCGAAGCCCGCAAGAATCAGACCTTGGGCGATTTGTCCAAACGCTTGAACATGGAGTTGGCCGGCTACCGCAGCCTGCTGACCAAAACCGCCCGCGCCTTGCCGTTCGCGACTGAACCGACTTCTTATAAAGAAGCACTGGAAGCGCTGGACGAGCGTTGGGGCGATCCGGCCTATTGGCAGGTCGTGCGCCGCAATACCAGCAACGTGACGCCTTATTACCTGCTGGCGGCCGTCGATCATCGCATTGACGACCTCGGCGAAATCGCTCCGGCCACCCCCGATCAGGCGATTTACCTCGACATCTTCGCCCGGACTTTCTGGATGGGCCTGATCATTACCGTGATCTGCCTGGTACTGGCTTATCCGTTGGCCTACCTGCTGGCGAACCTGCCATCGCGGCAAAGCAACCTGCTGATGATTCTGGTGCTGTTGCCGTTCTGGACCTCGATTCTGGTGCGGGTCGCCGCGTGGATCGTGTTGCTGCAATCGGGTGGCTTGATCAACAGCGGCCTGATGGCCATGGGCATTATCGATAAGCCGCTGGAGCTGGTGTTCAACCGCACCGGGGTCTACATCTCGATGGTGCACATCCTGCTGCCGTTCATGATTCTGCCGATCTACAGCGTGATGAAAGGCATTTCGCCGACCTACATGCGGGCAGCGATTTCCCTTGGCTGCCACCCGTTCGCCAGTTTCTGGCGGGTGTACTTCCCGCAAACCTATGCCGGTGTCGGCGCCGGTTGCCTGTTGGTGTTCATCCTCGCCATCGGCTACTACATCACCCCGGCGTTGCTGGGCAGTCCGAACGATCAGATGGTCAGTTATTTCGTCGCCTTCTACACCAACACCAGCATCAACTGGGGTATGGCGACCGCACTCGGTGGGCTGTTGCTGCTGGCGACCGTGGTGCTTTATCTGATTTACAGCTGGCTGGTGGGCGCCAGTCGCCTGCGCCTGAGCTAAGGGGAGAATGAAATGCTAAGTCCTTATATGTCGCCCATCGAACGGGTGTGGTTCTACAGCTTGCGGATTCTCTGCGGCTTGATTCTGTTGTTCCTGATCCTGCCGGTGCTGGTGATCATTCCGCTGTCGTTCAATTCGGGGAGTTTTTTGGTCTATCCGTTGCAAGGTTTCTCGCTGCACTGGTACCAGGATTTCTTTGCCTCGGCAGAATGGATGCGTTCATTGAAGAACAGCCTCATCGTCGCCCCGGCAGCGACCGTGTTGGCAATGATTTTCGGCACGCTGGCGGCGATCGGCCTGACCCGGGGCGATTTCCCGGGCAAGGCGCTAGTCATGGCGCTGGTGATTTCGCCGATGGTGGTGCCGGTGGTGATCATTGGTGTGGCCAGTTATCTGTTTTTTGCACCATTGGGATTGGGCAACAGCTTTTTCTCGCTGATCGTGGTGCATGCGGTATTGGGTGTGCCGTTTGTGATCATCACGGTATCGGCGACCTTGCAGGGTTTTAACCAGAATCTGGTGCGGGCCGCTGCAAGCCTGGGGGCTTCGCCGCTGACCGCGTTTCGTCGGGTGACATTGCCATTGATTGCGCCGGGTGTGATTTCCGGTGCGCTGTTTGCCTTTGCCACCTCATTTGATGAAGTAGTAGTGACGCTGTTCCTTGCAGGTCCGGAACAAGCGACCTTGCCTCGGCAGATGTTCAGCGGCATCCGCGAAAACCTCAGCCCGACGATCGCCGCTGCCGCGACGCTGCTGATCGCGTTCTCGGTGATCCTGTTGCTGACCCTGGAATGGCTGCGCGGGCGCAGCGAAAAACTGCGTACCGCGCAGGTCTGAAATTACACACCGCTCAAAATGTGGGAGCGGGCTTGCTCGCGAAGGCGGTGGAACATTCGACATACACGTCGGCTGACACACCGCTTTCGCGAGCAAGCCCGCTCCCACAGGTGTTTTGTGTGGTTTTCAGGATCGGCGGTCATTCTTGCTGAGCGCCGTCGATATCGAGAAGATCTACCGAGCGGCCTATCAGGATCGGTCCCAATCATCGCAGCACGGTGCGCGGGTCAAAGCATGAGGTATACAATGCGCGCCATCGTGATTCTGCTCAGAAAAGGTGCGTCATGCAGCCCTTCGTCATTGCTCCGTCGATTCTCTCCGCCGATTTCGCCCGCCTGGGCGAGGAAGTGGACAACGTCCTGGCCGCCGGCGCCGACTTCGTGCACTTCGATGTCATGGACAACCACTACGTACCCAACCTGACCATCGGCCCGATGGTGTGCTCTGCGCTGCGCAAGTATGGCGTGACCGCGCCGATCGACGCGCACCTGATGGTCAGCCCGGTGGATCGCATCGTCGGCGACTTCATCGAGGCCGGTGCGACCTACATTACTTTCCACCCGGAAGCCACGCAGCACGTCGACCGCTCCCTGCAACTGATCCGCGAAGGCGGCTGCAAGGCCGGCCTGGTGTTCAACCCGGCGACCCCGCTGGACGTGCTCAAGTACGTGATGGACAAGGTCGACATGGTGTTGCTGATGAGCGTCAACCCAGGCTTCGGCGGGCAGAAGTTCATTCCCGGTACCCTCGACAAGCTGCGTGAAGCGCGGGCGCTGATCGATGCTTCCGGACGTGACATTCGCCTGGAAATCGATGGTGGCGTGAACGTGAACAATATTCGCGAAATCGCTGCTGCTGGCGCCGATACCTTCGTGGCCGGCTCGGCGATCTTCAATGCGCCGAACTACCAGGAAGTGATTGAAAAAATGCGCTCCGAACTGGCGCTGGCTCGCCCATGAGTGGTTTTGAGCAGCTGTTCCCCGGGCGTCTGCCGCGGCTGGTGATGTTCGATCTGGATGGCACGCTGGTCGATTCGGTCCCTGATCTCGCGGCGGCTGTGGATAACATGCTGCTCAAACTCGGGCGTCAACCTGCCGGTATCGAACCGGTGCGAGAGTGGGTTGGCAACGGCGTGCACATGCTGGTGCGCCGGGCCTTGGCCAACCACATCGACGGCGAGGGTGTCGATGAGGTCGAGGCCGAGCATGCCCTGGAGTTGTTCAACGGCTTTTATGAGGACGGTCACGAGCTGACGGTGGTGTACCCCGGCGTGCGTGACACCCTCAAGTGGCTGAACAAACAAGGCGTCGAAATGGCGCTGATCACCAACAAGCCGGAGCGCTTCGTCGCGCCGCTGCTGGATCAGATGAAGATCGGCCGCTACTTCAAATGGATCATCGGTGGCGACACTTTGCCGAAGAAAAAGCCTGACCCGGCTGCGCTGTTTTTCGTGATGAAAATGGCCAACATTCCGGCGTCGCAATCGTTGTTCGTCGGCGACTCGCGCAGCGATGTGCTGGCGGCGAAAGCGGCGGGGGTCAAATGCGTGGCCCTCAGTTATGGCTATAACCACGGTCGGCCGATTGCCGAAGAATCGCCGGCGCTGGTGATCGATGATCTGCGCAAATTAATTCCCGGTTGCCTGGATCCGGCCGCTGAGATAACGTTGCCCGACGCTGTTCAACCCCCTCCTGGAAACGCCATCGTGGTGGTCACTCGCAAACTCTGGATGAAAGTCATCAAGGCCCTGGCCCGCTGGCGTTGGCGCGCCTGACTTGTTCCTGGCCGGCGTACCGGCGCGTTTGCACACCTGACCGTTAGACCCTCAAGCCACGAGGCACCTCATGATCCGCGAAGAATTCCTGCGTTTGGCCGCTGCCGGCTACAACCGCATCCCCCTGGCCTGCGAAACCCTGGCCGACTTCGACACGCCGCTGTCGATCTACCTGAAGCTGGCCGACGAGCCGAACTCCTATCTGCTGGAGTCGGTGCAGGGCGGCGAGAAATGGGGCCGTTATTCGATCATCGGCCTGCCGTGCCGCACCGTGCTGCGGGTTCATGATCACCACGTCAGCGTGACCCATGACGGCGTCGAGATCGAAACCCACGACGTTGAAGACCCGCTGGCCTTTGTCGAAGCCTTCAAGGCGCGCTACAACGTGCCGACGATCGCCGGTCTGCCGCGCTTCAATGGCGGTCTGGTGGGCTACTTCGGTTATGACTGCGTGCGTTATGTGGAGAAGCGTCTGGGCAAATGCCCGAACCCCGATCCATTGGGCGTGCCAGACATTCTGCTGATGGTGTCCGACGCGGTGGTGGTGTTCGATAACCTCGCCGGCAAAATGCACGCGATCGTCCTGGCTGATCCGTCGCAGGAAGACGCTTTCGAGCAAGGTCAGGCGCGCTTGCAAGCGCTGCTGGAACAACTCCGTCAGCCGATCACCCCGCGCCGTGGCCTGGATTTCAGCAAGCAGCAATCGGCTGATCCGGTGTTCCGCTCGAGCTTCACCCAGAACGATTACGAAAAAGCCGTCGACACCATCAAGGAGTACATCCTGGCCGGTGACTGCATGCAGGTTGTGCCGTCCCAGCGTATGTCGATCGACTTCAAGGCTGCGCCTATCGATCTGTACCGGGCGCTGCGCTGCTTCAACCCGACGCCTTATATGTATTTTTTCAACTTCGGTGACTTCCACGTCGTCGGTAGTTCGCCGGAAGTACTGGTACGGGTCGAAGACAACCTGATCACCGTGCGCCCGATCGCCGGCACCCGTCCGCGAGGTGCCAATGAAGAGGCTGACGTGGCCCTGGAAAAAGACCTGCTGTCGGACGACAAGGAAATCGCCGAGCACTTGATGCTGATCGATCTGGGTCGCAATGACACCGGTCGCGTTTCGGAGATCGGTTCGGTGAAACTCACCGAGAAGATGGTTATCGAGCGTTACTCCAACGTGATGCACATCGTGTCCAACGTCACCGGTCAATTGAAGGCTGGGCTGACGGCCATGGATGCACTGCGGGCGATCCTGCCGGCGGGCACCTTGTCCGGTGCGCCGAAGATTCGCGCGATGGAAATCATCGACGAACTGGAACCGGTCAAGCGTGGCGTCTACGGCGGCGCGGTCGGTTATTTTGCCTGGAACGGCAACATGGACACCGCGATTGCGATCCGCACCGCAGTGATCAAGAACGGCGAACTGCACGTGCAGGCCGGTGGCGGCATCGTCGCCGACTCGGTGCCGGCGCTGGAATGGGAAGAAACCCTGAACAAGCGCCGCGCCATGTTCCGCGCGGTGGCCCTGGCCGAACAGACGCCGGACAACTAAGTACGCAAAACCTGTGGGAGCGGCGATCCGGCGATCTGACTTGCTCGCGAAAGCGGTGTATCAGGCGACATTAATGTTGACTGTGCTGCCGTCTTCGCGAGCAAGTCGGATCGCCGCACCGCCACTCCCACATGGATTTTGCATACACCATAAAAAACGCGGCGCCTGTGTAAGGGCGCCGCGTTTTTTATTGCCTGCGGTTTAGAAATCCAGCGTCACCCCGACATTGATGCCCTGCTGGGTAAAGTCATCATCCTTGCGGAAGGTGTAACCACCACGCAACGCCAAGTCGGCGGTCAATTTATGGCTGACTCCCAGACTCACACGGTTCAAGTGACTCTGCGGCGTATAACCTTCCAGCGTGAAGTCGTTCGCTGGCAGGCTGTTAAGGGCGATATTTACCTTCTGAACGTCATCTTCGTATTCACGCTCGTAGGCATATTCCCCAAACACCTGGGTCTGGCGGGTGAAGTTGTATTTGCCTTGTAAGCCGACACCCAGGCGTTTCGAGTCTCGGGTTTGATCATCAAAAGTCAGCGCCGTGGCGCGGTTGCTGTTTTCCGAGTAGCCGTCGACTTCCACTTTGGCGTAATCGGCGCTGATGAACGGTGACAGGTGCCATTCGCTGCCCGGTTGAGCAATGTCATAGCCAAGGCGAGTGCTGAAGGCCCAGAGATAGCCATCGGTATCACCCTTTTCCGCGCCTTCGCTGACACCCTGGTCGAATTTGCGTTCGAGATTGTCGTAATCCAGTTTGCCACCGGTCAATGCGGCATCGGCCCACCAGCGATTCTGTTGGAACTGGGCGAAGGCCGTCGCCAGATAGCTATTGAGTTTGTAGTCCGAATCGTTACTCCCGGCGTCCAGGTTCTGACGATAGAAGCCTGCTGCCACACCGACGCGCCAGGCTTCATTGAGACGATAGCTGCCGCCGATATTCAGGTTGTAGCCGCTGCCGTCGGCACTGGCGGCGCTGCTTTGGTTGTCGATATCCAGATGCTGACCACCGCCGGCGACAATCGCGCGCCATTGGCCGACGGCTTGCCAGTTCTCCCAGTCGGATTGCCACTGGCTTCGTAGTTCATCCTGATGAGCGCGTAAGGTGGCGTGGGCCATTTCCGGCAGCAGCGTCAGTTCCCAAGGTGCCGCCAGCAAGGAATAGGCGTAATCGGCTATCAGTTTTTGTCCGGCTTCAGTGGGGTGAACCGAGTCGTTGTAGATCAGTTTGCTCGGGTCCGGGGTGGCGCTGTTGATGCCATACACGGCATTTTCCGTGCAACCGTTGCCGCTGAAGCAGGTAGCCGTCAGGTTCTGACCGGTGGCGAGGCCGAAGCGCGCCGGGTCGGCGAAGGTTTCCTGCAACAGCAATGGAATATTCAGCGGGATGATTTCGGCATTGATCCCCGCGAGTCGGGTGACCAACTGCTGGTTGAAGTCCGTACTCAGTTGCGAAATCGCTGACTGCAATGGGCTGCCGTTAATGGCTGGCGCCAGGCCCAGGTCCGGTAGCAGCCAGACCACGATATATTTGGCGCCGGCGCTTTGCAGGGTTTGCACGCTGTCGGCCAGGCGATCCGCCGCGGCGTTGGCCTGGGTGGTATTAAGCACGAGGCCCTGGAGGAAGTCGTTGCCGCCTCCGGAAATGTAATACAGCGCATTAGGATCGGCGCGGAAGTTGTTCGTCGGCAGATAACCTGCCCGGGTGCGTTCGCCCGTGGCGGATTCGGTGGTGATCGACTCCAGAATCTGGTCGGTACGGTAACCGCCGACAGCCCAGTTATTGCCATCCGCCAGCCCTTGATTGGCGCGCACGGCCGAGGTCGAGGCGGCGGTCTGATCAGGCGAAAACCCGAGACGTCCACCCAACAATTGCGTGGAGTTCAATGAGCGTAATTCACCACTGCCATCCAGGTAGACCGGCCCGGTCCGGTTGGTAAAACGCTCTGTCGCGCCGGCAGGGCCACCCGTGTCGGTAAACTGTCCGGCATCGTTGAGACTGTCGCCGAAGACGACGAAATTCGAATAAGGATTGGGCGCGGCAATCGCCTGGGCACAGGCAGCGGCGAGCAAGCATCCGGCGAGCGGTACAAACAATGTTTGTTTGATCATGAGCAAGTCCGTTTTATTTATTGTTGTTGTAAACGAAACGACAGTACCAAAAACTTCCGGCCCTTTGCCATCTATCGCGAACCCTTTCGCTTGTTTCTTGAGCTGTCGCCCCGGCCATATTGCACGCTCCGCCCAGCTAAGTTACTGTGCCGAGACGTATGAATGAGACCTTCCCCGTGTTGATCGTCAGCAAACTTCTGGATCAAGTCATCAAGGCACATGCCCGTTGGCGTTGGCGCGCCTGAATCTTTTCTGCCGGCCTGGCCGGACCTGTACCGCTTTGCCTTCTTTACCTGTATGAAATGCCGCTTTGCTGGCGCCACTCCAGCACCTGTCAAAGCGCAGCGCACTGCGGGTAAATCATTTGAAGGCCGTATTAAAAGTCAGTGAATTCAAGAGGTTCTTAATGCCATGTTGCTGATGATCGATAACTACGACTCTTTTACTTACAACGTTGTGCAATACCTCGGCGAGCTGGGCTCCGAGGTCAAAGTCGTGCGCAACGATGAGCTCACTATTGCCGAAATCGAAGCTCTCAAGCCTGAGCGCATTGTCGTGTCTCCCGGTCCTTGCACCCCGACCGAAGCCGGTATTTCCATCGAGGCCATCAAGCACTTCGCAGGCAAACTGCCGATTCTCGGCGTTTGCCTGGGTCACCAGTCCATCGGCCAAGCCTTTGGTGGCGATGTGGTCCGTGCCCGTCAGGTCATGCATGGTAAGACTAGTCCGGTATTCCACGAGGACAAGGGCGTGTTCGAAGGCCTGAATCGTCCGCTGACGGTCACCCGCTACCATTCGCTGATCGTCAAGCGCGAAACCCTGCCTGATTGCCTCGAACTGACGGCCTGGACCCAGCTCGAAGACGGCTCGGTCGACGAGATCATGGGCCTGCGCCACAAGACGCTGAACATTGAGGGTGTGCAATTTCACCCTGAGTCTATCCTCACCGAACAGGGCCATGAGCTGTTCGCCAACTTCCTCAAACAAACCGGCGGCACGCGCTAAGGACTTTCCATGGATATCAAGACAGCCCTGAGCCGTATCGTCGGCCACCTCGACCTCAGTTCCGATGAGATGCGCGATGTCATGCGCGAAATCATGACCGGGCAATGCACGGATGCGCAGATCGGCGCGTTCATGATGGCCATGCGCATGAAGAGCGAAAGCATCGATGAGATCGTCGGCGCCGTGACGGCAATGCGCGAGTTGGCGGACAAGGTCGAACTCAACACCCTCGACGGCGTGGTCGATGTGGTCGGCACCGGCGGTGATGGCGCGAATATCTTCAACGTTTCGACCGCCTCCTCGTTCGTGGTCGCGGCGGCCGGTTGCACCGTGGCCAAGCACGGTAACCGTGCAGTGTCGGGAAAAAGCGGCAGCGCTGATCTGCTTGAGGCGGCGGGTATCTACCTGAACCTGACGCCGGTTCAAGTGGCGCGCTGCATCGACAACGTTGGCATCGGTTTCATGTTTGCCCAGACCCACCACAGTGCCATGAAGCACGCCGCTGGCCCGCGCCGCGAGCTGGGCTTGCGCACCTTGTTCAACATGCTCGGCCCGCTTACGAATCCGGCCGGTGTGAAACATCAGGTGGTGGGTGTGTTCAGTCAGGCGTTGTGCCGGCCATTGGCCGAAGTTTTGCAACGTCTGGGCAGCAAACACGTGCTGGTGGTGCATTCGAAGGATGGCCTGGATGAGTTCAGTCTGGCGGCGCCGACCTTTGTGGCTGAGCTTAAGAATGATCAGATCACCGAGTATTGGGTCGAACCCGAAGACCTGGGGATGAAGAGTCAGAGCCTGCACGGTCTGGCGGTGGAAAGCCCGGCGGCCTCCCTTGAGCTGATTCGCGATGCCTTGGGCAAGCGCAAGACTGAGAACGGCCAGAAAGCCGCCGAGATGATCGTGCTTAATGCCGGTGCCGCGCTGTACGCCGCCGACCATGCCAGCAGTTTGAAAGAAGGCGTTGCCCTGGCGCACGATGCGCTGCACACAGGCCTCGCTCGGGAAAAACTTGAGGAGTTGGGTGCATTTACCGCGGTATTCAAAGTGGAGAATGAGGGATGAGTGTACCGACGGTTCTGGAAAATATTCTGGCCCGCAAAGTCCAGGAAGTCGCCGAGCGTAGCGCTCGTGTGAGCCTGGCAGAGCTGGAAAATCTGGCCAAGGCGGCCGATGCACCCCGCGGTTTTGCCAAGGCATTGATCGATCAGGCCAAGAAGAAACAGCCGGCGGTGATTGCTGAAATCAAGAAGGCTTCGCCGAGCAAAGGCGTGATTCGCGAGAACTTCGTGCCTGCGGACATTGCCAGGAGTTACGAAAAGGGCGGGGCGACTTGCCTGTCGGTGCTCACCGATATCGACTACTTCCAGGGAGCGGATGCTTATTTGCAACAGGCCCGGGCGGCGTGCCAATTGCCGGTGATCCGCAAGGACTTCATGATCGATCCGTACCAGATTGTCGAATCCCGTGCCCTGGGCGCTGACTGCGTGCTGTTGATCGTCTCCGCACTGGACGATGTGAAAATGGCCGAGCTGGCGGCCGTGGCGAAAAGCGTCGGTCTCGATGTGCTGGTGGAAGTCCACGACGGCGACGAGTTGGAGCGGGCCTTGAAAACCCTCGACACGCCGCTGGTGGGCGTGAACAACCGCAATCTGCACACCTTCGAGGTCAATCTGGAAACCACCCTCGACCTGTTACCGCGTATTCCGCGTGATCGTCTGGTGATCACCGAGAGTGGCATCCTCAACCGGGCCGATGTCGAGCTGATGGAAATCAGCGATGTGTATGCGTTCCTGATTGGCGAAGCGTTCATGCGCGCCGAAAGCCCGGGTACCGAACTGCAGCGCCTGTTCTTTCCCGAGCGCGGCGTTCCAGTGAGCGGTTCTACGCTCGACTGATTACACGCAGACAAATCGTGGCGCTCCCTTCGCGAGCAAGCCCGCTCCCACACTTAATCCGCGTTCATCCAGGCAACGTGATCAAGTGTGGGAGCGGGCTTGCTCGCGAAGGCGGCATAAGATGCACCACAGACTGACCGTCCTATGGATACCTTATGACCTCACCTACCTCTCTGACCATCGAAGCCGGTCTGCAAGCCGAACAGGATCTGTTGGCCTCGGTTTGTGCCGGTGACTCGGAGTCTGGTCTGCTGTTCTGGCAGCCAAGCGATCGGGCATTGGTCATGCCCCGCCGCTTGAATCGTCTGCCGCAGTTCGACGTAGCGTGCGAAATATCCGCTGCCGCCGGCTGGCCAGTACTGCTGCGCGAAACCGGCGGCGAGCCAGTGCCGCAATCGGCCTCGACGATCAACATCGCACTGGTTTATGCCCCACCGCGCAGCGAAGGTGATCTGAACCGCATCGAAACTGGCTACCGGCGCCTGTGCGATCCGATCTGTCAGTTACTGGACGAGCTGGGCGGCACTTCGTCCCTGGGCGAAATCGAGGGTGCGTTCTGCGATGGTCGTTTCAACGTCAACCTCGATGGTCGAAAGATGGTCGGCACCGCTCAGCGTTGGCGCCAGAGCAAGGGCGGTCAGCGTCCGGTCGGCCTGGTACACGGGGCGATGTTGATCGATAACGAACGAGAGTCGATGGTCGCGGCAGTCAATCGCTTCAATGAAGCCTGTGGCCTGGAGCAACGGGTTCGCGCTGAAAGCCACATCGCCCTGCATGAGAAGTTCGCGGCGCCGGATGCCCTGACTCGTCTCGATCAACTGTATCGACAGATGCTGGCGCAGATGCTCGGGGCTTGAGTTTTCGAACTTAACGCGTACCGAAGACCACCATGGTCTTGCCTTTGACGTCGACCAGGTTGCGCTCTTCCAGATCCTTGAGCACGCGGCCGACCATCTCACGGGAACAACCGACAATCCGGCCGATCTCCTGACGGGTCACCTTGATCTGCATGCCATCCGGGTGGGTCATGGCGTCTGGCTGCTTGCACAGCTCCAGCAGGCAGCGCGCAACGCGACCGGTCACGTCGAAGAACGCCAGGTCGCCGACCTTGCGCGTGGTATTGCGCAGGCGTTGTGCGATTTGTCCGCTGAGTACGTAAAGAATGTCTGAATCTTGTTGGGACAGCTCGCGGAATTTCACGTAGCCGATTTCTGCGACTTCACATTCGACCTTGGCACGTACCCAGGCACTGCGTTCCTGTTCCAGGCCGGCTTGCTCAAACAGACCCAGCTCGCCGAAAAAGTCGCCGGAGTTGAGGTAGGCAATGATCATTTCACGGCCGTCGTCATCCTCGATCAGGATGGTTACCGAACCTTTGATGATGAAGAACAGCGTATCCGAGCGGTCGCCAGCACAAATGATGTTGCTCTTGGTGGCATAGCGACGGCGCTGACAGTGCATCAATAGCTTGTCGAGGTTGTTGATTTTGGGAGTGGGGGCAATAGCAACCATGGTTGTATCCCGAAAAGACTGCACGTGTGTTTGTTTTTCGTAGGAGCTGGCGAAGCCTGCGATCTTTTATTCGCTACAAAGCTGGCTATGCGCCATCGAATTGGCGTCAGCTTAACAGACACATTCCTGGAAGATTCGAGAATTTGCCTACAGGCGCAGATGCTTATGTCCTAGGAAAGCGGAGCGCTGCCAATCAAGGGCTCGTGCTAAGCTGGCGACCCTTTTTTATACAGTGGAGTCTTGGTGATGAAGGCACGCATCCAATGGGCTGGCGAAGCCATGTTCCTCGGTGAATCCGGCAGCGGTCATGTTGTGGTCATGGACGGTCCGCCCGATGCCGGCGGTCGTAACCTGGGTGTCCGGCCGATGGAAATGCTCTTGCTGGGTGTTGGCGGCTGCAGCAATTTCGATGTGGTCAGCATCCTCAAGAAATCCCGTCAGGCCGTCGAAAGCTGCGAAGCCTTCCTCGAAGCCGAGCGTGCGACCGAAGATCCGAAGGTTTTCACCAAGATCCATATGCACTTCGTGGTCAAAGGCCGAGGTCTGAAAGAAGCCCAGGTCAAGCGCGCCATCGAGCTGTCGGCCGAGAAGTATTGCTCGGCCTCGATCATGCTCGGCGCGGCTGGCGTGGAGATTACCCACGACTACGAAATCATCGAACTCGGTTGAATCGACATTCGCGGAATATGCCGAGCTAAATTTTTGAGTACAAAAAAAGGCGACTACCTTGCGGTAATCGCCTTTTTTATTTGTTGGAATACAGAACCCTTGCAGGAGCGAGCGGTGCGGCGATCCGACTTGCCCGCGAAGAGGCCCTATTCAACAACCTGATCCTCAGATCCGATAAGTACTCTTGGTCATCACCTTGGCCAACAAACTCATCCCGAACTTCACCGGTGCCGGAAAACGAAATCCACCCGCATCCAGCGCACTTTCAGCATGATGCTCTTCATCGATGCGCATCTGCTCAAGAATCGCCCGGGATTTTTCGTCCTCGGCGGGCAGTTGCTCAAGGTGTTCGTTCAGGTGTTTGCAGACCTGATGCTCGGTGGCAGCAACGAAACCCAGGCTGACTTTGTCGCTGATCAGCCCGGCGACCGCGCCAATCCCGAATGACATGCCGTAGAACAACGGATTAAGGATGCTGGTATGGCTGCCCAACTGATGAATGCGTTGTTCGCACCAGACCAGATGGTCGATTTCTTCTTCGGCGGCGTGCTCCATGGCGGCGCGCACTTTCGGCAGCTTGGCGGTCAGGGCCTGACCTTGATACAGCGCCTGGGCGCAGACTTCGCCGGTATGGTTGATGCGCATCAAACCGGCGACGTGTCGGGTGTCCTCGTCGCTCAATTGCGCATCCGGCTGCACGATGGCAGGCGACGGACGGTAGGGCTGACCACTGAAGGGCAACAAGGTACGCATCGCGGCATCGGCTTGCAGCAGAAGACGGTCAATCGGCGAGTAGTGACGTTGGGTAGTCATGCTGACCTCCGGGAAGAATCTCGGCGGCCAGTTTAACCCAATCGGCCGGGGGAGGGTTTGCGTTGGGTCATTTCCGGTGGGACGACACCAATTCTGTAGGAGCGAGGCTTGCCCGCGAAGGCGTCCTCAAGTGCGCTAAAAGCTTCGCGGGCAAGTCGGATCGCCGCACCGCTCGCTCCTACAGGGGAAGGATGGTGAATCAGCCCGGCGGCCAGTGCATCTGCCGCTGACCCAGCACATGCATATGAATGTGATAAACGGTCTGCCCGCCCAATTCATTGCAGTTCATGACCACCCGGAAACCTTCTTCACAACCTAATTCCAGAGCCAAGCGCTGTGCGGTGAACAGAATATGCCCGGCCAAAGCCTTGTCGTCCTCGGTGAGGTCGTTAAGGGTGCGCACCGGTTTCTTCGGGACTACCAAAAAGTGCACGGGGGCCTGTGGCGCGATGTCGTGGAAGGCCAGTACCTGGTCGTCCTCGTAAATGATCTTCGCCGGGATTTCCCGGTTGATGATCTTGGTGAACAGAGTATCCACAGCTGTTTTCTCCGTTGTTTGGGCTGGCCTGAGTGTAACCATGGGTGATGTCAGAGCCCAGTCTTTTGCCTTGAGGATTTGATCAGCGCGGGCAATAGGCTTTGTTGACCATGCCCGCGATTGTCCGGGTCAGCCAGCGCGAGCCGAGCCGCGGCAGGAATGCGAACCAGCGATTCAGGCGGCCGGGGATGATAATGGCGCGATTTTTCTCCAGGGCGCGCACGGTATAGAGCGCGACCTCTTCTGGGCTCATCAGCAGTTTGCTCTCGACCAGTTTGTCGGTGTCCAGTTGCGCAGTGCGAAAAAACGCCGTGCGTGTCGGGCCGGGGCAGAGCACCGACACCTTGACCGCGCATTTCTTCAGCTCGACGCGTAAACCTTCGGAAAAATGCAGTACGTAAGCCTTGCTGGCGTAGTAAGTGCTCATCCAGGGACCGGGATGGAACGCCGCCACCGAGGCAACGTTCAGAATCTGCCCGCCACCCTGCAAAGCCATGCTGTTGCCAATGGCATGACACAACCGAGTGAGGGCCAGGATATTCACTTCGATCAGATCCTGCTCGGTCATCCAGTCCTGGGCCAGGAATGGGCCGCAGGTACCGATACCGGCACAGTTGACCAGCAAATCTATCTGCCGCTCGCCTTCCTCCAGCTCCAGCAAAAATCCGGACAGCCTTAGTGGCTCGCCCAGGTCACAGGCGCGAAACAGCACTTCCACACCAAAACGTTGAGTCAGTTCAATCGCAATGCTTTCCAGCTGATCACGCTGTCGGGCCACCAGAATCAGGCTGCGGCCGCGCCGGGCCAGCGCTTCGGCCATTGCCAGGCCGATGCCGCTGGAAGCGCCAGTGATCAGAGCGTAACGGGTCATGCAGTTCTCCATCGCAACAGCTCCGCGCCGACGACGCAGGTGTCACGGGCGGGGAGCGCTGTTCATTCTTTTGCAGAGTCTACAGGGGGCTCGGCAGCTTCGGCTGCATCATCGGCTGAATTTGGCACTTGTTCGGTCTCTTCGGCCGGCTCGACTTCAATTTCGTCGATGATCACCGCGCTACTTTGATAGGTGCTATCGATGGCGCTTTCGTACTCATCCTGGATCGCGGTGAGGCCTCCAGTCAGCCCGCCGACAAACATGAGTGCGATAAACACCAGCCATAGCGAAGCCAGCACCCTGACCGCGTTGCTGTTGGGCGGCGGTGGTGCGCCATACCGATTGGCAGTGTTGTTACCCGGCACGATCATTATCACGAACGGAAAAATGCTGCCCACGACCGGCACAAGGTTCAACAGCCAGAGCCAGCCCGACCAGCCGATATCGTGCAGGCGCTGCACACTGAACTGGATGCTGATGAAGGCAAGCACCACGACCAGGATAAAGGCCAGCAGACCAGCGAGAATCAAACCAGCAGTCGAGTCCGTGCTGATGAGTGCGAAACCGAAAATTGCCAGCACGGCGCCGACGGCAAGCGTCACCAGCGTAAGCGCCATCGTCCAGGCCAAAAAGCGCAAGCGACCGATGCGACCAACGAAACTGAATGCCTTGAGTGCAGAAAACTCCGGCAATGCTTCGCCGACAGAGGCTCGGGGCGGTGCATAGGGAGAATCGGGGTCTGCGATGACAGGTTGATTGTTGGCAGGAGCGTGTTCGTGAACGTCGGACAGGTTCAGTTCAATGGAGGGCTCGGGTTCGATTCGCGCATCGATGCCGGTTTTCGTCAGCGCTTGAAGGTAAGTCTGCGCATCGGCGTGTGACAGATCGCGTTTGAGCGCAACCTTGCGTCCACTGAACAGGCGCTCGATGGCCGCGACATCGCTTTTGAACAGCTCGGCGAGATTGAGCTTCGCGGTGGTGGCGTCAACACCTGGCAGCAGAGCCCCTTCGAAGACGATCTTGAAACGGTTTTCGCTCATGGCCGAGGCATCCTTGTCGCGAGAGTTTGTAATAGACGTTATTGCAAGTTTGGAGTGTAGGGGTGGGCTGGCCAAGTTTTCCTGTCAGCGCGGCCAGCGCTTGGGCAGTGTCGCCGCCAGTTTCAGCGCTTTTCGATATTCGGCATCGAGACGTGCGACCAATTGTTCGACACTCGGCAGGTCTTCGATCTCTCCGACGCCCTGGCCTGCGGACCATACGGTTTTCCAGGCTTTGGCTTCATCGCTCAACGGCTTTAGTTTGGAGCCGAAGTTCACCTCGCCCTTGCCTTGCAGGGCTGCCATGTCGAAACCGGCAGCTTCCAGGCTCCGACGCATGAAGCTTGCCGGTACGCCCGACACCGCTGGAGTATGGACGATGTCTGCGGCTTTGGAAGTCAGGAGCATCTCCTTATACGCGTCAGGCGCATGACTTTCCGTGGTGCCGATAAATCGCGTACCAAAGTAGGCCAGATCCGCGCCGAGCAATTGCGCGGCAAGAATCTCATGGCCATGGTTCAGGCAGCCGGCCAGCAGCAGAGTCTTGTCGAAAAACTGGCGAATCTCGGCGATCAGCGAAAACGGGCTCCAGGTCCCGGCGTGACCACCGGCGCCCGCAGCCACGGCAATCAAACCGTCCACGCCGGCTTCAGCCGCTTTTTCCGCATGACGACGCGTCGTCACGTCATGAAATACCAGGCCTCCGTAACCCTGCACCGCGTCGACCAGTTCTTTCACGGCGCCGAGGCTGGTGATTACGATCGGCACTTTGTGCTCGATGCAGATCGCCAGATCCGCCTGCAATCGCGGATTGCTGTTGTGGACAATCAGATTCACCGCGTAAGGCGCGGGGTTTTCCAGTATCGCCAGTCCTGCTTCGATTTCTTCCAGCCAGGCCTTGAAACCGCTGCTCTCACGCTGGTTCAGCGCAGGAAAGCTGCCCACCACGCCATTGCGGCAGCAAGCGAGCACCAGTTCAGGGTTGGAAATCAGGAACATCGGCGCCACCACCACGGGCAGACGCAAGCGTTGTTCGAGCAAAGCGGGCAGCGACATTGGAAGTACCCCGGGTGAATGATGCCTGTTGGATTAAAACGGCCGAACGACGACCAGAATTACGATAGCCAGCAATAGCAGAACCGGCACCTCATTGAACCAGCGATAAAAGACATGGCTGCGGGTGTTTTCGCCACGGGCAAAACGTTTTACCTGTGCGCCACACATGTGGTGGTAGCCGATCAGGATCACCACCAGGGTCAATTTGGCATGCATCCATGCACCTTGGGTGAAGTAGGCGCTTGGGTTGAGGCTGATCAGCCAGATGCCGAACACCAGGGTGGCGATCATCGCCGGGCCCATGATGCCCCGGTACAGCTTGCGCTCCATGATACTGAAGCGTTCCTTGCTGACGGTGTCTTCGCTTTGGGCGTGATAGACGAACAGGCGCGGCAGGTAAAACAGGCCGGCAAACCAGCAGACCATGCTGACGATATGAAGCGCTTTGAGCCACAGATAAAGCATTTTCAGGTATTCCCCAATTCACGGTAGCCGGATAGTAGAGGTTTGAGCGTCCGCACGTCACCTTGGCGGTTGTCGCAGGGCCGCGCGCGCCCTATTATCGACGGCTTTCCAGTGGGTTCGTTGAGGGCAGGTTTATGGTCAAGGTCGGTATCGTCGGCGGCACGGGTTACACCGGTGTCGAACTGCTGCGTCTGTTGGCACAGCATCCGCAAGCTGAAGTGGTGGTGATCACTTCCCGATCCGAGGCCGGCCTGGCCGTGGCCGATATGTACCCGAACCTGCGAGGCCATTACGACGGCTTGGCTTTCAGCGTTCCGGACATCAAGACCCTCGGGGCCTGCGACGTGGTGTTCTTCGCCACGCCGCACGGTGTTGCGCATGCGCTGGCGGGTGAGTTGCTGGCTGCCGGGACGAAGGTCATCGACTTGTCGGCAGACTTCCGTCTGCAAGACGCCGATGAGTGGGCAAAATGGTACGGCCAACCGCACGGCGCACCGGAACTGCTGGAGGAGGCTGTCTACGGCTTGCCGGAAGTCAATCGTGAGCAAATCAAACAAGCGCGCCTGATTGCTGTGCCGGGTTGCTACCCGACGGCCACGCAATTGGGATTCCTGCCATTGCTTGAAGCCGGTCTGGCCGATACCACTCGTTTGATCGCAGACTGCAAATCCGGTGTCAGCGGCGCCGGTCGTGGTGCTTCTGTAGGTTCGCTGTACGCCGAGACGTCGGAAAGCATGAAGGCTTACGCCGTCAAAGGGCACCGTCACTTGCCGGAAATCCGCCAGGGCCTGCGTCGTGCAGCGGGCAAGGACGTGGGGCTGACCTTCGTTCCGCACCTGACGCCAATGATTCGCGGTATTCACTCGACGCTCTATGCGACTGTCGTGGATCGCTCGGTGGATCTGCAAGCGTTGTTCGAAAAGCGCTATGCCAATGAACCGTTCGTCGATGTGATGCCTGCCGGCAGCCATCCGGAAACCCGCAGTGTGCGCGGTGCCAACGTTTGCCGTATTGCCGTGCATCGTCCACAGGATGGTGATCTGGTGGTGGTATTGTCGGTGATCGACAACCTGGTCAAAGGCGCGTCGGGTCAGGCGGTGCAGAACCTGAATATCCTGTTCGGTCTGGATGAGCGTCTGGGCCTGTCCCATGCCGGCATGCTGCCGTAAGGCTTTATCCCGCTCAGCAAAAAGGCCCGTCGAACGGGCCTTTTTGCATTGTGGTCTGGCAATTGGGTTGATTGATATACCGTAACAATAGTTGACCGATTTTCTGGGAGAAGCGGATAATGCGCGTCATCACGCATTATGGCGGCGTAACGCCGGGAGATAGTCAGCATGAGCGTCGAATCCTTCACCCCCACGGCTTTGCAATTCACCCACGGTGCCGCGCACAAGGTGAAGAGCCTGGTCGATGAAGAGGGGAATGATCGCTTGAAGCTGCGCGTATTCGTTACGGGCGGCGGTTGTTCAGGGTTTCAGTACGGCTTCACCTTCGATGAAGAAGTGGCCGATGACGACACCATCGTCGAGCGCGAAGGCGTCAGTCTGGTGGTCGATCCGATGAGCTTCCAGTACCTGGCAGGTGCCGAAGTGGATTACCAGGAAGGTTTGGAAGGTTCGCGTTTCGTGATCAAGAACCCGAACGCTACCACCACGTGTGGCTGCGGCTCTTCGTTCTCGATCTGATCGCACCCTCACCGCATTACCAAACGCCGCAGAGTCTCAGGACTCTGCGGCGTTTTGCTGTTTGGGGTTCAGGTTCAGGCGGGGTAGATGGCGCCGAGAATGCGTAAGCCGCGGGCACCGGTGACACTCGGGCGGTTGGCCGCGATACCTTCCAGGCAGCAATGGGCCAGCCAGGCGAAAGCCATGGCTTCGACCCAGTCCGGGTCTACACCATACGCAGCGGTGCTGCTGACTTTCGCGTTCGGCAACAGGCTGGCCAGGCGCTTCATCAGCGTGGCGTTGTGTGCGCCGCCACCACAGACAAGCAGCTCCTCAGTATCCGATTGGGCGCTTTGCAATGACTCGACAATGGTCAGCGCAGTCAGTTCAAGCAGCGTGGCCTGTACGTCTTCGGCAGCGAAGCTCTGTAGCTGTGATAGATGCTGCATCAGCCACGGCAGATTGAACACTTCGCGGCCAGTGCTTTTCGGGCCTTGAGTCATAAAGAACGGATCACTGAGCAGCTCATTCAACAGAACAGGTTTAACTTTGCCGCTGGCAGCCCAATGGCCGTCACGATCAAAGTTGTCGCCGCGTTGCTGGTGAATCCATGCATCCAGCAGGACATTCCCGGGACCGCAGTCGAATCCGGCAACAGGCTTGCCGGGTTCGATCAGGCTGAGGTTGCTGAACCCGCCGACATTCAATACCGCGCGGTTGCCAGGCCGTTCTTCAAACAGGGCTTCGTGAAAGGCTGGAACCAGTGGCGCGCCTTGTCCGCCAGCGGCTACATCGCGGCTGCGGAAATCGCTGACGACGGTGATGCCGGTCAGCTCGGTGAGCAAGGCAGGGTTGCCGATTTGCACTGTGAACCCGCGCGCCGGCTCGTGGCGAATGGTCTGGCCGTGGCTGCCAATCGCGCGAATGTCGTCAGGCTTAAGGTTTTGTTGGTCGAGGAGGGTGTGAATGCCCTGTGCGGCCAGTTGCACCCAGTTCTGCTGGGCGATGGCGGAGCGGGCAATCTCGTCCGGGCCGCTGGCGCACAAGCCAAGCAGCTCGGCGCGCAGGGAATCAGGCATAGGGATGTAATGGGTGGCGATCAGCTTGATTGCCGGGGCTTGCTCGATCAAAGCAATGTCCAGGCCATCAAGGCTGGTCCCGGACATTACACCTATATAGAGCGCCATGGCTTAGCGTTTACTCGAAGCCAACTGGGTGGTTTTCTCTTGATCCATGCGCGCCATCAGCGGTTGGCTTTGCGCGAGGAAACGTGAGCGTTCGGCTTTGGAGATCGGATCGGCCATCGCGACTTTCTGCCCCAGCGGGTCAACGTGCACGCCATTGACCTGGAACTCATAGTGCAAGTGCGGGCCGGTGGAGAGACCGGTGGTACCGATGTAGCCGATCACCTGACCTTGCTTGACGCTGCCGCCGGTCTTGACGCCTTTGGCGAAGCCCTGCATATGACCGTATAGCGTACGGTAGGTATTACCGTGCTGGATGATCACGGTGTTGCCGTAACCGCCGCGACGCCCCGCCAACAATACTTTGCCGTCACCGGCAGCCTTGATCGGCGTGCCGCGCGGTGCTGCGTAATCGACACCCTTGTGGGCGCGAATCTTGTTCAGGATCGGGTGCTTGCGGCCCATGGAGAATTTCGAGCTGATGCGGGCGAAGTCTACCGGGGTCCGGATAAACGCCTTGCGCATGCTATTGCCGTCAGCCGTGTAGTAGCTGCTGTTGCCTTGTTTGTTGGTGTAGCGCACTGCGGTGTACGTCTTGCCGCGGTTGGTGAAGCGTGCGGAGAGGATCGGGCCGTTACCGACCGCTTTGCCGTTGACGACCTTCTGTTCATAGATGACATCGAACTCGTCACCTTGGCGAATATCCTGGGCGAAGTCGACGTCATAGCCAAACACACTGGCCATATCCATGGTCAGGCTGTGGGACAAACCGGCTCGGGCGGCGGATTGCGACAGCGAACTGTTGATCACGCCATGAACGTAGGCGGAGCGGACAGTGGGCTTGGCGGTAATGCGGTTGAATACAAAACCCTTGTCGTTCTTGGTCAGGCTGATGCTTTCTGTGTCGCTGACTTTGCTGTGCAAATTGGTCAGTTGGCCATCCGGGCTCAGTTCGAATTCAAGCTTCTGGCCATGTTTGAGTTGGCTGAATTGCTTGGCCTGTTTGTCGCTGGCCAGTACTTCATGCACCGAAGTGGCCGGAAGGCCGACTTTCTCGAACAAGGTTGAGAGAGTGTCGCCTTTGGCAACGATCACTTCCTTATGGCCTGGAGCTTTCTTTTCTTCGACGGCTGGCGCAGGGGCGGGCTGGGCGGTTTCCTGGGCTGCTTGCTGAGTGTCTTCGGCGCTGTTTTCGATCTGCGCGAAGGGGGAGGCTGCCGGCTCATTTGTGGCTTGGACGACGTCGGCGGCGTCTTGGTCTTGTGTCAGTTGTTCTGCAGGGCTTTCCAGTTCAAGACTCAGGGTCGTCTTTTTGGCTTCAACATCACTGGAAGGGAATACCAGAAGCGCCAGGCTGAGAAGAGCAGCGATGCCACTTGCTGCGAGCAGGTGGGTCTTCGGGTAAAGCGGCGGCGCTTTAGACGGTTCTGTGGTCATAAGTAGTTTTGACTTTGAAAAGATGAATTGGAAAAGATGAATGACATGATGAAGACGAAATAACTGTATAAAATATAACCAAATCATCTCTGAAGCAAGTCTGCGAACGCTCTGTCCGTGGATTGGCGTCCGTGCGCCGGGCAAAACTTGTATTTGGTGCGCGATCTTGTATGGTTGTTCCCCTTTGAATCTGAGCCTGCGGGTCTGTTATGAAGTCGGTTGAAGAGCAGCTAGCGCTGATCAAACGTGGTGCAGAAGAACTGTTGGTCGAGTCTGAGCTGATCGAGAAGCTCAAGCGCGGCCAGCCGCTGCGTATTAAGGCAGGCTTCGATCCGACCGCGCCGGATTTGCACCTGGGTCACACCGTGCTTATTAATAAGCTGCGCCAGTTCCAGGAACTGGGTCACCAGGTGATCTTCCTTATAGGTGACTTCACCGGGATGATCGGTGATCCAAGCGGCAAGAGCGCGACACGTCCTCCGCTCACCCGTGAGCAGGTTCTCGAGAATGCCGAGACCTACAAGACTCAGGTCTTCAAGATTCTTGATCCGGCCAGGACCGAAGTGGCGTTCAACTCCACCTGGATGGATCAGATGGGGCCAGCCGACTTCATTCGCCTGACTTCGCAATACACCGTGGCTCGCATGCTTGAGCGCGACGACTTCGACAAGCGCTACACGACCAATCAGCCAATCGCTATTCACGAGTTCCTTTATCCGCTGGTTCAGGGTTACGACTCGGTCGCGTTGCGTGCGGATGTCGAGCTGGGCGGTACCGATCAGAAGTTCAACTTGCTGATGGGGCGCGAACTGCAGCGTGGTTATGGTCAGGAGGCTCAATGCATTCTGACTATGCCATTGCTCGAAGGCCTGGATGGCGTGAAGAAGATGTCCAAGTCGCTGGGCAACTACGTCGGTATACAGGAAGCGCCGGGTGTCATGTACGGCAAGCTGGTTTCTATTCCTGATGTGCTGATGTGGCGTTACTTCGAACTGCTCAGCTTCCGCTCCATGGAAGAGATCAATGCATTCCGGGCAGATGCTGAGGCGGGTGCGAATCCGCGTGACATCAAGATCAAGCTGGCGGAGGAGATCGTTGCGCGCTTCCATGGAGAAGAGGCAGCGGCCAATGCTCACCGTGCGGCGGGCAACCGTATGAAAGACGGTGAGCTGCCAGATGATCTGCCAGAGATCGAATTGACTGCTGTCGAGGATATGCCAATTGCTGCTGTCCTTAATAAAGCGGGTCTGGTGAAGAACTCCGCTATGGCGCGCGATCTTCTCGGTTCTGGTGGTGTGCGTATAGATGGTGAGATTGTCGATCGCACCTTTATGTACGTAGTGGGCGCGACCCATGTTTGTCAGGCCGGGAAGAAGGCATTTGCGCGTATTACGCTCAAATCCGAATAAAGCTGAAAACAGGGGTTGACGGCAGATTCTCAAAGCCTATAATTCGCCCCACTTCCGGCGCAGTCGAAACGGAAAACTCCTTGGTAAACAAAGAGTTATGCAGTTTTCGGCAGCGGTTGCGCTTCAGTTCATCGAAGCCAGAAGGAGTTGGTGGGGCAGTGTGTTGTCGCCTTATTGACGGTTCGATCCTCTCGGTCGAAAGCGGAGAAAAAGAGGTGTTGACAGCAGCGACTAACGCTGTAGAATTCGCCTCCCGCTAACGAGAGATCGAAAGCGCAAGTGGTTGAAGTTGTTGAAGAATTCTTCGAAAGCTTCTGAAAATAATCACTTGACAGCAACAGAGGCTGCTGTAGAATGCGCGCCTCGGTTGAGACGAAAGATCTTAACCAACCGCTCTTTAACAACTGAATCAAGCAATTCGTGTGGGTGCTTGTGGAGTCAGACTGATAGTCAA
>NZ_JAKLSP010000012.1:0-161293 GCF_022014505.1 Pseudomonas sp. PGPR40 | reverse complement strand
TGCCTTCGGCTAACACTTCCCCTTGCCGGGTGTGTAGAGGACTTCCACCTCCAAGTCATCCAACTCATCACCATAATGAGCTGAACAGCGCCAGTCACGGCGCTACGCGCCATGCCTGGCGCACCATGAAGAAACCCGCCATTTCTGGCGGGTTTTTTTATGCTCGGAATTCAAGGCCAGACATAATCCCCTGTAGGAGCGGGCTTGCCCGCGAAGGCGGCGACACAGTCAACATGGGTGTCGCCAGATATACCGCTTTCGCGAGCAAGCTCGCTCCTACAGGGGGGCCGTGTCTGGCATTGGGACCAGGCACCGCGCAAACAACTGCTGAATCGGCTGTGTACGCTGGCTATAGCTTCCAGCTCATCCAGTTCCAGAGCCACCTGAGGCGCTCAAGAATATCGATCAGTTGTTCGCCAAATGATCCGCACTTTCAACAATGACGGGCGTCAAACTGTCGGTCGCGCATCGCCTTATCGACCAAGGCCAACAAACCTTCCGCTGTCAGGTGTAGCAGAGGATCAAACTCGATCTGCCCGACACTGAAGCGAATGTCATAGCCACGATGCACCGTGGCATTGCGCTCATCGAGAATTTCTTCGAGCCGTGCTCTGACCGCGCCAACCTCGACCGCGCTGGCGCCGGTCAACAAAGCGGCGAACTCATCACTGCCCAGCCGACCGATCACATCGCTTTCACGAAAGGCGATGCGCAGTACATCGGCAAAGGTTTTCAGGGCATTGTCACCTTCGGCGCGGCCATACAGTTGGTTGATGTGTTTGAAATAATCAAGGTCGAAAAACAGCAGCGTCGCGGGTTTGTCCAACTGTTGACAGGCCTCCAGCCCCAACCGGGCCAAAGCCTCGAAACCATGACGATTGGGGAGCAGCGTCAGTTCATCCATGCTCGCCATCTGCACGCCCATCAGTTCTTGCTCGGCCTTTTGCGCCAGGTCGCGCAATACGTCGCGATCCTGCACTGCGCTGTCGAGGACGTTCGGCGCAATATCTGCGCCAGCGCCGGGTTTGAACGGTTTGCCTGGGGTTAACATCACTCACTCCTTTGATTGGGTATGTACGTTAGAGTCGCTCACACCCGCTATGACTCCCTATAAACGCGCCGCTGGTCAGCTACCTGCCACCGGACACGGCCCTCCAGCGTCTGCCCAGCGTTTGAACTGGGTGACGAAGATATCGTGGGGCACCGGCACCGGCGTCCGTCCCTCACCCGGATTCCAGCCCCAAAGCACCAGCTTATCGTCGCTGACGTGCTTGATCAGCGCCGTAAAATCACGATCGCCATTACTGGAGCGATCCTTGATCATCGCGCACAGCTTGTCGGGAGGCAGACCGATCCAGGCCATTTTGTGCGCGGCCGGCGGCAGGCTCCAATGCGGCGCTCCAGGTGGAGAGTTGGGGCCATAACTGGCCGGTGGATTGCGTTCGGCATGGCAACTGGCACACGGCAAACCGGCAGCCCCTTTGCCATCCAGCCCACGCACCACATTCATCGCGTGAGAAATGCCCGCATCGAACTGCAACGGCGAATCGCCAGGGATATGACAGTTCTGACAACGCGGGCTCTGGAACACTTTCTGCACCGTGTCGAACGCTTTCACCGCCTCTTTATCATCAGCGAACAGGTCCGAGGCATAGCCACCGAGGCCGATCAGCATCACCGCGCCCAGAAACAGATGTCGTCTCATCTCACACCCCCGACAGTTGCAGCGGCAGTTCCCGCAGACGCTGCCCGGTCAGGGCAAACACCGCGTTCGCCACGGCTGGCGCCACGGGCGGTACACCGACCTCGCCGATGCCGCCGGGTTTGTCGCTGCTGGGGACGATATGCACCTCGACCACCGGCATCTCGTTCAGGCGCAGGACCTGATAGTCGTGATAATTGGATTGCTGCACCTGACCGTCCTTGAAGGTCAGCTTGCTGTGCAAGGTAAATCCGAGACCGAAGGTGATGCCCGATTCCATCTGCGCGGCGATGCCCTGCGGGTTGACCGCAATGCCGCAATCCACCGCACACACCACCCGATGCACGCGAATCGCCAGGTTGTCCTGCGACACCTCGGCCACCTGGGCGACGTAACTGCCGAAGGACTCATGCACCGCCACGCCCAAGGCATGGCCCTCGGGCAATGGTGCTTTCCAGTTGGCTTTCTCTACTGCCAGATTCAGCACACCCAGATGCCGCGGATGCGCCTTGAGCAAGGCGCGTCGGTACTCCACTGGATCCTTGCCGGCGGCGTCTGCCAATTCATCGATCAACGACTCCATGACGAATGCGGTGTGGGTGTGCCCCACCGAACGCAACCACAGCACGCTGATGCCGGTTTGCGGTGAATGCAGATCAACCTGATGATTGGCAAGGCCCTCAAGGTAAGGACTGTCGGCCACGCCTTCGACGGAGGTTTTGTCGATGCCATCCTTGACCATGGTCGCCGCGAACGACGTGCCCGTCAGAATCGACTGCCCGACCAGCACATGCTTCCAGGCCATCGGCATGCCGTCGGCCCCCAACCCGATGCGCGCCTGATGCAAAAACGCCGAGCGGTAGTAACCGCCGCGAATGTCATCCTCTCGGGCCCAGACGGTTTTCACCGGCCCACCCGCTGCCTTGGCGACGTACACGGCTTCGCTGACAAAATCCGAGGTCGGATTGGCTCGACGCCCGAAACCGCCACCGAGGAATTGGGTGTGGATCTCGACCTGTTCGGGTTTGAGCCCGGTGATCTTCCCCGCGATCATCTGATCCAGCGTCTGAAACTGCGTGCCGGTCCAGATTTCGCATTTGTCCTTGGATATTTTCACCGTGCAATTGAGCGGTTCCATCGGCGCGTGGGCCAGGTACGGCACGCTGTATTCGGCCTCAATCGTCTTCGCCGCTTTGCCCAGCGTCGCCGTCGCATCCCCGGCCTGACTGGCGGAAATGCCGGGGGTGGCAGCCAGTTTACGGAAGCTCTCCAAGAGTTTTTCACTATCAAGCCCGGCATTCGGCCCCAGATCCCATTCGACCTTCAGCGCATCACGCCCCAGCTTCGCCGCCCAATAATGATCGGCAATCACCGCGACACCCGTGGGCACCTGCACCACTTTGTGCACGCCCGGTACCGCCAGAGCCTCAGCGCCTTCAAAGGATTTGACGCTGCCACCGAACACCGGTGGGCGAGCGACCATCGCCGTCATGAGCCCGTCGAATTGCACGTCTATGCCGAACTTGGCCTGCCCGGTGATTTTCTCCGGAGTGTCGAGGCGCTTGGTGGGTTTGCCGATGACTTTCCAGTCCTTGGCTTCCTTGAACTTGATCGACGCTGGATCCGGCACCGGTAACTTGGCGGCGTCATCCGCCAGTTCACCGTAAGTGGCGCGTTTGTCGCCGGCAATGACCACGCCCGACTCAGTGCGAATCTGCGAAGGTGCCACGTCGAATCGCTTGGCCGCCGCCTCGATCAGCATCAAGCGCGCCGCCGCCCCGGCCTGGCGATAACGGTCGAACTCCATCCAGGTCGACGTCGAACCGCCGGTGATCTGCATCCCGCCAAACGCCGGCAGGCCATAATCGGCGGCCGAGGCCGGCGCATGTTCGACGCGGATTTTCGACCAGTCGGCGTCCAGCTCTTCGGCGATCAACATGGTCAGGCCGGTCCAGATGCCCTGGCCCATTTCCGAATGACCGAGCAGCACGGTGATGCTGTTGTCGTTGCCAATGCGTAAAAAGGCATTGGGCGCGAAGGCGTTTCCTTGATTCTCGGCCCCTTGGGCAAAGCGATGGGCGCCGGGGATGACAAACGCCACCACCAGACCGCCGCCCAACACTGCGCTGCCCTTGAGAAAGCCGCGACGAGAGACAGGGTTGATTCTGTTCATGGGTCAGCTCCCTTCGACGTGTATCAACCGATCTCGGCGGCGCGTTTAACCGCGGCACGGATTCTTGGGTAGGTGCCGCAGCGGCAAATATTGCCGGACAGCGCCTGGTCGATATCGCTGTCGGTGGGCTTGGGGATCTTCGCCAGCAACGCGGCCGCCGACATGATCTGCCCCGATTGGCAATAACCGCACTGAACCACGTCGAGTTCGGCCCAGGCTTTCTGGACCGGGTGCGAGCCATCGGCGGACAAGCCTTCGATAGTGAGAATTTTCTGCCCGTGGGCCACTGCCGTGGCGGGCGTAATGCAGGAGCGCAGCGGCGCGCCATCGACGTGAACGGTGCAAGCGCCGCATTGGGCCATGCCGCAACCGAATTTGGTACCCGTCAGGTGCGCGACATCGCGCAGCACCCAGAGCAACGGCATGTCCGCGGGGACATCCAGTTCCTGGTCTTTGCCATTAATGTTCAGGGTCAGCATGCGGTTTTCCTCAGACTCACGGTGTTCTGAAGGGGCGCCTCTGCCGCGACGCCATCATTATTGTGTAGGAACGAGCGGTGCGGCGATCCGACTTGCCCGCGAAGAACGATAACGCGGTGTGACAGCAATGACGCCTTCGCGAGCAAGCTTCGCTCCTACAAGGTCGGCGGTTACGCGCGCCTTGGGTTATCCCTACAGCTAAGCGCAATTTGACCCACAAGCCATGTTCATCGACCACCGGTCGCTGCCGACCCGCTCTACGTAGCAGCTGCCAGGTTGAGGGGGAATTCTCGCGACTTGTCGATCTATGGCACAAACGGACCATCACAGGCTGACTACGCTGATAATCCACAGTGATAAACCTGCAGAGGAGCATTGCCATGCATCGCGTTCAAAAACTCACGCCCTGCCTTTGGTTCGACGATCAGGCCGAGGAAGCCGCAAAGTTTTACTGCGCGATCTTCGATCATTCAAAAATCGCCGGCATTACCCATTACGGCAGGGCCGGTCAGGAAATCCATGGCCGGCCGGAAGGTTCGGTGATGACCGTCAGTTTCGAGCTCGATGGGCAGAGCTTCACGGGCCTTAACGGTGGCCCGGTTTTCAAGTTCAATGAGGCAATTTCGTTCCAGGTCAATTGCCACACTCAGGAAGAGGTCGACCACTTTTGGGGGCGCCTGTCTGCGGGCGGTCCCGCTGAGGCACAGCAATGCGGCTGGCTTAAAGACAAATTCGGCGTGTCGTGGCAGATCGTGCCAGTCGTTCTGATGGACATGATGAAAGACCCCGACACAGCCAAATCCCAGCGCGCCATGGCGGCAATGCTGCAGATGAAAAAACTCGACATCGCCACGCTGCAACGAGCCTTTGACGGCGAGAGCTAATACACTCCAACGCTGAACCGCCGAGGACCCCGAAATGAAGCCCACTGTCGCCAAAGATGCAGACAAGGCCCCGCGCTTCTGGCGCGACGACGCCCTGCCCTTCATCGAAGCCCGTTCCATCGCCGACGGTCGCGAGGTCTGCTACAGCCGGCATTCCCATGCGCACTTTTCCATCGGTGCGATTACCGCCGGGCGCAGCACTTATATCCACGAGCAATCGGAATTTCAGGTCAGCGCCGGCACCGTGGTGCTGATGAACCCCGGCGATGTGCATGCCTGCAATCCGATCGACGACCAGCCGTGGTCGTATTTGATGCTATACATCGAAACGCCGTGGCTGACCGATTTGCAGCATCAGCTCGGCTTCAGCCAGGACTCGGCGTTTCGCCGGTTTTCCATCACTCACAATCGTGACATCGAGCTGTTTGTCGGCCTGAAGAATTTGTACGAGGTCTTGGTCGATCCGCAACAAGACGTGCTGCACAAGCACAGCGCGGCGGTGGAGTTTTTTACCGAGGCGCAACAGCGGCTCAACCCCGTCGATCAACCGCTACGCGAGCCCAATTTCAAGCTGGAACGGGCCGCCGACTATATCTGCGACAATTGCACGCATCTGCTCAAACTCGAGGACATTTGCGAGGCGGCGCAACTGTCACCGTCCTACCTGATCCGCGCGTTCAAGCAGCATTACGGCATGACGCCTCATGCGTTTCTCGTCAACCGGCGCATCCAGTTCGCTCGGGAGCGACTGCGCAATGGCAAGTTGATCGCCGATGTGGCGCTGGAAGCCGGGTTTGCCGATCAAGCGCATTTTCAGCGCGTATTCAAACAGCATCTGGCGGCGACACCCGGGCAGTACCGCGGCTGACTCAAGCGACCCAAACGCCTGTGGGAACAGGCGAACCCTAATGCCAGTCAGTTAAGCGCAATCCATGTAGGAGCGAGCTTGCTCGCGAAAGCGGTCTATCTGGCGACATCAACCACCATTGCAAACCTACGGCAACAGCAAATACACCGCACTCACCGCCAGCAACAACGCCATGATCCGATTGAACAGCCGCATCCCCGCCGGATTGCTCAGATAACCGCGCAAAAACGTCCCGGCATACGCCCAACAACCCACCGACAAATAGCAAATCACCAGATACACCGCCGCAAACTGCCAAACCAGCCGCGCCTCACCGTCGGCGACAAACGCCCCCATCCCCGCCACACAGGCCAGCCAGGCTTTCGGGTTGAGCCATTGCATCACAGCGCCGTACAGCATCGACGGCGCCCGGCCTGACTCCTTGGCATCGAGATGACCGTTATCAGTGGCCAATCTGAAAGCCATGTACAGCAGAAAAGCCACCCCGGCCAATTGCACCACTCGAGTCATGAAGGGCCACAGTTTCAGCAGTTCTTGCAACCCCAGCCCCATCAGCACCAGCAGCAACACAAACCCCAGCGTTGCCCCGGCCACGTGCCGCTGACTGGCACGAAAGCCGAACTGAGCCCCGGAACTCAGCGCCACAATATTCACCGGTCCCGGGGTTATGGAGGCGACCAGCGCAAACGCGGCCATGGAAAGAATCAGACTCATCGCATACCTTCTTCAATTCAATTGAACCAGGCCTCAAGGTAAGGAACCGCCTGAACGCTGTATTGAAGAAAACACCCCTGTCCGGTGCCGCGAGGCAGTGGTGTTGGATGTCACGATGCACCTCACAGCGGGCCTATACTCTAAGAGTCGTGCCATCGTGTTTGGTGTATGGGATGGCACCTCGAGTGATCATTCACGCAGGCCCCGGCCTGCCTTCGTCGTAGGGAGGAGAAGATCATGGCGCGTAAATACATCGACTGCCGCGAGTTTCCAAGCGATTCCAAATGCTCGGTCGCACTGTCCGCAGACTCTGAAAACGAACTGCTCGAGGCCGCCGCACAGCATGCGGTCAGCGTTCACAAGCACACCGACTCACCGGAGTTGCGTGCTCAACTGAAGACGATGTTTCACGACGGCACACCGCCTGTTGAAGCACCGCGTCCCGGGTAGGCTGGGGCCATGTTTGGGCGATCTTTGATCTTGATTTCACCAGGACTGTCGACATTCAAGATCAAGAGATCGCTGCCTCGGTCTGAGCAACGGCGCCAGGGACATTTGTTCCCATGCCCAATGGCAGATAAGGTCGAATTTCGTCGATTTCCGCAACGCTAAGGCGCAACTCCGCAGCGGCGATCACCCCATCCACCTGTGTGGGACGGCGGGCACCGACAATGGCGCCGGTCACCACCGGCTTGCGAAGCACCCAAGCAATGGCCACCGCAGCAGCGCTCACACCGTGCCTTTCTCCAATACGTGCCATGACGTCAACCAATGCCAGATTTGCACTGAGCCGGGGCTCCTGGAAATCAGCACTTCGGGTTTTGCGCCAATCGTCTTCAGGCAGTCGCAAGATACGTTCGCGGGTCATGCCACCGGAAAGCAGCCCTGATTGAAGGGTGGAATAGGCGAGCACACCCATCCCGGCCCGCTCACAGAACGGCAGGACGTCGTTCTCGATATCTCGCATCAAGGCGGAGTATGGCGGCTGGAGCGAAACGATTTCTGTCACCGCTTGCGCCCGTGTGAGCTGAGCGACATCAAAATTCGAAACACCGATAGCACGAATCTTTCCTTGATCGCGCGCAGCTGCCAACGTCGAAAGTGCCATTTCAATACCCTCGCTGTTTGCATCGGCAGGAAAAGCAGGCCAGTGAATCTGATAGAGATCGATAGTCTCGACATGAAGCCGGCGCAAGCTTGCGTCGATCTCGGCGAGCAGGGATTGAGGGGCCAGCGAGTGGGTAATTTCCTTCGTTACAGGATCCCAGACCAAACTGCCTTTGGTAAACACCAAAGGACGTCGCGAGACCGGCACCCGACGCAGCAATTGCCCCACTAATTGCTCCGCATGGCCCAAGCCATAAACCGCAGCGGTATCAATCCAGTTCACACCGCGCTCGACGGCATATTCAAGTGCGGCCAGACTGTCCTTGTCATCCTGCGCTCCCCAGCTGTACTCCCAACCGGCACCGGCGATTGCCCATGTCCCGAGTCCAATAGGAGAAATCAGGAAATCCGACGTTCCAAGACGATTCTTTTGCATGGTGACCTCTCGACAAATGATGTGAGAAGTATCCGGGAGGTGGTTAGTGTCGATAAGATGGGTAATCGTATTTGTACTACTGAACTGTATTCATGAGTAATAATCCCGACCTCTCCGAACTAGATGCTTTCGCCGCCGTGGCCCGCCATCGCAGCTTTCGTAAGGCCGCCGACGAGCGTGGCGTATCGGCTTCTGCGTTGAGTCACGCGATGCGCACGCTGGAGGCGCGCCTGGGCATCAGGCTGCTACACCGAACCACGCGTAGCGTGACCCCGACCGAGGCCGGCCAGCAGCTATTGGCGACGCTGGTTCCGGCCCTGCATCAGGTTGCCGATGCACTGGCACAACTGACCTCGATGCAGGAAGTACCCGCAGGCAAACTTCGCCTGAACGTGGCGCGTCCGGCGGCTCGCATTGTGTTTGCGCAATTGCTCGCTACCTTCGTGGCCAGGTATCCACGTATTCAGTTGGACCTGGTCGCCGATGATGGTTTAACCGATATTGTGAGCGGCGGGTTTGACGCTGGCGTTCGTTTTGGTGAAAGCCTGGCCGGAGACATGATCGCAGTCCCTGTCGGCGCACCTCAATCGTTCGTAACCGTTGCGGCGGATGCCTATCTGAGCGCGAGGGGAATGGCGCACGCACCCCGCGACTTACTTGACCATACGTGCATTGCCAGGCGTTTCCCCAGTGGTAAATTTTACGCTTGGGAGTATCAGGCAGACGGGCAACCGATACGCTTGGCTGTCAATGGCCCGCTCATTCTGGAAGACGACGCGCTGATGATCCAGGCGGCCAAAGATGGCGCGGGTATCGCCTATGTCTACGAGGAACTGGCTCGCGACGATATACGGAACGGGCATCTCACAGAAATACTCGAGGAATGGAAAGCACCACCTGACCGATTCTTTCTTTACTACTCCAGCCGGCGTCACGTGCCACCGGCCTTGAAGGCGCTTATCGAATTCATCAGCGTTGGACAATATCGATCCGCAGAATTAGTCACTTCGCCTGTTGAAAAGCAGCCTTAACCAAGCCGGAACAAGTGTACGGCGATTTGCGTCCATCGCTGTATGGGCCGAGCCATTCGTCACTCATGATAAAAATACAGCTCTCGTTACTGGAGCCGTCGTCATGGACCTCGCCACCCTCTCCCTGTTTCTCCCGGCCTGCTTTGCTCTGAACATGGCCCCCGGCCCGAACAATCTGCTGTCGGTCAGCAACGCCACCCGTTATGGCTATCGCCGCGCCTGTGTGGCCGGCGTCGGTCGTTTGCTGGCGTTTGCCGGGATGATCGCCCTGGCCGCCGCCGGCTTGTCAGTGGTGCTGCAAACCTCGGAATGGCTGTTTTATGCGATCAAGATCGTCGGCGCCGCTTACTTGTTGTACCTGGCGTGGCAATTGTGGCACGCCAATCCTGAGGCCGAGCAGGTTGTGACCGGCGCGCCAATTGGCATTGTCGCTCTGGCGCGGCAGGAGTTTCTGGTGGCAGCGGGCAATCCCAAGGCTATTTTGCTGTTCACCGCATTCCTGCCGCAGTTCGTCGACCCGACTCGACCGATTGCCGCGCAATTCGTCGTGCTCGGCGCGTTATTCCTGATGCTGGAATGGATCGCCATCAGCGCCTACGCCTACATGGGCCTGCACATGCGCCGCTGGTTCGCCGAACCACGAGGCAAGCGGATTTTCAACCGTTGCTGCGCGGGATTGTTATCGGCGGCGGCTTCGGTGTTGTTGATGGCGAAACGGGCGTGACCTTCACCCTTGAGACGGCCCTTTCAGTTCGATCTGGTTGCCGTCCGGATCGAAGCAATAGATCGACAGCCCTTTACCTTCGGCGCCGAAACGCACGGCGGCTTTCTCGGGTGTCAGGCCGAAGGACTGCAAGTGCCTGACCAGCACGTCCTCGTCGAACGGTTCGATGCGCAGGCAGAAGTGATCGACGTTGCGCCGTTCGCGGCCAGCGGCAGCACCGCCCTTGCGGCCGAGTTCGCCCTGGATGTCGACGAGGTCGATCATCGAGGTGCCCGCACGCAAATGCACCAGGCCCAGATCGTCGCGGCGCTTGACCAGTTCGGCGCCTAATACCTCGCGGTAAAAAGTGATGTTTCGTTCGAGATCCTTGACGCGCAGGACAATGTGATCGATATGTTTAATCGTGAACGCTTGCATTGGGATGGATTCCTGAAAATATCGTTTTCAGCAGTACCAGTGACCCGATGACTGTAGCTCAGGGCCACAAAAATTCACTGTCGATTTTCCGGTGGAGGCGCCGGGCGACGCGGCCTATGCTCAGCCCATGAACCTACAAAACGCTGTACTTCCGCCCCATGCCGAGATGGTTCGCGCCATGCTCGAACGCGACACCGCCTACGAGGGGGTGTTCTTTACCGCGGTCAAAACCACTGGCATTTTTTGCCGCCCCGGCTGCACGGCGCGCAAACCGAAACCGGAAAACGTCGAGTTTTTCGCCCATGCCGATGAGGCGATGTCGGCAGGCTATCGCGCCTGCCTGCGTTGCAAGCCGCTGGACGCCGCAGCCATCGCGCCGGACTGGGTGCAACGGCTGCTCAAATCCGTCGACGCCGATCCCGACCTGCGCTGGACCGATGCCCAGTTGCTGGCCGAGGGCATCGAGCCGCTGAAACTGCGCCGCTGGTTCAAGCAGCATTTCGGCATGACCTTTCACGCCTGGCTGCGCAGCCGACGCCTGGGTATCGCCCTCGGTGGCATCAAACAGGGCGAATCCATCGACAACGCCGCGTTCGACTCCGGCTACGAATCCCTGAGCGGTTTTCGCGATGCGTTTCAAAAATCGTTCCATATCACGCCCGGCCGCGCCGCCCACAGCGAACCACTGCTGTTCACTCGATTGACCACGCCGTTGGGGCCGATGATCGCCATGGCCGAACAGCGTGGGCTGGTGCTGCTGGAGTTTCTCGACCGACCGGCACTGACCAAGGAAATCGAAGAACTGCAGAACCGTTATGGCTACGCCGTGGCCCCCGGTCACAACGGGCATTTGCAGCAGATCGAAGAAGAACTCGCGCAATACTTCGCAGGTAAACGAACCGGATTCAACGTGCCAATGCACCTGCCCGGCAGCGTTTTCGCCCGGCAGGTATGGTCCGAACTGATGAAGATCCCGTATGGCCAGACCACGACTTATGGCGCCATCGCCGCGCAACTGGACAAACCTGGCGCCAGTCGCGCCGTGGGCCTGGCCAATGGACAAAACCGCCTGGCGATTGTGCTGCCCTGTCATCGGGTGATCGGCGCGGACGGCTCATTGACCGGCTATGGTGGTGGACAACCGCGCAAGGCGTTTCTGCTCAGGCTGGAAAGCGCCGCGGTGCAAATCACCCAACAACTCGCATTTTGATCAATCCGCCGTTTCATTTCAGAAAGTCATAAGGAAGGACATTCGATGGACACACTCGACAACCAATTCCACCAATTGCACCAGAGCGGCCTGCTGATTCTGACCAACGTTGCCGATGCCACCGGGGCGCGACTGGTGGAACAGCTGGGCAGCAAGGCTATCGCCACCAGCAGCGCGGCGGTGGCTTGGGTTCATGGTTACCCGGATGGCAACACCTTGCCGCTTGAACGGCTGATTTCTACCGTCGAATCCATCGCCCGAGTCATCACGGTGCCCTTGACCGTGGACATTGAGGCGGGTTACTCCGATGACTTGGGGCGGGTCGCGCAAGTGATCGACGCAGTCATCGCCGCCGGTGCCGTGGGGATCAATATCGAGGACGGCGCTTCGCCGCCCGAGTTGCTGGCCCGCAAGATCGAAATCGCTCGCCAGGTCGCCAACCGCCGTGATGTGAAGTTGTTCATCAACGCTCGTACCGACGTGTACCTCAGAGGCCTGGTGCCAGCCGAAGATCGCGTGGCAGAGACACTTGAACGGGCCGCGTTGTATCAGGCAGCCGGGGCCGACGGGCTGTTCGCGGCGGGCGTCACGGCGGCGTATGAGATTGAAGCGCTGTGCCGTGGCACGACGCTGCCGGTGAACGTGCTAAGTTTCTCGGGCTTGCCTTCGCCTGAGGAACTGAAAACCCTCGGCGTACGCCGTTTGAGCGCCGGCTCGAGCATCGCCGAATTCCTCTACGGCGCCATGGCGTCGGTGGCGAAAAGCTTTCTGGAAACCGGAAAGCTCGATAGCAGCGACCTCAAGGCCTTCACTTATGGCCAAGTGAACGCCCTGCTGGCCCCCTCCGGCAAAATTTGACCGCAAGCAATGGAGTGCGGCGCTGCGGGGGGACGACTAATCTTCCCGCAGTCACCCGCACTTCAGGATGCTTCATGCCCGACACCTATCAACTGGCCAGCGAATTTCTCTCGGCCCTCGATACCGATTGGCAACGCCACATCAGCACCATCGGCCCCTGCCTGCATCAGCCCCACGCGGCTCGCGATCCTTATGAGTCACTGGTGCGGGCGATTGCCTATCAGCAACTGCATGCAAAGGCTGGCGATGCGATTGTCGGCCGATTGCTGGCGTTGTTTCCTGCGAGCACCTTCCCCAGACCCGAGCAGATTCTGGCGACAGACTTCGATCAAATGCGCAGTTGCGGGTTTTCCGCCAGCAAGATCGCGACTATCCAGGGTATCGCTCAGGCGGCTCTGGAAGGTGTGGTGCCGGACTACGCCACGGCATTGTCCATGGACGATGAAGCGTTGATCGAGCGGTTGGTGACCTTGCGCGGCGTGGGTCGCTGGACGGTTGAAATGCTGTTGATTTACAGCCTGGAGCGACCGGACATTTTGCCCGCCGATGACTTTGGCGTGCGCGAGGGTTATCGGCGGTTGAAGGGGTTGGAGTTACAGCCGACTCGTAAGCAGATGATTGAAATCGGGCTGGCCTGGCGGCCATATCGGACGGTGGCGGCGTGGTATTTGTGGCGGGTGCCTAACCGGTAGACCGCGTTATCGTTCATCGCGAGCAAGCCCGCTCCCACATTAGATCTTCAGTGAACACGGATTTTGTGTACGTCAACGATCAAGTGTGGGAGCGGGCTTGCTCGCGAAGAGGCCTGCACATCCAGCACAAATTCAACTGCCCAGGAACACTGACGGTCTAGTCTATCTTGAGTCATCCCCCCCGTCGGAGGTTCCCATGCAGCTCGAAGGCTCCTGCCATTGCGGCGCAGTGTCGTTCAGCCTGACCAGCGCCCACCCCTACCCTTATCAACGCTGCTATTGCTCGATCTGTCGCAAGACCCAGGGCGGTGGCGGTTATGCGATCAACATCGCTGGCGATGCCGAAAGCCTTAAGGTGCGCGGGCGCAAACACATCTCGATTTATCATGCGCGGCTCAAGGAGGAAGGTGACAAACGCGCCCGCCGCAGCACCGCCGAGCGGCATTTCTGTTCCCTTTGCGGCTCGGGATTATGGGTGTTCAGTCCTGAATGGCCGGCCCTTGTTCACCCATTCGCCTCGGTCATCGACACGGCGCTGCCGGTGCCACCCGAGTACACGCACGTGATGCTCGGTTCGAAAGCACCATGGGTGGAAGTCCAGACGCAGCCCGCTGATCGACAGTGCGATGTGTGGCCCGAAGAGTCTATCGCCCAGTGGCATGAGCGCCTGGGTTTGAGCCGTTAGGCCGCTACCGGCACGCCACTGTGAAAACGAAATTCCACATCCGGCGACTCGATCAGTTCCTGCTCCGCGTTACGAACCCTGTCGATCACCTGGGCAATGTCCTTGGCGTCACCGTACTGATAAGCCAGTTTCAGGTAACCCTGGAAATGCCGGGCCTCGCTTTTCAGCAGACCGAAGTAGAACTTGCCCAGTTCTTCATCCAGATGCGGCACCAATGCCTCGAAACGCTCGCAGCTGCGGGCTTCGATGAAGGCGCCGACCACCAAGGTATCCACCAGTTTCACCGGTTCGTGGCTGCGCACTACTTTGCGCAGGCCCGAGGCGTAGCGCCCGGCGGACAGCTGACGCAGCTCGATCTTGCGTTTTTTCATCAGGCGCATGACCTGTTCGTGGTGCACCAATTCTTCCCGGGCCAGACGCGACATCAGGTTGATCAGATCGACGTGGGAGTGGTATTTGGCAATCAGGCTCAACGCCGTGCTGGCCGCCTTGAATTCGCAGTTTTTGTGGTCGATCAGCAGGGTTTCCTGATCGGCCAGCGCGGCCTGGACCCAGCCATCGGGCGTGCGGCAGCCGAGGAATTCGTGGATTTCGGGAAGGATCATGGGGCTCACGGATAAAAGGTACAGAACGAAGGGCGCCGATTATACCGGCCTGCCGACAGACCACCAGCCGCGACCGTTGATATGCATCAAGTCGCCGAATACCGGCCAGCAACTATAGTTGTCCAACGCAGTGTTTTTTACCTTCCAGGGAGATTCCGATCATGCAAGCCATTCGCAGCATTCTGGTGGTCATCGAACCCGAACATTCGGAAAGCCTGGCGCTCAAACGGGCCAAATTGATCGCTGGCGTGACCCAGGCCCATCTGCACCTGCTGGTCTGCGATAAAAAGCACGACCACGCTGGCATGCTGAGTGTGCTCAAGGCAGCGCTGTTGGAGGACGGCTACAGCGTCACCACCGAACAGGCCTGGAACGAAAGCCTGCACGAAACCATCGTCGATGTTCAGCAAGCCGAAGGCTGTGGACTGGTGATCAAGCAGCATTTTCCCGACAGTGCGTTGAAAAAGGCCCTGTTGACCCCGGCGGACTGGAAACTGCTGCGCTCCTGCCCGACTCCGGTGCTGCTGGTAAAAACCGCCAAACCCTGGACCGGCGGCGTGATCCTGGCGGCCGTCGATGTCGGCAATATCGATGGGGAACACCGCACCTTGCATGCCAGCATCATTGATCATGGCTATGACATCGCCAGCCTGGCCAAAGCCCATTTACATGTGATCAGCGCCCATCCGTCGCCGATGCTCTCGGCGGCCGACCCGACGTTTCAGCTCAGCGAAACCATTGAGGCCCGCTATCGCGAGCAATGCAAAGCCTTTCAGGCCGAGTTCGACATTGACGACGACCACTTGCATATCGCGGAAGGTCCGGCGGATGTGTTGATTCCGTATACGGCCCATAAGCTGGGGGCCTCCGTGACAGTGATTGGCACTGTGGCGCGGACCGGGTTGTCAGGGGCGCTGATCGGTAATACGGCGGAAGTGGTGCTGGATGCGCTGGAAAGCGATGTGCTGGTGCTCAAGCCGGATACGATCATGGATCATCTGGAAGAGATCGTGACCCAGCATTGAGATGTGTGGTGTCAGGTAGATCGCCTTCGCGGGCAAGCCTCGCTCCTACGGGTCATGTGTCGATTGCACATGCGAAACAAATCCGTAGGAGCGAGGCTTGCCCGCGAAGCTTTTAAGATTTAACCGCCGAACGCGTCCTTGAGAAACCCCGGCGCAATGTAGCGTTGATAATGCGCCTCAGACAGCAGAAAAAATTCCCGATCAATGGCATCGCGCAGTTCCGGCAGGTTCCAGTCGCGAAACTCCGGCAGCAGCACCATCCCGTAGGCTTCCAGATTGTTGATGACCCGCGCGCCCCGAGCGATCAATTGGTATGCCCAGCAATATTCCGACTGATGGGGCACAAAGCGGATCTTGCGCTGCTCCAGCTGCAGACGCAGCAACGCGGGATCGAAAATTTCCAGTTTGCTGGCCATCACCTGTGACAACAGTTGCTCAAGACGCAGCCACACCGCACGTTTTTCTTCCTCGTTGTAACCATTCCAGTGAATTACTTCATGGTGGAAACGCTTGCAGCCACGGCACACCAGGTCACCGTAAACAGTGGAGCAGAGGCCGACGCAGGGAGTTTTGATGGTCTGATTGGGCATAGTAGGCAAAACACGGGAAAGCAGAACAGGTCGGCATGTTAGCCCTTTGTCTAACATTCATCACCCTTCAAAATTCTGAGGCTAACTTACCTTTAAATTTTTTTTGCCGTAGAATCAGCCAGCCTTTTAAGGCGCCAATGTCCGTTAGAAGCTGTTTTCAAAGCGTCACGAGCACAGTCGTTCCTTCAGAGCGGTGTTGGCGAAGGGTTTTTCAGCGGTGAAAAACCTGACGCCAACCCTCATCAGCTCCCCGTTCTGCAGGCGTAAAACTTTGAAAGCAGCTTCTGTAAGGAATTGCCGGTAATTCTGGCTAAGCGGCCCAAAACGCCACGCAGCGCATGAGTACGGTAATTTCGGGATGAGCGTCCCGGACACCCATTTGGGACCACTGATGAGGGTAATAACTGTGCTTGAAGCCTACCGCAAACATATCGAAGAGCGCGCAGCACTGGGTATCGTTCCCCAGCCGCTTAACGCCGAACAAACTGCAGGCCTGGTCGAGCTGCTGAAGAATCCCCCGGCTGGCGAAGAAGCTTTCCTCGTTGACCTGATCACCAATCGCGTTCCGCCTGGCGTGGACGAAGCTGCCTATGTCAAGGCCGGTTTCCTCTCTGCCCTCGCCAAAGGCGAAGCCAAATCCCCTCTGATCGACAAGAAACGTGCTGTTGAACTGCTCGGCACCATGCAGGGCGGCTACAACATCGTGACGCTGGTCAATCTGCTGGACGACGCCGAACTGGCACCAGTAGCCGCCGAAGAACTCAAGCACACCCTGCTGATGTTCGATGCCTTCCACGACGTCGCTGAACGCGCCAAGAACGGCAACGTTCACGCCAAAGGCGTGCTGCAATCCTGGGCCGACGGCGAGTGGTTCAAGAACCGCCCTGTGCTGGCCGACAAGATCAGCCTGCGCGTGTTCAAGGTGACTGGCGAAACCAACACCGACGACCTGTCCCCTGCTCCTGATGCCTGGTCCCGTCCGGACATCCCGCTGCACGCCCTGGCCATGCTGAAAATGGCTCGCGATGGCATCGTGCCGGATCAGCAAGGCGCCATCGGCCCGATGAAGCAGATCGAAGAAATGCGCGGTCAAGGCTTCCCGATCGCCTACGTCGGCGACGTGGTCGGTACTGGTTCGTCGCGTAAGTCGGCGACCAACTCGGTGCTGTGGTTCTTCGGCGACGACGTTCCTTACGTGCCGAACAAGCGTGCCGGCGGCTTCTGCTTCGGCAGCAAGATCGCTCCGATCTTCTACAACACCATGGAAGATGCCGGCGCACTGCCGATCGAGTTCGACGTTACCAACATGAACATGGGCGACGTGATCGACCTGTACCCGCATGCTGGCAAAGTCTGCAAGCACGGTACCGACGAAGTCCTGACCACCTTCGAAATGAAGACCCCGGTTCTGTTGGACGAAGTTCGCGCCGGCGGCCGTATTCCGCTGATCATCGGCCGTGGCCTGACCGAGAAGGCTCGCGCCGAACTGGGTCTGCCACCGTTCGACCTGTTCAAGAAACCGGATGCCCCGATCGAAAGCACCAAGGGTTTCACCCTGGCGCAGAAAATGGTCGGCAAGGCGTGCGGCGTAGCCGGTGTGCGTCCTGGCACCTACTGCGAACCGAAGATGACCACCGTCGGTTCTCAGGACACCACTGGTCCAATGACCCGTGACGAACTGAAAGACCTGGCGTGCCTGGGCTTCTCGGCCGATCTGGTGATGCAGTCGTTCTGCCACACCGCGGCTTATCCAAAGCCGATCGACGTGACCACCCACCACACCCTGCCTGACTTCATCATGACCCGCGGCGGCGTTTCCCTGCGTCCGGGCGATGGCATCATCCACAGCTGGCTGAACCGCATGCTGTTGCCGGACACCGTCGGCACCGGTGGTGACTCCCACACCCGTTTCCCGATGGGCATTTCGTTCCCGGCCGGTTCCGGTCTGGTCGCATTCGCCGCTGCCACCGGCGTCATGCCACTGGACATGCCGGAATCGATCCTGGTGCGTTTCAAAGGCAAGATGCAGCCGGGCGTCACCCTGCGTGACCTGGTTCACGCCATTCCTTACTTCGCGATTCAGGCTGGCTTGCTGACCGTCGAGAAGAAAGGCAAGAAAAACGCCTTCTCCGGCCGCATCCTGGAAATCGAAGGCCTGGATAACCTGAGCATCGAACAGGCTTTCGAGCTGTCCGACGCCTCGGCCGAACGTTCGGCTGCCGGTTGCACCATCAAGCTGTCGAAAGAGTCGATCACCGAGTACCTGCAATCGAACATCACCCTGCTGCGCTGGATGATCGGTGAAGGCTACGGCGATGTGCGCACCCTGGAACGTCGTGCTCAAGCGATGGAAGCCTGGATCGCCAACCCTGAGCTGATGGTTGCCGATGCTGACGCCGAATACGCCGAAGTCATCGAAATCGACCTGGCCGACATCAAAGAGCCTGTGCTCTGCGCGCCAAACGATCCGGACGACGCCCGTCTGCTGTCCAGCGTTGCTGGCGAGAAGATCGACGAAGTGTTCATCGGTTCGTGCATGACCAACATCGGTCACTTCCGCGCTGCCGGTAAACTGCTGGATCAGGTCAAGGGTCAGCTGCCAACCCGTCTGTGGCTGTCGCCACCGACCAAAATGGACGCTCACCAGCTGACCGAGGAAGGCTACTACGGTATCTACGGCAAGGCCGGCGCACGCATGGAAATGCCAGGCTGCTCGCTGTGCATGGGTAACCAGGCACGTGTAGAGCCGAACTCCACCGTGGTGTCGACATCGACCCGTAACTTCCCGAACCGTCTGGGTGACGGCGCGAACGTCTACCTGGCTTCGGCCGAGCTGGCGTCCGTTGCATCGATCCTGGGTCGCCTGCCGACCGTCGAGGAGTACATGGAGTACGCTGGCAAGATCGACAGCATGGCGGCCGATGTTTACCGCTACCTGTCCTTCGACCAGATCGCCGAGTTCCGTGAAGCTGCTGCGAACGCCAATATCCCGGTCGTTCAAGCCTAACGTTACAAAGCAATAAAAAACGCCGCCCATCGTGAGATGAGCGGCGTTTTTTTATGCCTGCAAGAAGACCGCATGATCGTTCTCACGCTCCGCGTGGGAATGCAGCCCGGGACGCTCTGCGTCCCTTTCGAGAGCTGGAACGCGGAGCGTCCCTTGAGGCATTCCCACGCGGAGCGTGGGAACGATCAGCATGGTGGTCAGGCTGTCAGGGAATAGATCAACGCCGAAATTGCCACCAGGCCTACCGCCGTCACGAAGACGTTAGAGGCTTGGCCACGAAAGCGCGCCATCGCCGGAACTTTGCGGATCGCGTACATCGGCATCAGGAACAGGATCGCCGCGATGATCGGGCCGCCGAGGGTTTCGATCATGCCGAGAATGCTCGGGTTCAGCGTGGCAACGATCCAGCAGACCACCAGCATGAACGCCGCAGTCATGCGGTCCAGCGTTTTCGGTGCCGGGCGCTTGCCGCTCTTGACGATCAGGCCCTTCAAGCCTTCACTGGCGCCGATGTAATGGCCCAGGAACGACTTGGAAATGGCCACGAAAGCAATCAACGGCGCCGCAAAGGCGATGGTCGGGTTGCTGAAGTGGTTGGCCAGGTACGACAGGATCGACAGGTTCTGCGCCTTGGCTTCGGCCAGTTGCGCCGGCGACAGGGTCAACACGCAGCTGAAGACGAAGAACAGCACCATCACCACCATCAAGATGTGGGCACGGGACAGGATCTGCGAGCTGCGCTCTTCGGCATGCGTGCCGTAGCGGCGCTTCTGGTCCACCGCGAACGCCGAGATGATCGGCGAATGGTTGAACGAGAACACCATCACCGGAATCGCCAGCCACAAGGTGTGCAACAGCGCCGACGACTCGGGCAGCGTGGCCGCGGTGCTGAGGATGCCGCCATTCCAGTGCGGAATCAGAAACACCGCCAAGAACAACAGCGCGACGATGAACGGATACACCATCAGGCTCATGGCCTTGACGATCACTTGCTCTCCGCAACGCACCACCGCCAGCAGGCCGAGAATCAGCACGAACGACAGCACGACGCGCGGTGGCGGCATGATGTGCAATTGATGCTCGAGAAAACTGCCCACGGTGTTGGTCAGGGCCACGCTGTAGATCAGCAGGATCGGGAAGATCGCAAAGAAATACAGCAACGTGATCAGCGCACCGGCCTTGATGCCGAAGTGTTCTTCCACCACTTCAGTGATGTCGGCGCCTTCGCGGCCGGACAACACAAAGCGCGTCAGGCCACGGTGTGCGTAAAACGTCATGGGAAATGCCAGCAATGCCAGGATCAGCAGCGGCCAGAAGCCGCCCAACCCCGCGTTGATCGGCAAAAACAGGGTGCCGGCCCCGATGGCCGTGCCAAACAGGCCCAGCATCCAGGTGGTGTCATGGCGATTCCAGCTTTCGAGGCTCGCTGGTGTCGCCGCTACATAGCGTTCGTCGACGCTATTGGCCTGATCATTCATCCGGTCGGATCTCCGCTTTCCGGTCATTTGCACCCGGTCAGGACGAGTCGGAAAAAACCGACAGGCAGCGCCCTGGCCGAAACAGGGGCGCGATTGTCCGGGATTAATCAACAGAAGCAAAGACTTAGCTGAGCAATGGTTGTGCGGATCAGATGCAGCTGGCGCCTGCGTTCTCCTGTAGGAGCGAGGCTTGCCCGCGAAGAACGATAACGCGGTACTCCTGATGGACCGAGGCGACTGGTTCGCGGGCAAGCCTCGCTCCTACTGCATTACTGTTGCGCAGCGTTGTCATCTCGGACAAATCCTCTCCATCTGCCTCGCTCTGATCTAGTGTTGTCACTAGAAGGATCGCAGGCTTCGCCAGCTCCGACACGGGGAGCCAAAAAACCTGGCCATTGCCAAACCGCTCTGGTGTCAGCAATCTGATACGACGTTCGAGCCCCGATATTCCGCTGCCCACAGGAGCCCAGCATGCCTGTCACCGTTCTGGTACTGGTTGAAACCATCAATGAATACCTGCCGATTCTCGAACATCAGGGGTTTCATCTGATCCTGGCCCCGACTCCAGCCGAGCGCGCCGCCGCCATTGCCCGACAGGGCGATCATATCGATGCGGTGCTGACGCGCGGTCCATTGGGCCTGTACGCCAATGAAATTGCCGCCCTGCCCAACCTCAAGATCATCTGCGTGATTGGCGCTGGCTATGAGCATGTCGACCTGCAAGCCGCCGCCGACCGTGGCATCACCGTCACCAATGGGGCCGGCGTCAATGCCTCTTCCGTCGCCGACCATGCCATGGCGTTGCTGCTGGCACTGGTGCGCGATATCCCTCGAGCCGATGCTGCCGTGCGTCGGGGCGAGTGGCCGAAAATCATGCGCCCGTCCCTGGCTGGCAAACGCCTGGGCATCCTCGGCCTTGGGGCCGTCGGCATCGCTATCGCCAAACGTGCGGCCAACGGCTTCGACATGAGCGTGAGTTACCACAACCGCCAGCATCGCAGCGATGTGCCCTATAGCTTCTGCTCGACGCCGACCGAACTGGCACGCCACTCGGATTTTCTGATCATTGCCGCACCCGGCGGGCTCGGAACCCAGCACTTGATCAACAGGCAGGTACTCGACGCTCTAGGGCCCAACGGATTCATAGTCAACATCGCGCGAGCCAGCGTGATCGTCACGGCAGACCTTATCAGCGCACTGGAGCAGCGACGGATCGCCGGTGCCGCGCTGGATGTCTTCGATAACGAACCCCAAGTGCCGGACGCGCTGAAGGGGTTGGCCAACGTGATTCTGACCCCGCATGTCGCCGGATTGTCCCCGGAGGCCACCCAAGGCACCGTGGAACTGGTCGGCAAAAACCTGACGGCGTTTTTTTCCGGTCAACCGGTACTGACCCCCATTGCTTTGCCATTGCCGTCGGCAGCCGCGGGGAACGCTCATTAAAGGACGCCCAACAGCGTCCAGAGTCGCTGGGATTCGGCATCGGCGCTGATCAGTTCTCCAAGCAGCTCGCTCAAGGGTTTGTTGCCCCACTCCACGCCCCGTTTGAATACTGCATTCACAGACGATCCCCTATGGGAGCGGGCTAGCCCGCGATGAGCATAGGTATCTACACATTTTTGGGGCTACAGAGATTCTGCCGAGGCTTGGTGCTTGGTGCTTGGTGTTGGGAGTACATATCCATTTCTGCGGTAACGGCCGCTTAGGGTTCCGCCCTGACGGCGGGTCACTTTCGAAAAGCGCGAAAGTAACCAAAGCGCTTTTGCCCCGCCATTCGGTGCCTCGCTTAGGCTCGGCATGCCCTCACTCCGGCATTGCTCCGGGGGCCCGCCGCCATCGGCCATCCATGGCCGGGGGCGGCTACCGCGGCATCCCTGCCGCGGTGCCCCCTGCGCAACGCCTGCGTTCGGCCTCTGGGAAAGGGGCAAGCAGATCAGGATCAAAAGCCAAAGCAACGGCAACGGCAACGGCAACGGCAACGGCAATATCTACAGCTTCGCGAGCAAGCCCGCTCCCACAGTTGACCGGGTACAGCCGGTGAAGATGGGTCGGCTGACAGGCCGCCATCGCAGCGATGCGGCGACCCGATAAGTCAGCTCCCACAAAAAATCAGCGCACATCCAGATTCAGCGCCCATCCGCTCTGCCTTTCACCACTCAACAGGCCGAGCGTTAGCTCGCCTGCAGCTGTTGATCTTGATGCACCGCTCCCTCGAGAGGCCGAGTGGAGGTTCTGCGCAGTGGGCAACCCGGCATGGATGCCGGGTTAGCCGCGCACGGCCATGGATGGCCGATCGCGGCGGGCCCACGGAGCAGGACCGGAGCGAGGGCATGCCGAGCCTAAGCGAGGCACCGAACGAAAGGGGCAAAAGCCCTTGGTTACTTGGGGCTTTTCCAAGTGACTCGCTGTAAAAGCGAAACCGCCAGCGGCCGTTACCGCAGAAACGGATATGTACACCATCAAACTCAGGAAGATGTGTAGATACCCATGCCGCGATGAGGCCGGCACATTCAACATCGATATCGCCTGAGACCCGCGAAACTGCATTGCAGGGTCGCGGTGGCGCACACTTGCGGATAGGCCAAGTCGAATCTCCTTTCTCCGCCAAGCCTGTTCGCGCACATCAGGAACGCTGATTATCCGGCAACACGCTAGCCTATAAGACCGTACCGCGCTTGTGGCGACCCCGGCGCACCATTAGATTAGCCAATGATGTCTGGCCTCCAAAATAAGCAGAAGGGATAAGCATGGCGCTTACTGACCAGTCCACCCGTATCCGCTCCGGCGAAGAACTCGATGCCAGCCTGATCGATCCGTACCTCAAGGCGCACATTCCGGGCCTGAGTGGCTTGCCTGTGATCAGCCAGTTTCCGGGCGGCGCATCGAACCTGACTTACCTGCTGGAATACCCCGAACAGGAATTCGTCCTGCGTCGGCCACCGTTCGGCCACAAGGCCAAGTCCGCTCACGACATGGGCCGCGAATTCCGCATCCTCAATCAGCTGCGGGACGGCTTCCCCTATTGCCCCAAAGCCTATGTGCACTGCACCGACGAATCGGTGATCGGCGCCGAGTTCTATGTGATGGAACGGGTCAAGGGCATCATCCTGCGCGCCGAACTGCCGCCGGAACTGGGCCTTGATTCAGCCAAGACCGAAGCCCTATGCAAAAGCTTCATCGATAAGTTCGTGGAACTGCACCAAGTCGACTACAAGGCCTATGGTCTGGGCGACCTTGGCAAACCCGAAGGTTATGTCGCGCGGCAAATCAAAGGCTGGAGCGAGCGCTACGAAAAAGCCCTGACCCCGGACGCGCCAAAGTGGGAAGCGGTGAAGGCCTGGCTCAACGACAAGATGCCGGCCGATCACCCGACGTCGAGCATCGTCCACAATGACTACCGCTTCGACAACGTGATCCTCGACCCCGAGAACCCGATGCAGATCATCGGCGTGCTGGACTGGGAGTTGACTACCCTCGGCGACCCGCTGATGGACCTGGGCAACACCCTCGCCTACTGGATCGAGGCCGACGACCCGGCGCCGGTGCAATTGATGCGCCGCCAGCCAAGTCATGCCCCCGGCATGCTGACCCGTCGTGAGTTCGTCGATTATTACGCCGAGCGCGCGGGCATCCAGATCGACAATTTCGACTTCTACTACACCTACGGCCTGTTCCGTCTGGCTGGCATCGTGCAGCAGATTTACTACCGCTTCTTCCATGGTCAGACCCAGGACAAACGCTTCGCGCAGTTCATTCACATGAACAAACTGCTGGAGCAGATGAGCCTGCAAGTCATCCAGAAATCCACCCTCTGATCGCGGCTCCATAACCAGGAAAAATCATGTCCAAGACTCAGTTATTCGACCTCGACGGCAAGATCGCTTTCGTCTCCGGCGCCAGCCGTGGCATCGGTGAAGCCATCGCCAAACTGCTGGCGCAACAAGGCGCCCACGTCATCGTTTCGAGCCGCAAACTCGATGGCTGCCAGCACGTCGCCGACGCAATCATCGCCGCTGGGGGCAAGGCCACCGCCATTGCCTGCCACATCGGCGAAATGGAGCAGATCACCCAAGTCTTCGCCGGCATCCGCGAACAATTCGGGCGCCTGGATATTCTGGTCAACAACGCGGCGACCAACCCGCAGTTCTGCAATGTACTGGACACCGACCTCAGCGCCTTCCAGAAAACCGTCGACGTGAATATTCGCGGCTATTTCTTCATGTCGGTGGAAGCCGGCAAACTGATGCGCGAACACGGTGGCGGCAGCATCATCAACGTTGCCTCGATCAACGGCATCTCGCCGGGGATCTTCCAGGGCATCTACTCGGTGACCAAGGCAGCGGTGATCAACATGACCAAAGTCTTTGCCAAGGAATGCGCGCAATTCGGCATCCGCTGCAACGCCCTGCTGCCAGGTCTGACCGACACCAAATTCGCTTCGGCACTGGTGAAAAACGACGCCATTCTAAAAACCGCGTTGCAGCAAATTCCGCTCAAGCGTGTGGCGGATCCAAGTGAAATGGCTGGTGCGGTGTTGTATCTGGCGAGTGATGCGTCGAGCTACACGACTGGGGTTTCGTTGAACGTGGATGGCGGATTTCTGTCCTGATCTGTTCTTCCAGATAAGAAAAGGCAGCCCCAAGGATACCCCAGGGCTGCCTTTTTGTTTGATCGGAGAACTTGAGTAAGACTCTTACCTCTTTCTGAAATGCATCGGGGGTCAGGAAATGGTCTGACAGATAGGGCTGGGCTGGAAACAACACTATTCAGCCCGCACAAACTCAACCGGCTTTCCAGTCAAATCCAGAACTCTAAAATAGCCCTTGATACTCTTTACGTTACGAATCGCCAGCTGAACATGCGTTTCATGCATAAAGTCCGTGCCTGGATAAAGACATTCCCCCTCCCAGAATGGTGAACGAACAGAATCGTACGCAGGTGCCTCTGTAAACTCTCGGAAGGTATGTAGGGCATCAATGACCTGACAATCCAAACGACGTAGGTAGGGATTATTTTGCTTGAGAGGTTGACCGCCTTCTTCTTTTGAGGCGGCTTCAAGCCAAAAGTAGGTCTGACGAATTTCACGCAACGCACTCTCAGTTGTGAAATCCAGACAACGACCCAAGTCAATCACTGCCCCGATCACAAATGGATTTTTGATAGAGCTCCGCTTTTGTGCATTAGTCGCAAAGCTCAGCGCGCGCTGTGGGTTGTTTTCCCAAAAATAGGCGCCACGACCAAGCCAGTCATAGTCATTAGTGCTATCGAGGAGCGTTGTTTCGCCAGCTAGTACATGCTCGCCAATTTCTCGCTCGCACCCATGGAAACCAAGAACAAACGAAGGAGAAATGCAATACATCAGCGAGTCTTGCCTTCCCCATTCACTCGTTTGAAAAACTCCCGAACCTTGTCCGGATCCTTGAGCATTTCAGTAACGTACTCATCAATACGCACTGAAGTGCAAGTGGCGGCAGATATCTTGGTGCCGTTGGAACCGACCATGACCCAGCCAGTCTCAGTCGATGTTTTGTGTCCTTCGCTATGCATACTGAGCATCACTCCTGATCCACTTTTTGCAACCGCTGCTGCGATAAGTCCGTATGTCTTCTCGGAATTTACAGTATTGGCACGACCACTAACGATTTTGCCGTTCGTTAGCCGGACGATGCCGCCATGCTGGAATCCTGCAGAATCGCGCACAGCCTTAGCTTCATGACGATCACCACCAATGAAAACATAGGTCGTTTTTTCGAGATCCTCCGACATAGCCACCTCTATTTGAGCTTGTTGCATTGCTCAAATTTGATTAGTTAATGGCCAATATAGTCTGCGGTGTACATCCCGTCATCAAAGCCCGCGATTTGTCGTTGATCTGCGCACATGGAAACGATAGAGGCCGATAGCAAGATGCACAAGCCAGCAAATTCCGGCGTAGATGTAGGCAACGTCGCAAGGCGTTGTAGCCATTCCTTGTGCTTTCTGACATTCACAACAAGAGAATATTTATTCCATTCAATTGCCTTGATTCAAAACGGAGCACTGGGGCAGATCATCAGTTTCCAGGGCGAATTCAGCGAAGACTTCATGGCCGACCCCATTTCACCCTGGCCCTGGCGCTGTGACGCAGATTACGCCGGCGGTGCCTTGGCGGACCTGGGCAGTCACTTGCTGGCCATGGCTCGTTATCTGATGGGCAATATCCAGGCTGTATGCGCAGACACCCAGACCGTACACGCGCAACGTCCAGTTACATTGGGTGGTCAGGAACGACGCGAGGTCGCGGTGGACGATCAGGTGAATGCACTGCTGCGCTTCGCCAATGACGCCCGGGGCACATTCAGCAGTAGCTGGCTCAAGCATGGCTACAAGAATCACCTGAGTTTCGAAATCAGTGGCACCCGCGGCATGGGCGATTCGCCTGGCGACCATGGAGTCGCGCTGGGCCGGAATCGAAGAAGTCTGAACCGGCCATATCCGCCAGTGGCACAAGGGCCACTGGCGGAGCACCGAAACGCCATTACGTCGCAGCCTTGTCAGGCCTACTGAGTCACGCAACGGGTCAGGGTCGTGGTCCGGGTCACCTGCCCTTCCGCCCTCATATCGCCCAGCACATCGGTGTTTTCGGAGGTCTGACAAGTACGAACCGGTGGCGGTGGCGGCTCAGCGGGTGGTGGTGGCGGCGGACTGGCGCAACCACCGAGAATCGCTGCACAGAATGCGAGCGACAGTGGCGAAAAAACGCGTTTCCCAAGAGTGTTCATAGGCTGACCCGCGATAAGTGATCGACACCTATGTGTGACAACAAAACATCCGCACAAAATCCATGGAGCGGTCCTGGAAAAATTACGTTCGTATCCTTTTTAACCCATAAACGCTGGCGCTTGCATACACCGCCTACAAAGCATTGGCCCGATGCAGGCCACTACTCTCAAGCTCATACCGCAACTCTTCAATCAACGCCGACACCGCTTCTGGTGTCCTGAGTTTCACCACGTTCAACCCACTGACCACCAGATCCACCTGCCCCGTCGCCGGGTGATAAAGCTTCACCGTCAACGAATTTTCCCCCGTGAGCACACATTCACAGGCCAGCGGCGAAAAACTCCGCTCCAGCTGCATACGCAATTGCGCCAGGTAAATCATCTCGATTCCCCTTGGCGACGACGCAAAATCGACCCCACGCTTGATTTGTTCGCACTCATCTGGCGGTTCCTTTAGCTGCATCGAAGAGGACGCGATAACGACCAGAAGCCATGTATCGCACCTCGACAGCCTAGAAAAACCAGTACCCGAGCAAAACACCAAATTGCACCACTCCATTTAGTGCATTTGCACCTTAACATCACCCCCGGGGCCGACTCTCGCTGGAGAACAGACCCCGCTCCCGAGCCCAGACAATCGCCTCACTGCGACTGTGCACGTCGAGTTTGGAATACACCGTCGAGACATGATTGCGTACAGTATTGGGCGCCAGTTTCAGGCGCGCGGCGATTTCCTTGTCGGCCAGGCCTTCACAGATCAGGCCGAGCACATCGCGCTCCCGGGCGGTCAGTTCGGTGAACGACACACTGGGTAACTTTGGCGAATTGACGTTCTTCACGTTGGCGAGTTTTTCGATCAGCGTGCGGCTGAACCAGGAGGCGTCTTTCATCACCTCTTCGATCGCCGACACCAGTTCCAGCTCGGTGCGTTTGCGCTCCGTGATGTCCATCAACACCAGCAGGTAACAAATACCCCCCTGAATGTTCACGGTGTCCGCCGAAACCGCGCAATCGATCAACGCGGCATCCTTCCTGCGCACTCTGACATCGACGCGATCCACGCGCCCGGTTTTCTCCAGGGCCGCAAACAGTCGCGTGCGAGCACCCGCGTCATCGATGAAATCGAGTTGCGCCACGGTCTTGCCGAGTACCTCTTCACCGGAGCACGCGAGGGTATCGAGAAAGGCTTCGTTGACGTCCATCACCACTTGATCGTCGGCGCGGCACACCAGGATTGGCACCGGGGTGAGGCGAAAAGCTTTGGCGAACCGTTCCTCGCTCTGGCGCAGGGCGATTTCGGCCTTGTGCCGCAGCTCCATATCGACGAAGGAAAACAACATGCAATCTTCGTCATTGAGCTCAAGCGGTTGCCCGGCAACGATCACCTGTTTGCTGGTTCCGTCGGGCAATTGCAGCTCGGCCTGCATCTGCGGAATGGTTGCTCCGTCACGCAAACGCTGCTTGGCCAGGTCCTTGTTTTCAGCGCGCTCCAGCACATCCAGCTCATAGGTCGAAACGCCTATCACCTGATCACGGGTATAACCGGTCATTTCCAGAAAGCCCTGATTGACTTTGATGTAGCGTAAATCGCTGAGGCGACAGATCACCGCCGGGGCCGGGTTGGCATTGAAGGTCTTTTCGAAACGCTGCTCGGCGCTGGCCCAGTCGGTGACGTCGTTCATGATCAGCACCAACGACTCCGGCTCGCCGGCGCGGTCGGCCAGCACCATGCTGCGCACGCTGTGGACCCAGGTGCGCTCGTCGTTTCCGACCGGCGTCAATTCAACCAGCACATCACTGAACATCTCGCCGCGGGCAACGCGGCTGATTGGATAATTCTGCGTCGCTACCGGGTGATTGTTGCGATAACGCAAGGCAAACCGCTTCGCGTACTCCCTGGCATTGGCGCCCAGCTCACCGATCCGACTGACACCATGCATGGCTAGCGCAGCGTCGTTGGCCCAGAGGATGGTCTGGTCAAGTTCCAGCAGAATCACCCCATCGGACAGACCAGCGATGATCTGCTGCAACTGTCGGCGATTGGTTTCAGTGGTCAGGACGTCCTGGCTCATTGGAACTCCACGATTGCGGCAGCACCTTTGTGCGCTGCCCCGTGAAGATTACGACCGCAAGGGGTTGGGATAGTGCAGATAGCGTTTAGGGGCCGCCGCCCAAGGCGCCTCCTCAACGTGACCAAGGGCATTTGCGACCGGACTAACCAGCCGGGCAGGTTGGAATAGTGGCCGTAACGTACTGGATCACCTCTTCAAGCGTGTCGATGTCTGGAGCATTGCTCGCCAACGCTTCCGGGCGGCACCATGGGTAATCCTGATGCGATACCCACTGCATGATGCAGTGCAGGTCAGTCGCTGGCAGCGTTTTCATGTGCTCGATAGTGATAGTGAGCCTCTCGACAAGTCCCGACTCGGCGCTGAACTGCCATTCATATAGACCGCAACCGACTCGGGCTTCGCCAGAGTTCTTGTCGGACATGCCGACCAGCCATTTGCACTGAAATGTTTTGGCCTCCGGTTCAGGTGGACGTCCCAGGCAGAACGTATACACGTTTTCGAAGGTCTGGCCGAACCGCCTGACCAACACATCGCCGATAGGGCCAAGGCCTTCAACGTGGGGTGGAAACGAGATGGATCCGGTGTGCACGACCATGTCCAGCAGTGCGTCTGGCGCAAAGGCCTGGCCCAACAAATGTGGGCGGTTGCCGTCCTTGGCTTGTATGTACTGTCGAATCGATTGCTGAGCAGTGTTCATTGTTTGTCCGTCGCATCCCTGCCAGTTGAGAACCGCCTCATCCGAGGTTCACATGACGTTTACACGTTTATAAAGCACTATTCCATAAATCCGTTACCAGCATGCAGCCGGGGGCATGGGTGATGCACAGCGGCGGACGTGAAGCCTGAACCACCGATTGAGGCGTTTCCGTGGGCAGCCATTCGTACGTTTGCCAGTAGGTTCAAGACGGTATCTACCGTGAATGACACCGAACCCTGTAGGGGCCGGCTTGCCGGCGAAGGCGTTTTCATCGGCGTTGCATGCCGTGAGGCCGTCTTCGCTGGCAAGCCAGCTCCTACAACAGACATCGTGAACGCCGCCGACCCCGTAGGAGCCCGGCTTGCCGGCGAAGGCGTTTTCATCGGCGCTGCATGCCGTGAGGCCGTCTTCGCTGGCAAGCCAGCTCCTACATAGGGCCAGGCATATGACCCGAAAGCAGCCTGTGATCTTTTGATCTTCAGGCCGCAAGTTCACCACTGGCAATCGCAGCCGAAGCCGCCAGCATCGCCCGCAACAACACCGCACACCCGGCAGCCAGATCATCCGGCGCGGCGTTTTCGATTTCGTTGTGGCTGATGCCGCCTTCGCAGGGCACGAAAATCATCCCGGCCGGGCCGAGTTCGGCGAGGAAGATCGCGTCGTGCCCTGCCCCGCTGACGATGTCCATGTGCGACAAACCCAACCCTTGGGCCGCACCACGTACCGCTTCGACGCAACCCTTGTCGAAATACAGCGGCGGGAAGTCGGCGGTGGGTGTCAGTTCGAAAGTCAGGCCGTGTTCCTCGCAAGTGGTTTCGATAACCTCGCGAACTTCGGCGATCATCGAGTCAAGACGCGCCAGCTCCAGATGACGGAAGTCCAGGGTCATGCGCACTTCGCCGGGAATCACGTTACGTGAGCCAGGATAGGCTTGCAGGCAGCCGACGGTGCCGCAGGCATGGGGTTGATGGCCGAGGGCAGCACGATTGACCGCGCCGACGATCACTGAGGCGCCGACCAGAGCGTCCTTGCGCAGGTGCATCGGCGTCGGGCCGGCGTGGGCTTCGACGCCGCGCAGTTTCAGGTCGAACCATTTCTGCCCGAGGGCGCCCATGACCACGCCGATAGTTTTGTGTTCGTCCTCAAGAATCGGGCCTTGTTCGATGTGGGCTTCAAAATAGGCGCCCACGGCGTGGCCGCTGACCGTGCGCGGCCCGGCATAGCCAATGGCGTTCAGGGCTTCGCCGACTGTCACGCCCTCGGCATCGACCTTGGCCAGGGTTTCTTCGAGGGTGAATTTTTCTGCAAACACGCCGGAGCCCATCATGCACGGGGCAAAGCGCGAACCTTCTTCGTTGGTCCAGACCACCACTTCCAGCGGCGCCTCGGTTTCCACGCCCAGGTCATTGAGGGTGCGCAGCACTTCGACCCCGGCCAGCACGCCGAAGCAACCGTCGAACTTGCCGCCGGTGGGTTGGGTGTCGATGTGGCTGCCGGTCATTACCGGCGGCAGGTTCGGATTGCGCCCCGGACGCCGGGCGAAGATGTTGCCGACGGCGTCGATGCTGACGGTGCAGCCGGCCTCCTCGCACCAGTTCACAAAAATGTCCCGGGCCTGGCGATCGAGATCGGTCAGGGCCAGCCGACAGACGCCGCCCTTGACCGTGGCGCCGAGTTTGGCCAGGTCCATGAGCGACTGCCACAGACGGTCGCGATTGATGTGCTGATGGGTGGACTGCAGAACGTCTATGGCAGCGCTCATGGTGATCTCCTCAGTTTTTCTTCTGATAGTTCCCACGCTCTGCGTGGGAATTCATCCATGGACGCTCTGCGTCCGCTTCTGGGACGCGGAGCGTCCCGGGCTACATTCCCACGCAGAGCGTGGGAACGATCAATTCCTCACACCGCCGATTTCACAGCAGTAGGGCTCGGCCGCATCACACTCAACCCGTAATAAATCAGCCCACCAAGGGCCGAGCCGGTGAACCAGCCGTAGTTGTAGAACCAACTGAACGCATCGCTGCCCAGCGACAGCAGCGTCAACGCCACCGGCACACCGAACGCGATAAAACCGAACCAGTTCCACGCCGGGTAAACGTCATCGCGGTAGAGACCGGCCAGGTCCAGTTGCTGTTTCTTGATCAGAAAATAGTCCACCACCATGATCCCGGCGATCGGGCCCAACAGGCTCGAATAGCCCAGCAACCAGTTGGAATACACCGTCTCCAGGCTTAAATCCGAGACGATCAGCCCGAGCTTTTTCAGCAGTTCATGGGCCATCAGCGCCAAGCCGACCAGCCCCGTGAGGATCACCGCTTTGGTGCGGTTGATGACCTTGGGCGCAACGTTCTGGAAGTCGTTGGTCGGCGAAACAATGTTGGCCGCGGTGTTGGTGGACAACGTGGCAATGATGATCAGCGCCATGGCCAGGGCAACCCAGACCGGGCTCTGGATATGGCCGATCAATGTGACCGGATCAGAGACAGTGACGCCCACCAGTTTTACCGAAGCGGCCGTCATCACCACACCAAGGGAGGCGAACAGGAACATGGTCAGGGGCAAGCCGATAATCTGCCCGACGATCTGATCCTTCTGGCTTTTCGCATAGCGGCTGAAGTCCGGAATGTTCAGCGACAAGGTGGCCCAGAACCCGACCATCGCAGTCAGCCCGGCGGCAAAGTAACTGACCACGCTGGCGCCTTCCGGACGCTTGGCCGGGATCGCCATCAATTCGCTCATCGACACGTTCGGCATCGCCCACACCAGCAGCCCCACGCCGACCAGAACCAGTAACGGTGCGGATAATGTTTCCAGCCATTTGATCGAGTCCGCGCCGCGAATCACCACCCACAGGTTCAAGGCCCAGAACACCATGAAGCCGATCACTTCACCGGTTCCGCCGAGGGCTTTCCAGTCATCGAACACCGAGCCGAGAAACAGGTGAATCGCCAGCCCGCCGAACAGGGTCTGGATGCCAAACCAGCCGCACGCCACCAGGGCGCGGATCAGGCACGGAATGTTGGAGCCGAGGATGCCGAAGGATGAGCGCAACAACACCGGAAACGGGATGCCGTATTTGGTGCCGGGGAAGGCATTCAGGGTCAGCGGGATCAGTACGATGATGTTGGCGAACAGAATCGCCAGCAGTGCTTCGCCCACGCTCAGGCCGAAATAGGCGGTGAGTACGCCGCCGAGGGTGTAAGTCGGCACGCAGATCGCCATGCCGACCCATAAGGCGGTGATGTGCCATTTATTCCAGGTTCGTTCATGCACCTTGGTCGGTGCCATGTCGTGGTTGTAACGGGGACTGTCGAGGACGTCGCTGCCGGCTTCGAGCTCAAACAAGCCGTCGCGCTCGGTCACTTGCGATCTGATCTGTTGCATGGCCGCTCCACTGTTCTTTTGATTATTTTTGCTCATCAGCGGCTGGCGCAAAGCACGCGAGCCGGACGATGGCCGGAGAAACTGACAACGTTCATGGACCGGCCAAGGTGCCAGCGGCGGCATCAATAAACGTGCCGGGTGCCCCGCTGGCGTATTGGGCAATGCCATAAAACCCTGCTAACCAACTGATGTTATTCAGTTTTATTTATAAAGCCATTGAGTCCCCGGTGAGTTGCCATGCCATTCAGGCCGATGTCAGGCAACTTGTCCGCACAGTCAGGACTCAATCTGGTGCGTTGATCTTTTTTTTAAGGTCGAGCATCAACCATAGACCATCCTCAAGCGGCTGATTTCATATAGAAAATCTTGACCATATTTCGAACCTGTCAAGTGCGTCAAAATGGTGAGAGCCCTCACCATTTTGGTGATTTTCAGTTTTTATCCTTATTTTTCAATACGTTAAGGCAGTAATAAGCTTATAAAAAATATTCTTGCTCAATCGGTAAACTGCAGCTAGCGTCTATTCTTGACAGCGCTGACAGGAATACACCGATTGGCGTCTGCTTCCTATAAAACATCTAGAACCGGCATCAGTCGGTCATGCCTGCGAGGAACTCGGAATGTCTCTGTTGATCCGTGGCGCCACCGTTATTACCCATGATGAAAGTTATCGCGCCGACGTCTATTGCGCCGACGGCGTGATCAAAGCCATCGGTGAAAACCTCGATGTTCCCGCCGATGCCGAAGTGCTCGACGGCAGCGGCCAATACCTGATGCCTGGCGGCATCGACCCGCACACTCATATGCAACTGCCCTTCATGGGCACGGTGGCCAGCGAAGACTTCTTCAGCGGCACCGCAGCGGGGCTGGCCGGCGGTACCACCTCGATCATCGACTTCGTGATTCCCAATCCGCAGCAATCGTTGATGGAGGCATTTCATCAATGGCGCGGCTGGGCGCAGAAGTCGGCGTCGGACTACGGTTTCCACGTCGCCATCACTTGGTGGAGCGAGCAGGTCCGCGAAGAAATGGCCGAGTTGGTCAGCCATCACGGGGTCAACAGTTTCAAGCATTTCATGGCCTACAAGAACGCGATCATGGCCGCCGACGACACACTCGTGGCGAGTTTCGAGCGTTGTCTGGAATTGGGCGCGGTGCCGACCGTGCACGCGGAAAACGGCGAGCTGGTCTATCACCTGCAACGCAAGTTGATGGCCCAAGGCATGACCGGGCCGGAAGCGCACCCGCTGTCGCGGCCTTCGCAGGTGGAAGGTGAAGCCGCTAGCCGGGCGATCCGCATTGCCGAAACCCTCGGCACGCCACTGTATCTGGTCCACGTCTCGACCAAGGAAGCCCTCGACGAAATCACCTACGCCCGCAGCAAGGGCCAACCGGTTTACGGCGAAGTGCTGGCCGGACACCTGCTACTGGACGACAGCGTCTACCAACACCCGGACTGGCAGACCGCCGCCGGTTACGTGATGAGCCCGCCCTTCCGTCCTCGCGGCCATCAGGAAGCCCTTTGGCATGGTCTGCAAGCGGGCAATCTGCACACCACCGCCACCGACCACTGCTGCTTCTGCGCCGAGCAAAAAGCCGCCGGTCGTGACGACTTCAGCAAGATCCCCAACGGCACTGCCGGTATCGAAGACCGCATGGCAGTGCTCTGGGATGAGGGGGTGAACACCGGGCGCTTGTCGATGCAGCACTTCGTTGCCCTCACCTCCACCAACACCGCGAAGATATTCAACCTCTATCCGCGCAAGGGTGCGATCCGTGTGGGCGCTGATGCGGATCTGGTGCTGTGGGATCCGGAAGGTACGCGGACGATTTCAGCCAAGACCCATCACCAGCAAGTCGACTTCAACATCTTCGAAGGCAAGACCGTGCGCGGCGTGCCGAGCCACACCGTCAGCCAGGGCCGAGTGGTGTGGGCCGACGGTGATTTGCGCGCCGAGCGTGGTGCCGGGCGGTATGTCGAACGGCCGGCGTATCCGGCGGTGTTTGATTTGCTGAGCAAGCGGGCTGAGCTGCATAGGCCGGTTGCTGTGAAACGCTGAGATCGAGGCCTTCGGCCTTCGCGAGCAAGCCCGCTCCCACAAGGGAACGCATTCCAAATGTGGGAGCGGGCTTGCTCGCGAAGGCGGCAGTCCTGACAACACAAAAAACCAATCCGATCGTTCCCACGCTCTGCGTGGGAATGCAGCCCGGGACGCTCTGCGTCCCATTGGAACGCGGAGCGTCCCTTGAGGCATTCCCACGCAGAGCGTGGGAACGATCAGCCCACCAGAGGCAGTACCTCAAATAACCGTGAGGCCAACACCGTGATCAAGACCTTGAACCACCTCCCGCATCCCCATGAGGACGCGGCCGCCCTCGCCGGCCATTTCACCGATCTGGCGCCGCCGCTCAACGACCGTCAGGCGCATCTGGAAGCCTCGCGCTGCCTGTACTGCTATGACGCGCCGTGCGTGAATGCCTGTCCGAGCGACATCGATATTCCGTCATTCATCCGCAATATCCATCAGGAAAACATTCAGGGCGCGGCTCAGAAAATCCTCTCGGCGAACATCCTCGGCGGCAGTTGCGCCCGGGTCTGTCCGACGGAGATCCTGTGCCAGCAAGCCTGCGTGCGCAACAACGCCCAGGAATGCGCGCCGGTGCTGATCGGCCTGTTGCAACGCTATGCCGTGGACAACGCGCACTTCAGCGAACACCCGTTCCAGCGCGCCGCCGCAACCGGCAAGCGCATCGCTGTGGTGGGTGCTGGCCCGGCCGGTTTGTCCTGCGCGCACCGCAGCGCCATGCACGGCCATGACGTGGTGATTTTCGAGGCGCGGGAAAAAGCTGGCGGCCTTAACGAATACGGGATCGCCAAGTACAAACTGGTGGACGATTACGCGCAGAAGGAGCTTGAATTCCTGATGGGGATTGGCGGGATCGAGATTCGCCACGGGCAGAAACTCGGCGACAACCTGACCCTCAGCGAACTGCATCAGCAATTCGACGCGGTGTTCCTCGGTCTCGGCCTGGCCGCCAGCAAACAGTTGGGACTGGCCCACGAGGATGCCCCCGGCCTGCTCGCCGCCACCGACTACATCCGCGAACTGCGCCAGGCTGATGACCTGACGCAACTGCCGCTGGCCGAACACTGCATTGTCCTCGGTGCCGGCAACACCGCCATCGACATGGCCGTGCAAATGGCTCGCCTCGGTGCCCGCGACGTGAATCTGGTGTACCGCCGCGGCGCCCCGGACATGGGCGCCACCGGTCACGAACAAGACATCGCCAAGGCCAATCAGGTGCGGCTGCTGACCTGGGCGCAACCGCAAGAAGTGCTGCTCGACGATAAGGGCAAGGTGCGCGGCATGCGCTTCGCTCGCACCCGGTTGGTAGACGGTCGCCTGCAAACCACTGGCGAAACCTTTGAACTGGCTGCTGACGCGATCTTCAAAGCCATCGGCCAGGCTTTCGATAACAGCGCCCTCGCCGATCCGCTGGCCCGTGAACTCAAGCGTCAGGGCGACCGCATCCTGGTCGACGAACAGCTGCGTACCAGCATTCCCGGCGTATATGCCGGCGGCGACTGCACCAGCCTCGATCAGGACCTCACCGTGCAAGCCGTGCAGCACGGCAAGCTGGCCGCCGAGGCCATCAACGCTCAACTCATGCTCAACGTGGAGGCTGCGTAAATGGCCGATCTCTCGATTGTTTTCGCCGGCATCAAAGCGCCCAATCCGTTCTGGCTGGCTTCCGCGCCGCCGACCGACAAAGCCTACAACGTGGTTCGCGCGTTCGAGGCCGGTTGGGGCGGCGTGGTCTGGAAAACCCTCGGTGAAGACCCAGCGGCGGTCAACGTATCGTCGCGTTACTCGGCGCACTTCGGGGCTAATCGGGAGGTGCTTGGTTTTAACAACATCGAGCTGATCACCGACCGCTCACTGGAAATCAACCTGAGGGAAATCACCCAGGTCAAAAAGGACTGGCCGGACCGCGCGCTGATCGTGTCGCTGATGGTGCCCTGTGTCGAAGAGTCGTGGAAAAACATCCTGCCGCTGGTGGAGGCCACCGGTGCCGATGGCATCGAACTGAACTTCGGCTGCCCCCACGGCATGCCGGAACGGGGCATGGGCGCGGCGGTCGGCCAGGTGCCGGAATACGTCGAACAGGTCACCCGCTGGTGCAAGACCTATTGCTCACTGCCGGTGATCGTCAAGCTCACGCCGAACATCACCGACATCCGCGTTGCCGCCCGTGCCGCGCACCGTGGTGGTGCCGATGCAGTGTCGTTGATCAACACCATCAACTCGATCACCAGCGTCAATCTGGAACGCATGGTCGCCAATCCTGCCGTCGGCAACCAAAGCACCCATGGCGGTTATTGCGGCTCGGCGGTGAAGCCGATTGCGTTGAACATGGTCGCCGAAATCGCCCGCGATCCGCAGACCCAAGGCCTGCCGATCTCGGGCATTGGCGGCATCGGCAGTTGGCGCGATGCGGCGGAATTCATTGCCTTGGGCAGCGGCTCGGTGCAAGTGTGCACGGCGGCGATGTTGCATGGTTTCCGGATTGTCGAGGAGATGAAGGACGGTTTGTCACGCTGGATGGACAGTCAGGGTTACGCCAGCGTGTCGGAATTTTCCGGGCGTGCGGTGGGCAATACCACGGACTGGAAGTACCTGGACATCAACTATCAGGTGATTGCGAAGATCGATCCGGAGGCGTGCATTGGCTGCGGTCGCTGCCACATCGCTTGTGAAGATACCTCGCACCAGGCGATTGCCAGCCTCAAACAGGCGGACGGGACGCATAAATATGAAGTGATCGATGATGAGTGCGTGGGCTGCAACCTGTGCCAGATCACCTGTCCGGTGCAGGATTGTATTGAGATGGTGCCGATGGATACGGGCAAGCCGTTTCTGGATTGGAATCATGATCCGAGGAATCCGTACCATGTCGCGGTTTGAGGGTTGCGTTGCTTGAACTGACACCTTCGCGAGCAAGCCCGCTCCCACAGTGGATCAACTTCGCGCACAAATCCTGTGTTCGCTAAAGATCTAATGTGGGAGCGGGCTTGCTCGCGAAGAGGCCAGCTGCAGCGCCGCAAACCTCAAGGCTCCAACCCGATCCCACGCAATATCACACTGGTCACCGTCTGCACCGCCCGCTCGAACTGCATGTCCGACAGCGGCTGATGATCATTCAGAATATTCACCTGGTGATCGAAGTCAGCGTAGTGCTGGGTCGAGGCCCAGATCATGTACAGCAAGCTGGAAGGCTCCACCGGTAGGATGCGTTTATCTTCCACCCACTGGCGAATTTTCGCTTCTTTCATCTTGGCCCAGTCGTACAGGCTGGCGTCCAGCTTCTCACCCAGTGTCGGCGCACCGTGGATGATTTCGTTGGCCCAGACTTTCGAGCCATACGGCCGACTGCGGGAATGGTTCATCTTGGCGCGGATGTAGCTGCTGAGCACCACTCGCGGATCGTCGAACATCTCGAAGCACAGGGCGTCCTGCTTCCAGACCTCCAGCAAACCCAGGAGCACCGCGCTGTATAGCTCGCTCTTGGTGCTGAAGTAGTAATGCAGGTTGGAACGCGGCAGTTGCACTTCGGCGGCGATGTCGGCCATGGCGGTGCTGCCAAAACCTTTTTCGGCGAAGACTTTTTCGGCCCCCAGCAGAATCTTGTCAACGTTACTGCGACGAATTTCGATCTTGTGATTGCCCATGAGGGCTCCCTGACAACAGCGTTGGTCAAGACTAGCATCCGCTCTGGATTGGGCGACAGGGAAAACGTACGGTGGTCTTGTGGCTTGATGGTTACTGCCTGGAACACATAACCCCTGTAGGAGCGAGGCTTGCCCGCGAAGAATGCACCGCGGTTTTTCAGGGATTACGCGTCATCGTTCTTCGCGGGCAAGCCTCGCTCCTACAGAAATTTCGCTTAACTGACTGGCATTGAGGCTTGCCCCCGTTCGCTGCGCAGCAGTCGCAGCCTGCACGATCGCTACGCCAACAGCTGAGTCAGCACCGCACGCAACTTGCCAGGCTTCACCGGTTTGTTCAGCAAGGGCGCGTCGAGTCGCTGCAATGAGCGCCGACACTGGTCAGTGCGGTCGGCGGTGATGATCACCGCCGCAATTGCCTGGCCAAAATGCTCGCGCAAATGCCGGACCACTTCACAGCCCACCACCCCGTGATCCAGGTGATAGTCCGCCAGAATCAGCTCCGGCGCCTGTCCCTGCAAAGCCACCAACGCGGTGGCCTCGTCGGTAGCGGTAACCACCTCGCAGCCCCACTGCCCGAGCAGCGCGCTCATGCTTTCAAGAATGCTGACTTCGTTGTCCAGCACCAACAGACGCCGGCCCGGCAACGGGTTGCCGGTAGTCGGCTGCGGCGCGACCTGACTGATCGGCAGTGGAATCTCATGGGAAATCGGCACTTCGATGCTGAACATCGAACCGCGCCCCGGCCGCGAATGAACCTGAATCCTGTAGTCGAGAATCTTCGCGATGCGTTCGACGATCGCCAGCCCCAGACCCACACCCTTGCGATCGGCGGCGCGGCCGACGTCCAGTTGGTTGAACTCGAGGAAGATCGAGTCAAGACGATCCGCAGGAATCCCGCGCCCGGTATCCCAGACTTCGATACGCAGCGCATCGCCCCGGCGTCGTGCCCCCAGCAGAATGCAGCCTGCATCGGTGTAACGGCAGGCATTGCTGAGGAAGTTGCGCAAAATCCGCGTCATCAGGCGCAAGTCGGTATGAAGGGCGTAATCGCCCATATGCACCCGCAGGTTCAACCCGGCTGCCGCAGCCACTGACTGAAACTCCGAGACCAGTGGCGCGAATAACTCGTCGAGGCGGTACAGGGCAATGTCCGGCTTCACTGCAGCCTGATCGAGGCGGGAAATATCCAGTAAATCGGTGAGCAAATCTTCAGCCCCTTCCAGCGCCTGATGCGTGCGCTCCACCAGCACTTGCTCGACGTCGGGCAGTTTGCGTTCGCGCAAGGTCGAGATCAGCAAACGCGCGGCGTTGAGCGGTTGCAGCAGGTCGTGACTGGCGGCGGCGAGGTATTTGTCCTTGCTGCGATTGGCCGCCTCGGCGGCATCACGGGCATCGCGCAAGGCTTCTGCGATCTGTTTGCGCTGGGCGATCTGCTGTTGCAGGTTGCGGTTGGCGTCCAGCAACTCATTGGTGCGCGCGGTGACCCGCTGCTCCAGTTCGTCATTGAGTTGTTGCAGGCGCTGCTGGGCCAGTTTTCGTTCGGTGATGTCGGCGACAAAACCCTCTACCAGGCCTTCCTGATCCGGTTTGAGCAGCAGGTTCATCAACACGTCGAGGACGCTGCCGTCCTTGCGCCGCAGCTGAGTTTCATAGCCCAGCAGGCTGCGCTCGCGCTGGAGGATTTCGCCGATGCTTTCCAGCTCCTGCGCCCCGCCGACGAACAGCGTGCCCGCCAAGTCCGTCAGGGAAAACAGCACCTCCTGCGGGTTTTGATAGCCGAGCATCCGCGCCAGCGCCGGGTTGGCGGCGCGCATGCCCTCCAGCAGGCTGGCCTGGAAGATCCCGTGTACCGCGTTTTCGAACAGCCATTTGTAGCGGTTGCGTTCAGCTTCCAGCTCATCCAGGCGCGCGGCCAGTTCCGGGTAATGACTCTTGCGCGCCGAGTGGTTGCCTAAGCCGAGCAACCCGGCCAGCGCCCGTTGTTGCTCGTCAGAGGGCTTCGCCATAGACGACCTCGACGTCGCGCTGACTGGATTCGCGCGGATTGGTAAGGATGCACGGGTCATCCATGGCGTGTTGCGACAGGAACGGAATGTCCGCCGTACTCACCCCGTGCAGGCCCAGGGTTTCGTGAAAGCCGATGGCGTGTTTGAGGGCGATCAGGTGTTCGACCAGCCGCGCGCAAATCTGCCGGTGATTGAGGCCACGGCAATCGATGCCGAAGGTCTCGGCGATCACCTTGAAGCGCTCCGGCGCCGAGCTGTAGTTGAACGCCACCACGTGTTCCACCAGCACCGCATTGCACAGGCCATGGGGCAGATCGAGGAAGCCGCCGAGGCTGTGGGACATCGCGTGTACCGCGCCAAGAATCGCGTTGGAAAACGCCAGCCCGGCCTGCATGCTGCCGAGCATGATTTTTTCCCGCAGGGCGATGTCGCTGGGGTTGGCGATCATTTGCACCAGATTGCCGTTGATCAGCCGCATCGCCTCCAGCGCATGGGGATCGGTGAGTGGCCCATGACCGGTGGAAACGAAAGCTTCGATGGCATGGACCAATGCGTCGATGCCGGTACAGGCTGACAGGAACGGGTCCATGCTCAAGGTGGTTTCCGGATCGATCAGCGACACGTCCGGCACCGCAGCCTTGCTGACGATGGAGAACTTCATGCGTTCTTGCTGATTGGAGATGATCACGAACTGCGACACATCGGCCGAAGTGCCGGCGGTGGTCGGGATCAGGATCAGCGGTGGGCTGGCGATGCGCAGGGTGTCCACGCCCTCGAATTCGAGGATGTTGCGCCCATGGGCGACGACAATACCGATGCCCTTGCCGCAATCCATCGGGCTGCCGCCGCCGATTGCCACGATCACATCGCAGTGATTCTCCCGGTACAGCTCGGCACCGAGCATGACCTCTTCAATCCGTGGGTTGGGTGAAACATCGCTATAGATGAAGTAATCAATGCCCTGGGCTTGCAGGCTGGCCTCGACATCGGCGACCCAACCGGCGGCAATCACACCGGGGTCGCTGACCACCAGCACTTTGCGGGCGCCGAAGGTCTTGGCGTAATTACCGACGTTGTGCCGACAGCCGGCACCGAAGATGATTTCAGGCGAAACGAATTTACGCAGCTGGCTGAGATTCTGGCTCATTGGAAAGCCTGTTTTTATTGTTTTGAAAGGTAAAGTCCACACTAACGCATCCGGCTGCGAATGCAATCAGACCAATGGATAGCGAGCCGCCCGGGGGTGCACTCCAATTTTGTATCCACTGGAGATCCACTGTGGGAGCGGGCTTGCTCGCGAAAGCGGTGTGTCAGTCAATAGATGTGTTGAATGTAATGCCGCTTTCGCGAGCAAGCCCGCTCCCACAAGGGATTTGTGTTCACAACTCATCCGCGATAGATCAGCCGCGAAGCCTTTTCATTGCGCAACGTCAGGTGCTCCATGCCCTGCCCCGGCGCGTCGGCTTCGTCCCGGGCCTTGAGAATAACGTCGTGGTGCGGCGATTTGCTGCACACCGGGTCGGCGTTGGCGGCATCACCGGTGAGCATGAACGCCTGGCAGCGGCAGCCGCCGAGGTCCTTGTGTTTTTCATCGCAGGAACGGCACGGCTCTTTCATCCAGTCATCGCCGCGAAAACGGTTGAAACCAAAGGAGTCGTTCCAGATGTGTTCGATGCTGTGCTCACGCACGTTGGGAAACTGCACCGGCAACTGGCGGGCGCTATGACAAGGCAAGGCCGTGCCGTCCGGGGTGATGTCGAGAAACAAGTTGGCCCAGCCGTTCATGCAGGTCTTGGGGCGCTCTTCGTAGTAATCCGGGGTGACGAAGATCAGCTTGCATGGGTGACCCTCGGCCTCCAGACGCTGGCGGTATTCATGGGTGATGCGCTCGGCGCGCTGCAATTGTTCGCGGGTCGGCAACAGGCCGACGCGGTTGAGTTCGGCCCAACCGTAGAACTGGCACGTCGCCAATTCGACGAAATCCGCCTCCAGCTCCAGGCACAGTTCGATGATCTGTGCGATCTGGTCGATGTTATGTCGATGGGTGACGAAGTTCAGCACCATCGGATAGCCCTGGGCTTTCACCGCCCGGGCCATGGCCAGTTTCTGGGCGAAGGCCTTGCGCGAGCCGGCGAGTAGATTGTTTACCTGTTCGTCGGCGGCCTGAAAACTGATCTGGATATGGTCCAGCCCGGCGACCTTGAAGTCACGGACCTTCTGTTCGGTCAGGCCGATGCCCGAGGTGATCAGGTTGGTGTAGTAACCCATGTCCCGCGCGGCCTTGATCAGCTCGGCAAGGTCTTGGCGCACCAACGGCTCGCCACCGGAAAAACCCAGTTGCGCAGCGCCCATCTCACGCGCCTCGCGGAACACCCGAATCCATTCTTCTGTGCTCAACTCCTCGCCCTGTTGGGCGAAATCCAGCGGGTTGGAGCAATACGGGCATTGCAGCGGGCAGCGATAGGTCAGCTCCGCCAGCAACCACAGCGGTGGGCCGGGTTGCTGTTCGATCCGGTTCACAGGGCGATCCCCCGATGCCAGACCCGCTCCGTGGTGACGGTGTGATACAGCGGGCGATCCAGCTCATAGGCCATGCTCATCGCGTCGAGCATGCTCCACAGAACATCGAGTTTGAATTGCAGAATTTCCAGCATGCGTTGCTGGCCTTCGACCGTGACGTAGTGCGCCAGGGTGATGCGCAAACCATGCTCGACATCGCGCCGCGCCTGGCTCAGGCGCGTACGGAAATAGTCATAACCGGCCGGGTCGATCCATGGGTAATGGGTGGGCCAGGCGTCGAGCCGGGACTGATGGATTTGTGGCGCGAACAGTTCGGTCAGCGAACTGCTGGCCGCTTCTTGCCAGCACGCGCGACGGGCGAAATTGACGTAGGCGTCCACGGCAAAACGTACGCCCGGCAGCACCAACTCTTGCGAGAGGATTTGTTCGCGATCCAGCCCCACTGCTTCGCCCAGGCGTAGCCACGCTTCGATCCCGCCTTCACTACCGGGGACGCCGTCGTGGTCGAGGATTCGTTGCAGCCATTCCCGGCGCACGTCGCGGTCCGGGCAATTGGCGAGGATGGCGGCATCCTTGAGCGGGATGTTCACTTGGTAATAGAAGCGATTGGCGACCCAGCCCTGAATCTGCTCGCGGGTGGCGCGCCCGGCATACATGGCTTGGTGGAAGGGGTGATGGATGTGGTAATAGGCACCCTTGGCGCGCAGGGCTGCTTCGAATTCGGCGGGGGTCATGGGAGTGTCAGTCATTGCGGTTCTCCGGATTTCGCGGTGTTTGGTCTGGCCCCTTCGCGAGCAAGCCCGCTCCCACATTGGATTGTTGGTGTACACAAAATTTATGTTCACACCGATCAACTGTGGGAGCGAGGCTTGCCCGCGAAGAGGCCATCCGCTACAGCTCAATACTCATGCCGTCATAAGCCACTTCAATCCCGCGCCGCTCCAGCAATGCGCGCTCGGCCGAGTCTTCATCGAGGATCGGATTGGTGTTGTTGATGTGGATCAGCACCTTACGCTGGCGATTGAACGCCTCCAGCACGTCGAGCATGCCGCCGGGGCCGCTTTGTGGCAGGTGGCCCATCTCGCTGCCCAGGCTCTGGCCGACTTCACACACACGCATTTCATCGTCGCGCCACAGCGTGCCGTCCAGCAGCAGGCAGTCGGCGCGCTGCATCCAGCTCAACACCTCGGCATCGACCTGCCCCAGCCCCGGCGCATAGAAAACCGATGCCCTACTGCGCAGGTCTTCGATGAACAGGCCAATGGTGTCGCCCGGTTGCGGGTTGCCACGGTTGGGTGAATACGGCGGTGCATTGCTGACCAACGGAATCGCGCGAAATTGCAGGTGTTTACAGGCAGCGATGCTGAACGGCTCGCGGTCCAGCCCGATGGGTTGCCACTGCAAGCCACCGTTCCAGTGCTTGAGCATGGTGAACAAGGGAAAGCCGCTGCTCAGGTCTTCGTGAACCCGCTCAGTGCACCAGACCGAATGCGGGCAGCCTTCGCGCAGGCTCAACAGGCCGGTGCAATGGTCGATCTGACTGTCCAGCAGGACGACACCGGCAATCGCCGTGTCACGCAAGCGTCGGGCCGGTTGCATCGCCGGGAAGCTTTCGAGTTGCGCGCGAATGTCCGGTGAAGCATTGCAGAGCACCCATTCCACACCGTCGTCGCTCAGGGCAATGGACGACTGCGTGCGGCGTTGTGCGCGCAGATTGCCGTTGCGCATAGCGGCGCATTGACGGCAGTTGCAGTTCCATTGCGGAAAACCGCCGCCAGCGGCGGAACCGAGAACGCGGATGTGCATGGAATGCCTCCAGAAGGCAGGCCCGGCCAACGCGACGGCTGACCGGGCAAACAATCAACGGTTGGCGAAATACATCGTCACTTCGAAGCCAATGCGCAGATCGGTAAACGCGGGTTTATTCCACATGGGTCAATCCTCTTCTTGTGCCGGTCAATTCCGGTAAGACCATTAATGCACGGAGGGCGAAGGGACCGAATGCTACTTTCGAAGGAGGTTGTGGGGTGCGTTGGTAGGGGGTGTTGCGCGGTCTTCAAGTACACGGAGAACTAATGTGGGAGCGGGCTTGCTCGCGAAAGCGGAATGTCAGTCAACATTGATGTTGACTGTGATGACGCCTTCGCGGGCAAGCCTCGCTCCTACAGGTTATGTGTTGGCCGTGAAACTCGCGCAACCCCGTAGGAGCGGGCTTGCCCGCGAAGGCCATCACCCGATTTCAAGTCGAATCAGAAGAACCCTAACGGATTGATGTCGTAGCTCACCAGCAGATTTTTGGTCTGTTGGTAATGGTCGAGCATCATCTTGTGGTTCTCACGGCCGACACCGGACTTCTTGTAGCCACCGAACGCGGCGTGGGCCGGGTACAGGTGGTAGCAATTGGTCCAGACGCGCCCCGCCTTGATCGCCCGGCCCATGCGATAGGCGCGGTTGATGTCGCGGGTCCACAGGCCGGCGCCGAGGCCGAACTCGCTGTCGTTGGCAATCGCCAGGGCTTCGGCTTCGTCCTTGAAGGTGGTGATGCCCACCACCGGGCCGAAGATTTCTTCCTGGAACACACGCATTTTGTTGTGGCCCTTGAGCAGGGTCGGCTGGATGTAATAGCCGCTCGACAAGTCGCCCTCAAGACGCTCGGCGGCGCCGCCGGTGAGCAGTTGCGCGCCCTCCTCCTGAGCGATTTTCAGGTACGAGAGAATCTTGTCATATTGCTGCTCGGACGCCTGGGCGCCGACCATGGTTTCGGTGTCCAGCGGGTTGCCGCGCTTGATCTTGACGATCTTCTTCATCACCTCGGCCATGAACGGCTCGTAGATCGACTCTTGCACCAGCGCCCGGGACGGACAGGTGCAGACTTCGCCCTGGTTGAAGAACGCCAGCACCAGGCCTTCGGCGGCTTTCTCGATGAACTGCGGCTCGGCGTTCATGATGTCTTCGAAGAAAATGTTCGGCGACTTGCCGCCCAGTTCAACGGTGCTCGGAATGATGTTCTCGGCGGCGCAATGCATGATGTGCGCGCCGATTGGGGTGGAACCGGTGAAGGCGATCTTGGCGATGCGCTTGCTGGTGGCCAGCGCCTCACCGGCTTCGCGACCGAAACCCTGGACGATGTTCAGCACGCCAGCCGGCAGCAAGTCGGCGATCAGCTCGGCGAAGACCATGATCGACAGCGGCGTTTGCTCGGCGGGTTTGAGCACGATGCAGTTGCCGGCCGCCAGGGCCGGGGCGAGTTTCCACGCAGCCATCAGCAGCGGGAAGTTCCACGGAATGATCTGCCCGACCACGCCCAATGGTTCGTGGAAATGATAGGCGGTGGTCAGTTCGTTGATCTCGGCGGCGCCGCCTTCCTGAGCGCGGATGCAACCGGCGAAATAACGGAAGTGGTCGGCAGCCAACGGCACGTCGGCGTTAAGGGTTTCGCGCACGGCCTTGCCGTTGTCCCAGGTTTCGGTGACGGCGAGGATTTCCAGGTTCTGTTCGATGCGGTCGGCGATTTTCAGCAGCACCCGCGAGCGATCCTGCGCCGAGGTTTTGCCCCAGGCATCGGCGGCGGCATGGGCTGCGTCGAGAGCTTTTTCGATGTCGGCGGCGCTGGAGCGCGGGAACTCGGCGATCACTTCACCGGTGACCGGGGAGGTGTTGGTGAAGTACTCGCCGTTGATTGGGGCAACGAATTCGCCGCCGATGAAATTGCCGTAGCGCGGTTTGAAGGAAACGACGGCGCCAGGTGTTCCGGGTTGTGCGTAGATCATGATGGGCCTCTGTCTGGGTCGATGCCTGTCAGGCCAACAGGCGATGAACCGATAGTAGAGAGCCCCGCCTGCCAGACGAATGCGCCGTTGGCAGGGGGATTCTCGTTATTTGGTAGTAGGAGCTGGCTTGCCAGCGAAGGCGTCTTCATCTGATCGTTCCCACGCTCTGCGTGGGAATGCCTCAACGGACGCTCCGCGTTCGGCTCTGAAGGGGACGCAGAGCGTCCCGGGCTGCATTCCCACGCGGAGCGTGGGAACGATCAGTGCGGCGATCAGTGTTTGGCTACCAGATCTTTAGGCAACTTGAACGTCCAGAGCATGCCGCCCTGGTTGAAGTCCTTGACGCGCTTGGCCACTTCGCCGCCCCACAGCGGTACCGCACCGCCCCAGCCGGAGAGCACCGAGACGTATTGTTCGCCGTCCATTTCCCAGGTGATGGGCGAACCCAGCACGCCGGAACCCGTCTGGAACTCCCAGACTTTCTCGCCAGTCTTGGCATTGAATGCTTGCAGGAAACCTTCCGGCGTACCAGTGAACACCAGGTTGCCCTTGGTGGTCAGCACTCCGCCCCACAGTGGCGCGAAGTTCTTGTGGCGCCAGACTTCCTTGCCGGTTTTCGGGTCGATGGCGCGCAGCACACCGATGTAGTCTTCATTCAACGGTTTGATGGTGAAACCGGCACCGAGGAACGCCGCGCCTTTCTTGTAGGCGATGCCTTCGTTCCAGATGTCCATGCCCCACTCGTTGGACGGCACATAGAACAGGCCGGTGTCGCGGTTGTAGGCCATCGGCATCCAGTTTTTCGCCCCCAGGAACGCTGGCGCGACGAACACCGAACTGCCTTTGGCCTCGGAGCCCGGCGCACCCGGACGGCCGGCGTCGTTGTAGATCGGCCGACCGTTTTTATCCAGGCCGCTGGCCCAGGTGATCTTGTCCACGAACGGGAAGCCACGGATGAATTTGCCGTTGGTGCGATCGAGCACGTAGAAGAAACCGTTACGGTCCGCGGTGGCCGCCGCTTTGATTTCTTTGCCGCCTTCGTTGTAGTTGAACGACACCAGTTCATTCACGCCGTCATAGTCCCAACCGTCGTGGGGCGTGCTCTGGAAGTGCCATTTGATCGTGCCGTCATCCGGGTTCAGCGCCAGGCGCGACGACGAGTAAAGGTTGTCGCCAGGGCGCAGGTGCGAGTTCCACGGTGCCGGGTTGCCGGTGCCGAACAGCAGCAGATTGGTTTCCGGGTCGTAGTAGCCGCCCAGCCAAGGCGCCGCGCCGCCGGTTTTCCACAGATCGCCCGGCCAGGTCTTGCCCGCTTCGCCGCCGGAAATGCCGTTTTCTACCGCTTTGCCGTCCTTGTAGACATAGCCCATGTGGCCTTCGACGGTCGGCCGGGTCCACAGCAGGCTGCCATTTTTCGGGTCGTAGGCTTCGATCTTGCCCACTACGCCGAACTCGCCACCGGCCACACCGGTGATCAATTTGCCGTTGATGACCAACGGTGCCGCGCTGATGGAATAGCCTTCCTTGTGGTCGGCGACTTTCTTGCTCCAGACGACTTTGCCGGTGTCTTTGTTCAAGGCCACGAGCTTGGCGTCGAGGGTGCCGAAAATCACCAGATCGCCGTACAGCGCGACACCACGGTTGATCACGTCGCAGCACGGACGGATGTCATCGGGCAGGCGCGCGTCGTATTGCCAGAGCTTGCGGCCGGTGCGCGCATCCACCGCGAATACGCGCGAGTAGGAACCGGTCATGTACATCACGCCGTCCTTGATCATCGGCTGCGCTTGCTGACCGCGCTGCTTTTCCCCGCCGAACGAAAAGGCCCAGACCGGTCGCAGATCCTTCACGTTGTCGACATTGAGGGTGTCCAGCGGGCTGTAGCGCTGACCCTGGACGCCAAGGCCATTGGTGACGACCTGCTCCGGGTTCTTCGGGTCCTGGAGGATGTCTTGATCGGAGACTGCGGCCAATGCCTGGCCAGATAACAGCATGGCACTGAGCAGCATGCTCAAGACGAAGGGTTGGCGACGTGCGGGTTGGGTCATGACGGCTGCCTCTGCGGTTTTTGTTATACCCGGGAAATTTTCCCGGTCTGGTGCAGATTCTTGGGCGCCGCCGCCCTTGCAACAATTACCCGCAGTGCGGAGATTGCTAGTTCCTTAGTACCGGGTCGGAGGAGATGGGAGTTTGATGATCGTTCCCACGCTCCGCGTTGATCGTTCCCACGCTCTGCGTGGGAATGCCTCAACGGACGCTCCGCGTTCGGCTCTGGATGGGACGCGGAGCGTCCTGGGCTGCATTCCCACGCGGGAGCGTGGGAACGATCATCACAGTCAGTTACTCTTGCCCGAATCCACCCGCCTCATCTGCCCCCGTTCGTAACGCGGGTATAAATGGCTGACGCTACGAATCAGCTCATAGCGGCTCAAGCTGATCCCCGCGAAACGTTCGGGGATGGGGCTGCGGATCATCTCGGCCATGTCGCTGCCATAAGCGGCGCCATCGCGCATCAGCTGGTCCAGCCAGGTCAGGTAATCGCGCATCTGCTCGAACGGTTGTGTATCCGTGGCCACCGGCCCATGGCCGGGGACGATCAGCGTCCACGGTAAATCTTGTAAAGCCGCGATGTCCGCCAGCCATACTGACAACCCCGGACTGTTGGGGGTGGTCAGGGCGCGTTGATAAAACACCAGATCCCCGGCAAACAGCACGCCGGTTTTCTGGTCGAGAATAGCCAGATCCGCGCCGGTGTGCCCACCCAGACTCAGCAGGCGCAAATCGTGGTTCCCAAAACTTTGCACGCCGGGCATCAGCGCTTGCGTCGGCAACACCACCTCGGTGCCACGCATCCAGTCACCTACCAGCCGATACATGTTCTCGGCCATGGCATCACCCTGTTGCCGCAACAGCTCGGTGGTGCCGGCCAGCGCACCGATCGGCACGTCGGTGAAAGCCTGATTGCCCAGCACATGATCGGGATGGTGATGGGTCAGCAGCACCTGAATCACCGGTTTATCGGTGGTCGCCGCAATCGCTTTGCGCAGGGCTTCGCCATAGCGTTTCGACGGCCCGGTGTCGATTACCACCACGCCCTGTTCGGTGACGATGAACGCAGTGTTGACGATGTTGCCGCCGTTGCTCTTGGCGAAATTGTCGGTGCTGCCTTCCAGCAGCCAGGTGTCTTCGGCGATCTGCCGGGGCTTGAGTGCGTAATCAGGATCGGCCACGGCCGGCAGGCTCAGACTGATGAACAACAGCAGCATCCAGCGCATCACACGCTCCTTGAGTCAGGGAATGGCCGCATCGAATTGGTTGCCGCTGTTGTCGCGCAGCATCAGGCGCGTCCGCCCTGCTCCTTCGATATCGAAGGCCAGATTGGGGTTTTCGCTGACCGCCGGGAACAACTCCAGACGCGCCAGCAATTGATCGTTTTGATCGCGCAGTTCGGCATGATTAATGAAAAATTCCGGAATGCCGCTGACCATGCCGTTGTCCATCGGGTGCGCCACCTGCAAACGCACGCGACTGAATTCACCACGGGGATAACGGCCACCCAGCACTTCGCCGATGTGTTCTTCCCAACCTGGCTGAGTACGCACCACGCTCGGTGCCGTACAGCCGCCGCCTGCCGCATCGATCAGGGTCGAGCCGACATGCCACAGCCCGTCGCGGGTCAGTACCGCCGCACGCAATGGCGTGGCCTGTTCAACGCGGATGCGGATCGACAGCCACGGCAGCACACCGTTCAAGGGTTCGAAGTCGACGATTTTCGGCAGCGGATTGAGTTCGGCCCAGGCGAGGATTCGTACCACTTCGCCCTTGAACGCCCGGGCGTCGATTTCCAGCGGCACTTGTCGAGCGTCTTCGGCAAATGGCGGTGCGAGCAACTTGACCCGCTCGTCGAACACGAACGGTGCGTCGCCCAACATCTGCTTGTGATAGAACCCCCACATCACCGACGGAACCGGATCGACATCCGCCGCGTTCGCCGCCAAAGGCAACCAGCAGGCCAACAGACAACTCGCTCGCCAGTTCACTGTTGATACATCTCGGGCACGTCATACCGCAGGCCGTAACGGGCATAAATGGCTTTCACCGAGCCCTCTCGAATCAGCGCTTCCAGCGCTTCTTCCACTGCGTAGGCCAGTTGCCGGTTGCTTTCATGCACCGCCATGCCGATCTCCCAAAGCTGCTTGCCCATATTCGGGTAGGCGTTTTCCGCCAGCGCGACTTGCGGGTCGGCGGCCTGATGGACTTGCCAGTCGATCTCGCCGCGCATGGCCATCACCGCGTCGACTTCACCGGCCTTCATCGCGGCAAACGCCTGGGGCACGCCTGGGTAATGGTGGGTCTTGGCGGCGAGCATGCCGTTGAACACCGAGGTCAGGTAAAACGATGGCACGCTGTCGACTTCAACGCCGATCGGGTGTTGCTGAAATACCGCGACGCTGGCCACTGAGTCCAGACGACGACGGTCATAAGCCACTTGCCATTGTTCGGTCTGATACGGCCCGAACATCACCACATGGCCGTTCTCCAGCTCACCCAGTTCATTGCGTTTCTGTGAGTAATCGCGATCGTAGGGCACGCGCATCATCAGGTCGGCCAGTTGCTGATTGTGCAACTGACTGGCCCGCCAGATGTAATCGCGCAAGTCGTCGTCGAGCTTTTCCCCGGCGGGTGCCCAAATCAGTTTCAGGCGTACGCCCATGGCCTTGGCCAGGGCCTGGGCGAGTTCGACATCGACCCCGCGAGCCTCGCCAGCGTCTTCAAAGCTGTAGGGCGCGAAGTCCTTGTACACCGCGACTTTCAGCTCGGCGGCGGCGATCATTTCGTCATAGGTACGGACCTGCGCCTGCGTTGTCTGGCAACACAGCCACACAGCACTGATCAACACCGCGAGAAGGCGCATGGGTCACTCCTCGACGTGCACGCTGTCCAGGTAGGTGCGCACCGCCCACAAGGCTTCCTGACTCAGGTAGTCGGCCATCTTCGGCATGTACACCCGGCCATCACGCACGGCGCCATGGCGCACGCGCTCGACGAACCATTCATCACCGGCCTCGCCGACGTCGAGCATGCGCAAGTCCGGGGCGATGCCGCCGGATTTGGCTTCCAGGCCATGACAGGCCGCGCAGTTCTGGTTGTAGGCCGAAGAGCCGATTTGCACGGCTTTATCGCGTTCCGGGGAGGAACGGTAAGGGTTCGCCGCCGCCCAACCATCGGCATCGACCTGCACACCGGCATCCTTGATCGGGGTCAGTCCCTGGGTTTCGACGGCTTGGGGTACCACGTTGCCGTGGGCCCAGACGGAACCTGCGTTGATGAAACCGGCCAGCAGTCCGGCAACGAGCAAGGCGTTGCGTTTTGTTGTCATTGTTCTGCCCTCAAGATTGCACGCAAAACCTCTTTGAAGAGGCTATGGCACCCATCTTAGGAACGGCTTTGCACCAACCCCATGCTGCTTTGGTGGTCGCGACCTACTCCCTTGGTAGTAGGGCTTGTGGCCGTAAGGGAAGCGGGTGCAACACTGATCGTTCCCACGCTCTGCGTGGGAATGCAGCCCGGGACGCTCTGCGTCCCTTCCAGAGCCGAACGCGGAGCGTCCGTTGAAGCATTCCCACGCAGAGCGTGGGAACGATCGTCGCGCCTAGCGCCCCGGTGTCATGGGCAAAACCAGCAACGGCGCGGGACGCGGGCCGTGGAGTTTGTCGACGCCGATCAAGCTCAAAATCAGCAAAAACGGCAGGAGCAGTGCTTTGAGAATTCGCATGGTCAATCTCCCCCTTGAGTGATGGCCGTTGTTGCCCATGCTAAAACCGCGCCGTCCGGGGTGAGTTACTACCTTGGTACTGGCCCATCGGTACTTTCTGCATATTTCCCCGCCCGCCCAGGGTTCCTATGCTGACCCTACCTGTGATGGAGTGCCTTTATGCGCCAGCTCGCCCCTTATGCCTTGATCTATTTGCTGGCGATTGCCTGCGCCGCCGGGGTGGCGACCCAGGTTCAGGCGGCGGACGCGCCGTTGCAGGTGCGGATCGGCTACCTCGGTTATCGCCCCGATCCAGGTCCGTTGCTGTCGAACGTCATTCCCGAACCGACCGACGCCGGCCTGCGCGGCGCCGAACTGGCGATCACCGACAGCAACAGTACCGGGCGCTTTCTCAATCACAGTTACAGCCTGGTCAGCGCCAACGTCGACAATCCGCAGGCGCTGATCGAAGCGGCCAAAGCCCAACACGAACAAGGCCTGCGCCTGTTTGTGGTGAATGCACCCGCGCAGACCCTGCGCCGGCTCAGCGCCGCGCTACCCGACAGCCTGCTGTTCAATGCCGGCAGCCCGGATGACAGCCTGCGCAGCACCGACTGCTTGCCAAACGTGCTGCACAGTCTGCCAAGCCGCGCGATGCTGGCCGATGCGTTGGCGCAATTTCTGGTGCTGCGCAAATGGCAACGGGCGCTGCTGATCGTCGGCCCGACCGCGGACGATCAAGCCTATGCCGCCGCCCTGCGTCGCGCGGCCAAACGCTTCGGCCTGCAACTGGTGGCGGAAAAAGCCTGGAGCTTCGATAACGATCAGCGCCGCAGCGCCCAGGCCGACATGCCGCTGTTCACCCAGACCGCCGAGTACGACGTGGTGCTGGTGGCCGATGAACGCGGCGACTTCGGCGAATACGTGCCCTACCAGACCTGGTATCCACGGCCGGTCGCCGGCACCCAGGGCCTGACCCCGGTGGGCTGGCACAAGACCGTGGAAACCTACGGTGCCGCGCAGTTGCAGAAACGCTTCGAAGCCCTGGCCGGGCGCTGGATGAACGACCGGGATTTCGCCGCGTGGATGGCCGTACGCAGCATCGCCAGTGCGGTGGGCAAACTGCGTCAGGCCGATGCCATGGCGATTCGTCAGTTGGAAATCAGCGATCAATTGCCGCTGGACGGTTTCAAGGGTCGCAAGCTCAGTTATCGGCCGTGGAACGGTCAGCTGCGCCAGCCGATCCCCATCGTGCAACCCCGGGCATTGGTCAGCACCTCGCCGCAAGACGGTTTCCTGCACCCCGTCAACGAAATGGACAGCCTGGGTTACGACAAAGCCGAGGTCAGCTGCCGCTTTCTCTGATCCTTTTTTTCACGACAACAACAATAAGGAATCTGCCATGCGCCGCACCCTGCTTTCATGCGCTCTACTACTCGCCGCCGGGCATGCGGCGGCCAGCACCGCCTGGGTTTCCAACGAAAAGGACAATAGCCTGAGCCTGATCGACATGCAGACCCTGCAAGTCACCGACACCCTGCCCGTCGGCCAGCGCCCGCGTGGCCTGTTGCTGTCCCACGACAATAAGCTGCTGTACATCTGCGCCAGCGATTCGGACCGGGTCCAGGTGATGGACGTCGCCACGCGCAAGATCATCAAGGAACTGCCCTCGGGCAAAGACCCCGAGCAATTCGCCCTGCACCCCAACAATCGTTGGCTGTACGTCTCCAACGAGGACGATGCGCTGGTGACGGTGATCGACACCGAAACTTCCAAGGTGCTTGGGCAAATCAGCGTCGGCGTCGAGCCTGAAGGCATGGCCGTCAGCCCTGACGGAAAGTGGGCGGTGAACACCAGTGAAACCACCAACATGCTGCACTGGATCGACACCAGTACCCAGACCCTGGCTGACAACACGCTGGTCGATCAGCGACCGCGTTTCGTCGAATTCAATCCCGATGGCTCGCAGCTCTGGGCCTCGGCGGAAATCGGCGGCACGTTGACGATTCTCGACGTCGCCAGCCGCAAGATCCTCAAGACCCTGACCTTCCAGATCAAAGGCGTGCACCCGGACAAAGTCCAGCCGGTGGGGATCAAACTCAGCGCCGACGGCAAGTACGGTTTCGTCGCCCTCGGCCCGGCCAACCATGTGGCGGTGATCGACGCCAAGACCTTCGAGATTGTTGATTACCTGCTGGTGGGCCGACGGGTCTGGCAGATGTCGTTTACCCCGGACCAACGGCAATTACTGGCTACCAATGGCGTCAGTGGCGATGTGTCGGTGATCGATGTCGACAGCCTCAAGGTCACTAAATCGGTGAAGGTCGGGCGCTATCCGTGGGGCGTGGTGGTGACGCCATGAACGCCCTTGAAGTCAGCGACCTGAGTTTCGCTTACGGCCAGCGCGAGGCCTTGCGGCAGGTGAGTTTCAACCTGGCAGCGGGACGTTTTGCAGCGCTGCTGGGACCGAACGGCGCGGGCAAATCGACGCTGATCGCCCTGCTCACCCGCCTTTATGACGTGCAGCGCGGTGATATTCGGGTCGGCGGCTGCTCCTTGCGCACCTCGGCACGTCCGGCGCTAAAGCAGTTGGGTGTGATGTTTCAGCAAAGCACCCTGGATCTGGACCTCAGCGTCGAGCAAAACTTGCGTTACCACGCCGCGCTGCATGGCTTGTCCCGACGCCAGACTGGCCTTCGGGTCGACGCCGAACTGGCGCGCCAAGCGCTGACCGAGCGCCGTGGCGAACGGGTGCGTGAACTCAATGGCGGCCATCGTCGGCGGGTGGAAATCGCTCGTGCGTTGTTGCATGAGCCAAGTCTGTTGCTGCTCGACGAGGCGAGCGTAGGCCTCGATCCGGCCAGTCGCCTGGCGCTCAACCAACACATCCGCAGCCTGTGTCGCGAGCACACCATCAGCGTACTCTGGACCACTCATTTGCTGGATGAAGTACAGCCCAGCGACGACTTGCTGATCCTGCATCAAGGCCGCTTGGTGGCCAGCGGACAGGCAGACGCGCTGAGCCTGGAACATGGCGGCGACCTCGGTTCGGCCTTCGCTCGCCTGACCACCTCTTCAGGAGCCGTCGTCACATGAATGCTTACTGGCAATGCTTCAGCGGTATCGTCCTGCGCGAATGGCTGCGCTTTGTGTTGCAGCGCACGCGGTTTCTCAGCGCGCTGGTGCGGCCGTTGTTGTGGCTGCTGGTGTTCGCTGCCGGTTTTCGCGCCGCACTCGGCATCGCCATCATCGCGCCCTACGACACTTACATCCCCTATGAGGTTTACATCATCCCGGGCCTGGCCTGCATGATTCTGTTGTTCAACGGTATGCAAGGTTCGCTGTCGATGGTCTACGACCGGGAGATGGGCAGCATGCGCGTGCTGCTGACCAGCCCCCTGCCCCGGACCTTCCTGCTGTGCAGCAAATTGCTGGCGACGTCGCTGATTTCGCTGTTGCAGGTGTATGCCTTTCTGGCGATTGCCTGGGTTTACGGCGTGCAACCGCCGGCCATGGGTTTGTTGCTGGCCTTGCCGGCGTTGTTGCTGGTGGCGTTGATGCTCAGCGCGCTGGGCCTGTTGCTGTCCAACGCCATCCGCCAGCTGGAGAACTTTGCCGGGGTGATGAACTTCGTGATCTTCCCGCTGTTTTTTCTGTCGTCAGCGCTGTATCCACTGTGGAAAATGCGCGAGTCCAGCGAGTGGTTGTATTGGCTGTGCGCCTTGAGCCCGTTCACCCATGCGGTGGAACTGGTGCGGTTTGCGCTGTATGAACGCTTCAACCCGTTGGCGCTGGCGGTGTGCATGGGGCTGACGCTGGTGTTCGCCTTGCTGGCGGTACTTACCTTCAACCCGCAGCATGCGGCCTTGCGCAAAACCAACTGACAACACATTTCCCTGTGGGAGCGGGCTTGCTCGCGAAGAGGCCAGTACATTCAACATCTCTGTCGACTGACACACCGCTTTCGCGAGCAAGCCCGCTCCCACATTGGATCTTCATTGAACACAGCATTGGTGTACGACGCGGGTCCCATAAAACTAGACAAATTACTACTTTAGTACTGGTTTCCCTGTCTATCGTCGCATTCACAACGCATCGCCACTGGCATGTAATGGGTTCATAACTATAAGGACTGAACCCCATGCCACGTGCACGACGTGTTCTGCTGTGCCCTTCTCTCGCTGCGCTGTCGCTGAGCCTGTTGCTGGGCGCCGTGCACGCCGAAACATCGCTGTTTTCCGCCGAGGGTTATCGCATCGGCCTGTACCGCAGCCCGACCCCGACTCAGCTCCAGGGGGCGAGTATCATCGACACGCCCACCCTGCAAAACCTGCTCAAACAGACGCCGCAGCCACTGCTGATCGATGTCTACCGCCGGCAATGGCTGCAAGGCCGTTTCATCGAAGACCAGCCCCACGAAAACCTGCCCGGCAGCCATTGGCTGGCCAATACCGGCGACGGTGACCTGACGCCCCCATGGCAGGAATATTTCGCTCGCCATCTGCAACAATTGACGGCGGGCGATCTGACTCGACCGTTGGTCTTTTACTGCCGCTCCGATTGCTGGTTGAGCTGGAACGCGGTAAAACGCGCGGCCACCATGGGCTATAAAACACTGTATTGGTACCGCGATGGTCTGGATGCGTGGCAAGCGGCGAACCTGCCCTTGACGCCAGCCCGACCCGAGCCCTTTCCCTGACTCGAAAGCTTGCGTGTTGTTGCCACACCCGGATCAAAAATAATGAGGTGAAAGGCCATGTACAAAATTCTGATTGCCGACGATCACCCGCTGTTTCGCGAAGCCATTCACAATGTCATCAGCGACGGTTTCCCCGGCAGTGAGGTCATGGAGACCGCCGACCTCGACAGTGCCCTGGCCCTGACTCAGGAACACGACGACCTGGACCTGATCCTGCTCGATCTGAACATGCCCGGCATGCATGGCCTCAATGGCCTGATCAACCTGCGCAACGAGGCGCCGACCATTCCAGTGGTGATCGTCTCGGCCGAACAGGACAAACAAATCGTGCTGCAAGCCATCACCTATGGCGCGGTGGGGTTCATCACCAAGTCCTCGCCTCGGGTACAGATGACCGAGGCCATCCAGCAGATTCTCAATGGCAATGTGTACCTGCCGCCGGACATCATCCGCACGCAAAAAAGCAGCACTCATCGCCGGATGAATGACACCCCGAGCTTTCCGCCGGAGCTGCTCCAGGCACTGACTCGCAAGCAGTTGCTGGTACTTGAGCGCATGACCAAAGGCGAATCGAACAAACAGATCGCCTACACCCTGGAAATCGCCGAAACCACGGTCAAGGCTCACGTCTCGGCGATATTGCGCAAGCTCAATGTGCACAATCGGGTGCAGGCGATCTTGAGTGCCGGGGATATTGATTTCGGGTCGTATTTGCGGCGTTGATGATCGTTCCCACGCTCTGCGTGGGAATGCCTCAACGGACGCTCCGCGTTCGGCTCTGGAAGGGACGCAGAGCGTCCCGGGCTGCATTCCCACGCGGAGCGTGGGAACGATCAGCTCAAGGCCTGCCGAGCAAATGACTCATCGCCGTCTTGAGCTTCATCGGCCGCACCGGTTTGTGCATCAGGGTGTGGCCCAGTTCGCGGATCTGCTGTTTGAGTTCGTTGCTGTAGTTGGCGGTGATCATCATCGCCGGGATCGCCGAGGCGCGACGGGCGTTAATGCGGGCCACGGCGTCGACACCATTCTTCTCGTCATCCAAGTGATAGTCAGCGATCAGCAGGTCGGCTTCGGCGTGGTAATTATCCACTTGCCGCGCCAGGTCCTCCTCCGACAGCGCCGTGACCACCCGGCAGCCCCACCCTTCAAGCAAAGTGCGCATCCCCGCGCAAATGGCTGCGTCGTTGTCCAGCACCCACACCCGTGCACCGCGCAGGCGCTCGAGCATCGGTTCACTCATCAGCAGGCTCGGCAACGCCTTCGGCGCCGTGGCACTCAACGGCACTTCGACGGAAAACATCGAGCCTTTGCCCGGCCATGAACGCACGTGAATCCGATGGCCGAGAATGCGCGCGATTTTCTCGACGATTGCCAGACCCAGCCCCAAGCCGCGATCCTGATCCGGGCGCTGCACGTCACCGCGTTTGAATTCCTGAAAAATCTCCTCCAGACGGTTTTCGGCAATGCCCATGCCGCTGTCCCAGACTTCGATCGTCAGCCGCTGGTGATGACGCCGGCAGCCGAGCACCACGCGCCCGTTGTAGGTGTAGCGAATGGCATTGCTCAGCAGATTACGCAGAATCCGCGCGAGCAATTGAATATCGCTGCGCACCAGCGCCGAACACGGAATGAAATGCAGCTCGAGGCCTTCGCTGCGGGCCACTTGGGTGTATTCGGCGGCGAGGTTTTCCAGTAATTCGCTCAACGCAAATGGCGCAATGTCGGCCTTGATCACCCCGGCATCGAGCTTGGAAATGTCCACCAGGGTGCCCAGCAGGTTTTCCACGTCTTCCAGAGAATTGCTGACGTTGCGCACCAGAATCTCGTTGGCCACCGGCTCCCGGCGTTCCAGCAACGCGCTGGTAAACAGCCGCGCGGCATTCAACGGTTGCAGCAGGTCGTGACTGACGGCGGCGAGAAATTTGGTCTTCGACAGGTTGGCCTGCTCGGCCTCGAGCTTGGCCTCGCGCAAACGTGACTCCACCCGGCGGCGCTCGTCGATTTCGCGCAGCAATTGGTCATTGAGGGTGGTCAGTTCGGTGGTGCGCTCACGCACTCGCAACTCAAGGTTCTGATAGGCCTGATGCAGCGCCTCGGCGGTGCGGCGGCGCTCGGTGATGTCGCGGATCAACACGAAAATCCCCACCACTTCCCCGGTGGCCAGGCGATTGGGCACATAGGAGCGCAGCATGTAGCGCTCCTGATTGTTGATGTTGGTTTCGGCAAACTCGAACGTCACGCTCTCGCCGGCCAGCGCCCGCTCCACGTAGGCTTCGAGGCGCTGATAATGCTGTTCGCTATGCACTTCGCGCAGGCTCTGCCCGAGCATCACGCCCCGGGGCCAGCAGTACCATTCTTCGTAGACTTTGTTAGTAAATTCATAGACCAGATCGGCGTTCAGGTAGGCGATCAGCGCCGGCACATGGTCGGTGATCAGGCGAATCCAGCGCTCGCTTTCACTGAGGGCTTCGGCGTGCTGATAGCGTTCGGTGATGTCGGTGAAGGTGTTGACGAAACCGCCGGTGGGCAACGGATGGGTGCGGATTTCCAGCACCCGGCCATCATAGAGGCGCTGCTCGCATTCCTGCACGTGCCGCCCGTTTGCATCGCGACTGGCCGGGGTCAGCAGGTTCAGTTCGCTGTCGGCAATCACTTCGGCGAACGGCCGATGGGCCGCCACCGGGGCCAGGCCGCTGAGCTCCAGGAAGCGCCGGTTCCACAGTTCCAGAATGCCCTCGGCGTTGACCATCGCCACGCCTTGGGACAGGTTATCGACCGCCCGCTGCAACAAATGCGACTTCTGCGCCACGGCCTGCTCGCGGCGCAGGGTTTCGCTGAGTTTGACGTCGGTAATGTCAGTGAACAGGAACACCCGCCCGCCTTCCTGAGTCGGCCGTTCGCTGACTTGCAACCAGCGTCCGTTATGCAGGCGATAGAGCAGGTTTTCATCGGCATGCCCGCGGGGTTCTTCGCTGAACAGTCCGGTGGAGGTCATCAACCGCTTGACCTCGTGCAGGCGCATGCCCGCATTGATCCGCACCCGGCTGTTGCCCCAAAACGCCTTGAAGCGGCTGTTGAACAGTACGATCCGCTGCTCGGCATCGAACAGCACAAAGGCGTCGGAAATGCTTTCGATGGCGTCGATCAAGTGTTGATGGGCAGTTTCGGCCCGCAGCCGTGCTTCGCTGAGCAAATGATTGCCGGCCTTGAGTTCGGCCATGGCCTGGTTCAGGGCGTCGGTGCGCTCACGCACCTGCTCGGCCAGCACCACCGAATGCTGGAACGCCGCATACGGGTCGTTGCCCCGGGTGATGCCGGACTCGATGCGCTCGATCAGCGCGCCATTGATGCGCTGCAGTTTGTGATTTTCGTGGCGCAGGCTGGCGATCTGCGCCTGAAGGTCAGCGCTGTCCAGGGACGCGGCCTCGGGCAATGGCAACCCCGGTGAAGGTCTGGTTGATGTGCATGCCATTGAACTGTTCTCCATAGGTGTTGAAACCCATCACCCGTTGCTCCCGCAAGAACGCGCCGATCTGCTCGAGATTGCCGCCGTCTTCCAGTTCCAGACGCCTGAGAAAACAGTCGCAGCCGATGGTCAGCAACAGGTCCCCGAGACGCTCCTGCAAACCGTCAAACAGCCTTTGCAAGTTCGGCAGCATGGGGCCGGGGGTCATGACGGTGAGGACGATGCCGTTTTCCACCGCACAGTAAAAACTCAGGCTCAGGTCCGGATGAACCTGCTGGATCGCCCGCACGTAATACTGATCGTTGATTCGCACCGCCAACGGATGCGCGGCAAAGATTCGATAATCGAGGTCGGCCACCGCCACGCCGATGTGCCGGGCGTATTCCTCGGCGGCCGGTTCGGCGTTGAGTTCGAACACCCGCCGCGAGGCGCTGTCGGCCGCGGTGACCACCAGTTTCTCGGCCCTGGGCAGGATGTGATGGGTGGTGAAGACTTCGAAGTCCAGCCAGGTATTGACCAGTACCACCACCGCCGCGCCGCTGTGAAACTCGCCGCCGAAATACACGTGGGTGTGGGTCAGGTAGTTGTCGTCGCCGGCCGAACCGCCGAAATGCGGGATGTCGCCCAACGCCGCGCTCAAGGCCGCAAGCACCATTTCTTCACGGCTGGATAAGCCATCGAGCAGGGTCAGGGCAAAGCTGTTGCCCTTGATCGGCGCCAAGGTGTTGCTGCGACAGCCACTGACCAGGCGCTCGACCATTTGCTGGGCATCGATCAGGCTGAAATGCTCCATCTCATCGATCAGTTCGGTGGAGATGGAAAAGTGCCGATGATCGAAGCCCACCGCCGTCACGCAGCTGCGGCCATAACCTTGGGGGGTGATTTCCCCGGCGCTGGTGCAGCCCACCAGACGAATGCCGCCGAAGCTCTGTTGCAACGCCTGCCCCAGCGCCTGCAAGTCGTACTCGGCGGAACAGAAGAACAGCACGAAGCCCAAATGCGGGTGCAAGAGTTGTCGCGCCAGATCCTGGGCCGCTTGCTGGGCATCGGTGGCCTGGGACATGGCACTGACTACACCGTCGTTCTGAACCTGCTGCATCATTGCCCCCGCCGGTGCGCCTGTATGAGGTTCGAGTGTACGAAGCCTGCGGGTGGGGACGAATGCTACTTGGGTAGTGGGTGGGTGGTTCGATGGGATGAGAGGACGACAATATCTACAGAACACCACAAATCCCCTGTGGGAGCGGGCTTGCTCGCGAAAGCGCAGTGTCAGGCAACATCATTGTTGACTGGAAGGCCGCTTTCGCGAGCAAGCCCGCTCCCACATTGGATCTGCGTTGTGCCAATTACTGCGTTACCAGGTCAACACCGCCCCCACCGCAAACGTATCGGTGTCTTCATTCTGGGCGCTGGTGTCGTGGCCGTTGATTTCGAACTGGTTGTACTCGGCCACCAACTTCAGGTTGTCGTTGACGTCATGGAACAGCGCAATGCCGCGAGTCTCGTAATCGGCGCCGCTGCCGACCACGCCGTTGCCGTCGTCCTCGGTCTTGCCGTAAGACAGTGCCAAGCGGTTCTTGCCGAGTTTGTAGGAACCCTGCAACAGGTAACCGTCGCTGTCGACATTGCGCAGGGTCGGTTCGCCGGCGTTGTTGGTGAAGAACGGGTTGATGCCCTTGGCCTGGAAGCCGGAGCCGGTCAGTGACAGCCCGCCCATCTTCGCCTGCACGCCGTAGCCGACGCCTTTGGAGGTGACGGACTCGACGCTGGAGTCGGTGTTGTCCGAAGTCTGGTAGCTGCCGTTGAGCCAGCTGTAAATCTTCGCCCCGCCGACGTCGAACTGATAGGTGATCTCGCTCTCGGTGCGCGGGTTCTCCTGATACGCCTTGCCCGTCGCGCTGCTGTCGTTGGTGTCGACCGGGTCCATGATCCCCACCGCCACCCGCAAACCGTCCATCACCGGGGTGCGATAGGTGATCTGCGACGTCGGGAACGGGTACGGATAACCGCTGCCGATGTTGCCGAACGACACCCCACCGCCGTCCACCAGGCCCAACGTATCGCTGACCTGACCATAACCGGCGAGCAATTCGTCGAGCAGGATGTTGGAGCGGGCGAACAGGCCGAAGTCCTTGCCAATCAGCACCTCGCCCCACTCTGGATTGGCCACCGTGCCGTAGAACTGCCGCACGTCGATGGCGGTGTCGGTGCCGTTGGTTTCGCTGTCGTTGATGGTTACCCAGAACGAGGCCCGCGCGCCGAGCTTGAGGTCATCGACCTGCTTGCCCATGTTGAAGCCCAGGTAGTTGGGCAAAAATCCCATCTTCACCCGCGCCTGGCGCCGGTCGTACTGCTCACCGGCCCGGTCCACGTCGCTGTTCACATAGAATGCATTGATATAGCCATCCGTGGAGAACGTCGTCTGGTCCTTGTCGTACAGCATGATCTCGGCCTCGGCCATTGAGCTCAGGCCAAGGGAGGACAGGCTGGCAATGAAGGCCGGCAAAAAACGATGCTTGAAATTCTTATTGTTGTGCATGGCGCGCTCCGCAACGGGGGACTTAATGTCGGAGGCGATTATCGAAAGCTGACCGGCGGCGTCATACGCTGCCTTCGGGGTGGTTGTCAGGTGCTTTGGATTGGCGGGTAGCGCGCAGCAAATTCGGTGTAAGACCGCCCGTCAGCCAGGCCCGGAACTTAGGGTGTAAGCCTGTGGACCGGAGTGACGGCCACAGGAATCGGTGTCGACTAGGCGAGCGCTCTAAACAGCATGTAAACAGCGATCACCACGCAGACGCTGGCAAAGCCGATCTGCAACCCTCGGGCCGGCACCCGTGCGCAGAGTTTTCGACCGAGAATCATCCCGACGATGCTGGCGACAATGAACGACACGCCCAAACCATCGATCCGCACCCCAGCGTGAAAAGCGCCGACCACGCCGATCACCGAGATCAGGCTGATCACCATCAACGAGGTGGCAACGATTCCGCGCATCTGCACATCGGTCAGTTGCTTGAACGCCGGGACAATCAGAAAGCCGCCACCCACGCCGAGCAGCCCGGAGACAACGCCAGTCACCGCGCCGAGTGCGGCCAAGGTTGCGGTGCATTTGGCGGTCCAGGAAAAGCGCCCGGTCTGCTGATCGAGCATGCAGTTCTTCTGGCCCCAGTTGGCATGGCCGTGGTCGCTGGGGCCAGCGTCGTGTTTTTCCCGGCACAGCATCCGCCAGGCCACCATGACCATCAGCAGACTGAACAGGATCATCAGAACTTTTTCCGGTAACTGATGGGCGAAATAGATACCCACCGGCGAAAACACCGCGCCCAGCAGTGCAATCAACAACGCCGCGCGATAGCGCACCAGACCATGGCGCAAACCGTCTATCGCACCGATTGCCGCCGCGCTGCCCACCGCGAACAAGGCGACGGGCGCTGCTTGGGTCATGGTCAACCCCAACCCGAGCACCAGGGCCGGCACCGCAAGAATGCCGCCACCGGCACCGGTCAAGCCGAGTACCAGTCCCATGACCAAGCCAAAAAAACTTGCCAACAACATAGAACACTCGTGATCCAGAAAAGCCGGGAACGCCCGGTATCGATTGAGTGACAGGATAGAGGCCGCACAGTTTTTTTCATCAATTGAATTGATGCTGGACTGGTCAACCCAGGGAAAATGAAACTAACCTCAAGACTTATCCAAGAAGAAACGCCCACCATGCCCGCCTTGATTGAAGCCTTCCTCGACCCCGCATCATCGACCTACAGCTACGTAGTCTACGAGCACAATGGTGGACACTGCGCCATTGTCGATCCGGTGCTGGATTACGACCCTGCCGCCGGGCGTACCGCAACCATCCAGGCTGACAAGATCATCGCCTTCGTGCGCGAACACCAGCTGCAGGTGCAATGGCTGCTGGAAACCCACGCCCATGCCGATCACCTGTCGGCCGCGCCTTATCTGCGTCGGGAACTGGGGGGCAAGATCGCGATTGGCCAGTCGATCAGCAAGGTCCAGGGTGTGTTCAAGACCCTGTTCAATCTGGAGTCGGAATTTCCAGTCGATGGTTCACAGTTCGACCACCTGTTCGCGCCGGACGAGTCATTCCGGATCGGCAACCTCAAGGCCACAGCCCTGCACGTTCCCGGGCATACCCCGGCGGACATGGCCTACTTGATCGACAGTGATGTAATTCTGGTGGGCGATACCTTGTTCATGCCGGACGTCGGCACCGCGCGCTGCGACTTCCCCGGCGGCAACGCCAACCAGATGTTTGCCTCGATCCAGAAACTGCTGGCCTTTCCCGCCAGCGTGCGGCTTTACGTCTGCCACGATTACCCGCCCACGGGTCGCGCTCCGCAATGCCAGAGCACGGTGGGTGAGCAGCGCAAAAGCAATATTCATATTCATGATGGGATCGACGAAGCCACCTTCGTCGCCATGCGCACCCGACGCGATGCCGGGTTGGGCATGCCGACGTTGTTGTTACCGGCGATTCAGGTGAATGTGCGGGCGGGGAATCTGCCGCCGGCGGAAGAGAATGGCGTCACCTATTTGAAGATCCCCCTGAATCAACTCTGACCCACGCCATCGATCGTTCCCATGCTCCGCGTGGGAATGCCGCCAGGGACGCTCCGCGTTCCGCTTCCGGATGTGACGCAGAGCGTCACGGGATGCATTCCCACGCAGAGCGTGGGAACGATCAATTAGCCAGGGTCAACCCATTCGCCGGCAACGGCAGCGCCGTCTTATAGCGCACCTGCTTGAGCGCAAAGCTCGAACGAATGTTCGCCACCCCCGGCACCTTGGTCAGAAAGTCCATCATGAAGCGTTCCAGCGACTGAATGGTCGGCACCAGTACGCGGATCAGATAGTCCGGATCGCCGGCCATCAAATAGCACTCCATCACTTCCGGGCGATCCGAGATCGCTTCTTCGAAATGCTGCAACGCCTCCTCCACCTGTTTTTCCAGGCTGACGTGAATGAACACATTCACATGCAGCCCCAGCAAGTCGGCATCCAGCAGCGTCACCTGCTCACGAATCAGCCCTAATTCTTCCATCGCCTTGACCCGGTTGAAGCATGGCGTCGGCGACAGGTTCACCGAGCGCGCGAGGTCGGCGTTGGTGATGCGCGCGTTCTCTTGAAGGCTGTTGAGAATGCCGATATCGGTACGGTCAAGTTTGCGCATGAGATAAAAACACCTGTTTTTTATGTTTATGCAGAATTTCTATCCTTAAATAACCTTAAGCGCAATAAAACACAGAGAAATATTCTTCTTGGCCCGACCTATCATTGTTGTAGGACAAGAATTCTTTTACCGAAGAATGACTGCCAGCTCACTACAAGAAATTCACAAGATCGAGCGTAGAAGCCATGAACCAAGCGTACGAACCGCTGCGCCTGCACGTTCCCGAACCTTCGGGCCGCCCCGGCTGCAAAACCGACTTCTCCTACCTGCATCTGACCGACGCAGGCTTGGTGCGCAAACCCCCAATCGACGTTGAACCGGCCGACACGGCTGATCTGGCCAAGGGCCTGATTCGCGTGCTCGACGACCAGGGCAATGCCCTCGGTCCATGGGCCGAAGGCGTGCCAGTCGAAATCCTGCGTAAAGGCATGCGCGCCATGCTCAAGACGCGGATTTTCGACAACCGCATGGTGGTCGCCCAGCGTCAGAAAAAAATGTCGTTCTACATGCAAAGCCTTGGCGAAGAAGCCATCGGCAGCGCCCAGGCCCTGGCCTTGAACATCGACGACATGTGCTTCCCCACCTACCGTCAACAAAGCATCCTGATGGCCCGCGACGTGCCGCTGGTGGACCTGATCTGCCAACTGCTGTCCAACGAGCGCGATCCGCTCAAGGGCCGGCAGTTGCCGATCATGTACTCGGTCAAGGACGCTGGTTTCTTCACCATCTCCGGCAACCTCGCCACTCAATTCGTCCAGGGCGTGGGCTGGGGCATGGCCTCGGCGATCAAGGGCGACACCAAAATCGCCTCGGCCTGGATCGGTGACGGCGCTACCGCTGAATCGGATTTCCATACCGCCCTCACCTTCGCCCACGTCTACCGTGCGCCGGTGATCCTCAACGTGGTCAACAACCAGTGGGCGATCTCGACGTTCCAGGCGATTGCCGGTGGTGAAGCCACTACCTTCGCCGGTCGTGGCGTCGGTTGCGGCATCGCCTCCCTGCGGGTCGATGGCAACGATTTTGTCGCGGTCTACGCCGCCTCCGCCTGGGCCGCCGAACGCGCACGCCGCAACCTCGGTCCGACCATGATCGAATGGGTCACCTACCGCGCCGGCCCGCACTCGACATCCGACGATCCGTCCAAATACCGTCCTGCCGACGACTGGAGCCACTTCCCGTTGGGCGACCCGATTGCGCGCCTCAAGCAGCACCTGATCAAGATCGGTCAGTGGTCCGAAGAAGAACACACCGCTGTCAGCGCCGAACTGGAAGCCGAAGTGATCGCCGCGCAGAAACAAGCCGAGCAGTACGGCACTCTCGCCGGCGGCCAGATTCCGAGCGCCGCGACCATGTTCGAAGACGTCTACAAAGAGATGCCGGAGCATTTGAAGCGCCAGCGTCAGGAGTTGGGGATCTGACATGAACGATCACAACAACAAAATCGAGTTGGAAACCGCCATGACCACGACCACCATGACCATGATCCAGGCCCTGCGCTCGGCCATGGATGTGATGCTTGAGCGTGACGACAACGTCGTGGTGTTCGGCCAGGACGTGGGCTACTTCGGCGGTGTGTTCCGTTGCACCGAAGGTCTTCAGAGCAAGTACGGCACCTCCCGTGTGTTCGATGCGCCGATCTCCGAAAGCGGCATTGTCGGCGTTGCCGTCGGCATGGGCGCTTACGGTTTGCGCCCGGTGGCCGAGATCCAGTTCGCCGATTATGTTTACCCGGCGTCGGACCAGATCATTTCCGAAGCCGCTCGCCTGCGCTACCGCTCGGCCGGCGAGTTCACCGCGCCGATGACCCTGCGCATGCCATGCGGCGGCGGCATCTACGGCGGCCAGACCCACAGCCAGAGCATCGAGGCGATGTTCACTCAGGTCTGCGGTTTGCGCACGGTCATGCCGTCCAACCCTTACGACGCCAAAGGCTTGCTGATCGCCTCCATCGAAAACGATGACCCGGTGATCTTCCTCGAGCCAAAACGCCTGTACAACGGCCCGTTCGACGGCCATCACGACCGCCCGGTAACCCCGTGGTCGAAACACCCCGCCGCGCAAGTACCGGACGGTTACTACACCGTGCCACTGGACGTCGCCGCTATCACCCGTCCGGGCAAGGACGTGACCGTGCTCACTTACGGCACCACGGTTTATGTGTCGCAAGTGGCGGCTGAAGAAACCGGTATCGACGCCGAAGTCATCGACCTGCGCAGCCTGTGGCCGCTGGACCTGGAAACCATCGTCAAATCGGTGAAGAAAACCGGACGCTGCGTGGTGGTTCACGAAGCCACCCGCACGTGCGGTTTCGGCGCTGAGCTGGTGTCGCTGGTGCAGGAACATTGCTTCCATCACCTGGAAGCGCCGATCGAACGCGTTACCGGTTGGGATACCCCTTACCCGCACGCGCAAGAGTGGGCGTATTTCCCTGGTCCGTCCCGTGTGGGCGCGGCTTTGAAACGGGTCATGGAGGTCTGAATGGGTACGCACGTTATTAAAATGCCGGACATTGGCGAAGGCATTGCAGAAGTTGAATTGTCCCAGTGGCACGTCAAGGTCGGCGACATGGTCGTCGAAGATCAGGTGCTGGCCGATGTGATGACCGACAAGGCGATGGTCGACATCCCTTCGCCGGTGCATGGCAAGGTGCTTGCGCTGGGCGGACAGCCAGGTGAAGTCATGGCGGTCGGCAGTGTGCTGATCAGCATTGAAGTCGAAGGCGCGGGCAACGTTAAAGAGTCGACCCAGCCTGTTGTTGCCGTGAAAGAAGCGCCGGTTGTGGCACCGAAAGTTGAAGCCGTCATTGAAAGCAAACCGGTGGCGGCCCCGCGTCCGGCTGCGGTATGCCAAGGCCCGATGGTGGCGCGTGAAGCCGATGAGCGTCCGCTGGCTTCTCCGGCCGTGCGCAAGCATGCGCTGGACCTCGGCATTCAACTGCGTCTGGTGCGAGGCACCGGCCCTGCCGGTCGCGTGCTGCACGAAGACCTCGAAGCCTGGCTGGCCCAAGGTCAGTCGAACGCCTCGGCACCTGCCACCGCCGCTTACGCCCAGCGCAACGACGAAGAGCAAATCCCGGTGATCGGCATGCGTCGCAAGATCGCCCAGCGCATGCAAGACGCCACCCAGCGCGCTGCTCACTTCAGCTACGTCGAAGAAATCGACGTCACTGCCGTTGAAGAACTGCGCGCGCATCTGAACGAAAAACACGGCGCGACCCGCGGCAAGCTGACCTTGTTGCCGTTCCTGGTCCGCGCGCTGGTCGTGGCGCTGCGCGACTTCCCGCAGATCAACGCCCGTTACGACGACGAAGCGCAAGTCATCACCCGTCTTGGCGCCGTGCATGTGGGCGTCGCCACGCAAGCCGACATCGGTTTGATGGTGCCGGTGGTGCGTCACGCCGAAGCCCGCAGCCTGTGGGACAGCGCCGCGGAAATCTCCCGTCTGGCAACTGCTGCACGCACTGGCAAGGCCAGCCGCGATGAACTGTCCGGCTCGACCATCACCCTGACCAGCCTCGGCGCCCTGGGCGGCATTGTCAGCACCCCGGTGCTGAACCTGCCGGAAGTGGCGATTGTCGGCGTGAACAAAATCGTCGAACGGCCGATGGTCGTCAAAGGCCAGATCGTGATTCGCAAGATGATGAACCTCTCCAGCTCCTTCGATCACCGCGTGGTCGATGGCATGGACGCGGCGCAATTCATCCAGGCCGTTCGTGGCTTGCTCGAACAACCCGCCACCCTGTTTGTGGAGTAAGTCATGCAGACCCTCAATACCACGCTGCTGATCATCGGCGGCGGCCCTGGCGGTTATGTGACGGCGATCCGTGCCGGTCAGTTGGGCATTTCGACCATTCTGGTGGAAGGCGAATCGTTGGGCGGCACGTGCCTGAACATCGGCTGCATTCCATCCAAGGCGTTGATTCACGTCGCCGAACAATTCCACCAGACGCAACACCACAGCCAACACTCGGCACTGGGTATCAGCGTGTCGGCGCCGACACTGGATATCGGCAAGAGCGTCGAGTGGAAGGACGGCATCGTTGATCGCCTGACCACCGGCGTTTCGGCGCTGTTGAAGAAGCACAAAGTCCAGGTCATTCAAGGCTGGGCCAAGGTCATTGACGGTAAAACCGTCGAAGTCGGCGACACGCGCATTCAGTGCGAGCACCTGGTGCTGGCCACCGGCTCGAAAAGTGTGAACCTGCCGATGCTGCCGATTGGCGGGCCGATCATCTCCTCCACCGAAGCCCTGGCGCCGAAAAGCGTGCCGAAACGGCTGGTCGTGGTAGGTGGCGGTTACATCGGTCTGGAACTGGGGATCGCCTATCGCAAACTCGGCGCCGAGGTCAGTGTGGTCGAGGCGCAGGATCGCATCCTGCCAGCCTACGATGCCGAACTGACCCATCCGGTACACGAAGCGCTCAAGCAACTCGGCGTGAAGCTTTACTTGAAGCACAGTGTTGAAAGCTTTGATTTACAAGGAAATACGCTGCAAGTTCGGGATCCAAACGGTGACACCCTGAACCTTGCGACCGATCAGGTGTTGGTGGCCGTCGGTCGCAAACCTAATACCCAAGGCTGGAACCTCGAAGCCTTGAACCTGGAGATGAACGGTTCAGCGATCAAGATCGACAACCGTTGCCAGACCAGCATGCGTAATGTCTACGCCATCGGCGATTTGAGCGGCGAACCGATGCTCGCCCACCGGGCCATGGCTCAGGGCGAGATGGTGGCCGAGCTGATCAGCGGTAAACATCGCGAATTCAATCCGACCGCCATCGCCGCCGTGTGCTTTACCGACCCGGAACTGGTGGTGGTCGGCAAGACCCCGGACGAGGCCAAGGCTGCGGGGCTGGACTGCATCGTTTCGAGTTTCCCGTTCGCCGCCAATGGCCGGGCGATGACGCTGGAGTCCAAAAGCGGCTTCGTGCGGGTTGTGGCGCGCCGTGACAATCATGTGATTGTTGGCTGGCAAGCCGTCGGCGTGGGCGTATCGGAGTTGTCGACGGCGTTCGGTCAAAGCCTGGAAATGGGTGCTCGACTGGAAGACATCGCCGGGACCATTCATGCGCATCCGACGCTGGGCGAGGCGGTGCAGGAAGCGGCGTTGCGTGCCCTTGGACACGCGTTGCACCTATAAACCGGACCTGACTGATCGTTCCCACGCTTTGCGTGGGAATGCAGCCCGGGACGCTCCGCGTCCCCGAAGCAGACGCAGAGCGTCTATTGAGGCATTCCCACGCAGAGCGTGGGAACGATCAGTGGCGAGAGAGATCGCATCCCGGGCTGCGAAACGGGCCCGGAATGAAGTATTGTTGTCCCCATCCAGAAAAATGTCAGAAGCCTTGAACCGTTTCGACGGTTATTAAGTGATAGAGGGTGTCATGGGTAACGAAAGCATCAATTGGGACAAGCTGGGTTTTGACTACATCAAGACAGACAAGCGCTATCTGTCGCACTGGCGTAATGGCGAGTGGGACAAAGGCACCCTGACCGAAGACAACGTGCTGCACATCAGCGAAGGCTCCACTGCCCTTCACTATGGCCAGCAGTGCTTCGAAGGCCTGAAGGCCTACCGTTGCAAGGACGGTTCGATCAACCTGTTCCGCCCGGACCAGAACGCCGCACGCATGCAACGCAGCTGCGCTCGCCTGCTGATGCCCCAGGTGTCCACCGAACAGTTCATCGAAGCGTGCAAGGACGTGGTGCGCGCCAACGAGCGTTTCATCCCGCCTTATGGCACTGGCGGCGCGCTGTACCTGCGTCCGTTCGTGATCGGCGTGGGTGACAACATTGGCGTGCGTACCGCGCCCGAGTTCATCTTCTCGATCTTCTGCATCCCGGTCGGCGCCTACTTCAAGGGCGGCCTGACCCCGCACAACTTCCTGATCTCCAGCTACGACCGCGCGGCCCCACAAGGCACCGGCGCGGCCAAGGTCGGTGGCAACTACGCCGCCAGCCTGATGCCGGGCTCCCAGGCCAAGAAGGCGCACTTCGCCGACGCCATCTACCTGGATCCACTGACTCACACGAAAATCGAAGAAGTCGGCTCGGCCAACTTCTTCGGGATCACCCACGACAACAAATTCGTCACGCCGAATTCACCTTCGGTATTGCCGGGTATCACTCGTCTGTCGTTGATCGAACTGGCCAAAACCCGTCTGGGCCTGGAAGTGGTCGAAGGTGATGTGCTCATCGACAAGCTGTCCGACTTCAAGGAAGCCGGTGCCTGCGGTACTGCTGCGGTAATCACGCCGATCGGCGGCATCAGCTACAACGACAAGCTGCATGTATTCCACAGCGAAACCGAAGTCGGTCCGATCACCCAGAAGCTCTACAAAGAGCTGACCGGTGTACAGACCGGCGATGTCGAAGCGCCAGCGGGCTGGATCGTCAAGGTTTGATTTGACGCGACTGTCCGTTTGAACATCAAAGTCCGGCCATCACCTTGAAGGCCGGGCTTTTTTTCGTCCGTATTTCGTGGGAAACGCCTCTAGACTTGCCCCACATAACAGCTGTTAACAGGTGCCAACAAACCATGGGCAAATTCTGGCGAAAGTATCTGGCCTTGCTGGACACCGATTTCACCACGCAAGTGTTCGACAACATCAAGAACCTGCTGGTGTGCGCCCTGCTGTTTGCGGCGGGCAGCAACGCATTGCACAGCGATCATTCCCTGTTTCTGGGATTGCTCGCTTCAAGCCTGACGGGTTGGGGGTTGATTGCAGTGTCAGCCATATTGATGTTGCTCAGTGTCAGTGATGGCCTGCGTCGACTGTCCAGGTTGCCGTATCACACAGCGTTTCAAATCATCCTGTTTCTGATTTATCTGGTTCTGGCCTTGCGAGTGGTGGAAATAGTCTGGGCTTTCAGGGCGTAGCGGTCACAGGACGAGGTGTTTGCCCATGCAATTCATCCTGAGCAATACGGGCAAACAACCACTCCACAAATACCCGTGTCTGCGCCGTCACGTCCGGTGCTACACCGTAGTAATAACGCGGTAACGGCACACGCAACTCGGGCAACGGGCAGATCAGTTGGCCGCTTGAAAGATGGGTGCCCAGCAGAGAGGTCGGGCATAAGGCAATACCCTCTCCCATCACCGCGGCCTGAAGCACCAGGTGCATGTGATCGAACTGCCGGGTGACCTGAGTGGCTGACTGGCTTTGACCAAAATGCATGGCCCAATGGTGCCAGTCTTCGCGACGCGCCTTGGCGGTCAGTAATGTGTGCCGGCTCAGCGAAGCGAGGTCTTCAAGGGTCAGGCGTTCGATCAGCGACGGCGCCGCGACCAGTAACAGTTCATCTTCGAAAAGCGCTCGCGCCTCAATCGCCGGCGCCCAATCGTCACGCCCACGACGAATGACGATATCGAACCCGTCGCGTGCCTGATCGGGGGCCTGGGTTTGAGTGATCACCTGCGGCTTGATGTCCGGGTGCTGCGCCATGAAATCCGCCAGCCGGGGCGTCAGCCAAAGCTCGGCAAAGGACGGCCGGACATTGATCTTCACCGTAGGCAGCGAGGCATGTTGCTTGAGCGCAGCGGCGGCGTCGGCGATCTGCGCCAGCCCGGCACTGACCTGCTCATAAAAGCGCTGGCCGGCCGGCGTCAGCACCGATTGACGGATACGCCGCTCGAACAGCAGCACGCCCAGGTATTCCTCAAGCAATTTGATGTGCCGGCTGACGGCACTGTGGCTGACATGCAACTCGTCTGCCGCCAGGCTGAAGCTCTGATGACGAGCCGCAACGGCGAAGGCGCGAACAGCATTTAGCGGCGGTAGTTGATTTTTCATGCGTCTAATTTAGTCACCTATGCGCTGTAATTAAAGCGTTTGTCACGCCCTCGTCGTCACGCCAATCTGTCAGCACGCAGCCAGAGCGTCACCTGACGGAGCAAGACATGAACAGCTATGGACTCTTTTTACTTTTCGCCACTCTGACCATTTTGAGCCCGGGGCCTGGGGTGGTCCTGACCCTCTCCAACGCGATACGCCACGGTTGGGCAGGAGCCGTGCCGGGCATTCTGGGGATCGCGTCGGGGGCATTTGTCGTCGCCGCCATCAGCGCCACCAGTGTGGGCCTGATACTCAGCACCTCCGCGAACGCATTCACCGCGTTGAAGTACGCCGGAGCTGCTTATTTGCTCTACCTGGGCTACAAAAGCTGGCGCTCGGATCGTTTCAGTACGCTGCTTGAAACGCGCCCCTCAAGCCCTGGCTATCGCTTCCTTGAAGCAGCGTCGATGCAGCTTTTGAACCCCAAGGCGGTGTTTTTCTTTCTGGCGGTGTTCCCGCAATTCATCGACACCTCGGCGCACTTCTACACCCAGTTCATCAAACTGGTCGCCTCCTATGGCGTACTGGTGATCCTGGTGCATGGCGGCTATGCCTTGCTCGCCCATGCCGCCAAAGACTGGTTGTCGAGCCCGAAGGGTTCCTGGCTGGCCGCCAAAGTTTCGGGCGTGACCTTCACAGGCTTTGGTGTGCTCATGGCCACGTCCAGTCGCTAAGCCACAGGGCTGGCCATCGCGCCGCGCCTGCTCTCGATCGACGCGGGTTGTGCTGCCGTCACCTGAACCGGCAGCTCAACGGCGAAGCGGCTACTGAGTTCCTTGCGCCCCAACGCCGTCAACGCCAGCGCCCGACTGTCCAGATCCTGTGTCACCCATTTGCGTTTGATCGCCGTTTGCAGCAACGCCGCGCCCATCGCGCCACCCAGATGCGGCCGACGCATGCTCCAATCCAGACATGGGCAGGCGAAGCGACGGCGCAAAGTGCTGAGATCCTTGATGTCGATACCCAAGCCTTCGAACAACGCTTCACCGCTGTCGCTCAGTCGATAAACCTGTTCGTCGGTGTCCAGCAACCACCCTGCCTCGATCATCCGGTCATGCAGCAATACTGCCAACGTGCCGGCCATGTGGTCGTAGCAGGTGCGAGCGAATTGCAGGCGATCGGGGGTGCGCGGGTTGAACGTCGGCGCGGCGTTCTGGCCAATCACCATCAGCGCTTCCAGAGCCTGGGCCACGCGTTTGTCGGCGAGGCTGTAATAGCGGTGACGGCCCTGAACGTGTAAACGCACCAGCGCCAGTTCCTTGAGCTTGGCCAAGTGAGCGCTGGCAGTGGAAGCGCTGACTTCGGCAACCGCCGCCAGCTCGGTGCTGGTGCGGGCGTGGCCGTCCATCAGCGAGCAGAGGATTTTCGTCCGGGCCGGCTCGGCAATCGCTGCCGCCACTTGAGAGACGCCGATGTCATGTTGTTCTGCGTTCATATTTCGCTCCCGGACGAATCGTCGTCCTTTCGAGCTGGAGATAGTAGCAACACTTTCCCGACCGACAAGGCTGCGACCCATGGACCCGATCATCGCTGCGACTCACGCCGACCCTTATCCCTACTACGCGCAATTGCGCGCCGAGGGTGGGCTGGTTTTTCATCAAGGACTGAATCTGTGGGTGGCCAGCAGCGCCCGAGCCGTTGCCGCCGTGTTGGCGCATTCGGATTGTCATGTGCGGCCGTCCCATGAACCGGTGCCCCCGTTGATTGCTCAAGGCATGGCCGGCAAGGTGTTCGGTCAGTTGATGCGAATGAACGAGGGCGAACGGCAGCGTTGCCCAAGGATGGCGATTGAACCGGGGCTGACGCTGATTGACGTGAACGAGGTCAAAGCGTTGGTCGGCGCCCGGTTAATCACCCCGGGTGCCGACGGGTTATACACGGCGATGTTTCGCGGGCCGGTCTGCGTGGTGGCAGCACTGCTGGGGTTTTCCCCGGCTCAGGGCCGGGCCATCAGCGAACTGACCGCCGACTTCGTCGCCTGCCTGTCACCTCTCAGCGATCAAGCGCAACTCAGGGCCGCACATGCCGCGACGGAACAGCTGAAGGGTTATTTCATAGAATTGCTGGACGACTCGAGTAATCGAAGCGCCCTGCTCGCGGGTATCCGGCAACGCTTCGCGGCAAAATCGACCGACGTAGAAATCTTGATCGCCAATCTGACTGGATTGTGCTCCCAGACCTACGAAGCTACAGCCGGGTTGATCGGCAATGCGCTATTGGCATTGATTCGAAATCCACAGTTGGATGCGGCTCAAGTTGATGACTTGATCGCTGAAGTCCAGCGCTTCGACGCTTCGGTGCAGAACACCCGTCGCTTCGTCGCCGCGCCGTGTGAAATCGACGGCGCAAGCCTGAACCACGGCGACGTCATCCTGTTGCTGCTGGCCTCGGCCAATCGCGATCCGCAGCTCAACGACAACCCCGACACGTTCCTGCTCGAGCGCCCGAATCGCCGCAGCTTCACTTTCGGCGCCGGTCGTCATCAATGTCCGGGCCAGGTGCTGGCCCTGCACATCGCCAGCGCCACATTGACAGAGATTCTTGCGAGGAAACCGGCGCTGGACCGGTTGACCTGGCACTACCGCCCTTCCCTGAACGGCCGTATTCCGCTCTTTGCCTGAAAAACAACTCAAGCGTGGCGATGTTCGATCGTTAGATGAGACAACTCATGAACCGGTGCCAGACGTTCGCGAATCGCGTCGGCGCTGACATTCGCCGCAGCCACGACGCTGACAATCGCCGCCCGCGCCTGGGGGCCGACTTGCCAGACGTGAAGGTCACTGATGCGAACATCGTCCGTCGATTCGAGCAGTTCACGAATTTCGGCGGCGACGTGCTCATCGGTGGTGTCGAGCAGCACGGCGGCACTGTCGCGCATCAAGCCATAAGCCCATCGCGCGATCACGATGGCGCCGACGATGCCCATCACCGGGTCCAGCCAGACCCAACCCAGATAGCGCCCGGCCAACAACGCCGCGATGGCCAGTACCGAGGTCAACGCGTCGGCCAGCACATGGAGATACGCTGAACGCAGGTTGTTGTCGTGATGGTGAGCGTGGGCATGACTGTGATCGTGATGATCATGGCCGTGATGTCCATGATTGCCCGCCAGTAGAAACGCACTGACGATATTCACCGCCAGCCCCACCACCGCAATCACCGTCGCCTCGGTGAAAGCCACGGTGGTCGGTTGAAACAGCCGCACAATGGATTCGCCAGCGATGCCGATCGACACCAGGCCGAGCACCACCGCTGAAGCAAAACCCGCGAGATCCCCGACCTTGCCGGTACCAAAGCTGAAGCGTGAATTGTTGGCATGTCGTCGAGCAAAACCGTAAGCCGCCGCGGCAATGCCCAAGGCTCCGGCGTGGGTCGCCATATGAAAACCATCTGCCAGCAGGGCCATGGAACCGGTGATGTAACCGGCGGCAATTTCGCCAATCATCATCACGAAGGTCAGCGCCACGACCCACAACGTGCGGCGCGCATTGTCATCGTGGGCAGCGCCCAAAAACAGATGGTCGTGGGTAAAACGTGAAGCCTGAGGTGTCAGTGTCATGGGACGGGCCTCTATTTCGAGTAACGGCGGATGGCTTGCAACAAGTCTTCAACGCCTTCGGCTCGGGCTTCATCGCTAAGCCCGGGACGCGCTACATGCTCACGGGCGTGGGCATCGATGAATTGGTCCATCAGCCCATTGACCGCACCGCGGATCGCCGCGACCAGATGCAAGGTTTTGGCGCATTCGGCGTCAGACTCCAACGCCCGCTCAACCGCCTGGACCTGGCCGGCAATGCGCCGGACGCGGTTGAGCAGGTCATCTTTGTGTTCGTGGATGTGTGACATACGTATACCCCCTACCCCTATATGGCGTGCATGGTTACCGATGCAATTGGAGTTGGCAAGTCAGGTGGACCGAGTCATCGTTCATCGCGGGTCAATCCAGCTCCATGGGTTGTCCGGTTCAAAAGTCAGGGTTCTCAGCAGGTGGCTGACTTTGGTGATGGGATAACTCTGATATGGACCCCAGCGGTTGACCCATCCAGCACCTCAGGGATTCCCCGCTAGAGGCCGCACCACAAGCACCTCGGATCTGGACTTATCCGCCTACCGCACAGACAGATAACATCATCGTCAACCCGATCTACCCCCCTGAGTACAAGGACTTCATTCTTGTATTTCCAGCCGACTCGGGCATTAAACCTCGCTATATCGTCTTGACCCTGAAGCCTTTTAAGCGGGTCTTTCCATATACCCCCCAAGAGATCCAGCGGCTTGCCAAACGAAAAGTCAGGCACTAAGGTAGCGCCCTCTAGCGACTGGCCCCGGATTTTGGGCGAGCGGTAACGGCTACAGACAAAAAATCAGATGGCAGCGCACCCTCCTTTGGCGAGTACTTCACCGCACAAAGATAGCGCTGTCTCACTATCAAGCTGCCTAAGCTCGATAGAGTTTTCCTTGAAAGTAACAATCACAAGAAAGAGGAAGTCCGTGATGACGAACGCTAGTGCTAGCGCGACTGTCACCAACAGTTTGGCAACACCCCACACCCAACGGATGAGCACCTACGTGTTCGCGCTGTTTTTCATCCTCGGCAGCATCACCAGCCTTAACGATGTCCTGGTGCCAAAACTCAAGCACCTCTTCAGCCTCAGCTATACCGAGGCCATGCTTGTGCAGTCGTCATTCTTTTTTGCCTATTTCATTTTCGCCATACCCGCAGGCCTGCTCATTTCGCGAATCGGCTACATGAGAGCGGCCGTCCTCGGGTTGCTGCTGATGGCTGGTGGATGCCTGCTCTTCATTCCTGCCGCACAGTCCGCATTGTTTCCAGCCTTCCTCGGCGCCCTCTTTGTGCTTGCGATTGGCGTGACAACCGTTCAGGTCGTTGCGAACCCGCTGCTTTCACTACTCGGAACTGCCGCAATGGCCCCCAGCCGCCTCACCCTCGGCCATGCGTTCAATTCGCTGGGAACCACGGTCGCACCCTACCTGGGTGCCATACTGATCCTGGGCTCCCTCAATGCGGTAGATACCTCCGCATTGTCGCCAGCAGAACTGACGTCCTTCCTGTCGCAGGAAGCCAGCGTGATCAGCAACACCTATGCAAGCATTACGCTCTTCATCTGCATCGTCGCCTTGATCGTCTGGCTGAAAAGAAATGAGCTGCAACCGTCAACAAGACCTGAACGTCTCAATCCACTCGCTGCGCTCGACCTTCTAAAGCAGCCGCGCTTTGCACTCGGTACCGTTTGCATATTTCTCTATGTCGGCGCCGAAGTCACGATTGGCAGCCTCATCACCGACTACCTCATGCTGCCGACAACCCTGGCCCTTCCCGCCGAAGCCGCAGGCAAGCATGTTGCTTTCTATTGGGGTGGCGCCCTGGTTGGCCGCTTTATCGGCTCGGCGCTGATGCGCACTTTCGCGCCCGGGAAACTGCTGGCCTTTGCCGCCACGGCAGTCATTGTGCTGTTGACGATCTCTGCCACCACACAAGGCGTTGTTTCCGGATGGTCGCTGCTGGCCGTCGGGCTGTTCAACTCCATCATGTTTCCGACGATCTTTACCCTTGCGACCGCAGGGCTCGGTCATCGCGCGGCGGAAGGTTCGGGCCTGTTCTGTTGCGCCATTGTTGGCGGGGCATTTATTCCGCCATTGACAGGGTATGCGGCCGACCTCTCGACGCTCGCGATGGCATTGAGCGTGCCAGCGACCTGTTATGCCGGCATCGCAATCTACGGTTGGTATGCCCGCGCTCCGAAGCACTAGCATTTCCTGGCGCGCGGCTAGATTCAACCGCTTGTTCGCCGTGCCAGGATCGAGCCCCAGCTCGCCTTGAGACCAGTCCCGGTAACGAGATAGGACGCTCAGACAGTTAGCGGGGCTCTCTTCATCCCTAGACCTCAGGGGGCACACAGCGCTCTCAGCGCTCTCTCTTCACAGAGACAGCGGGTTTTGTCGTTTCAGCTCATACAGCCATCAATCATCCCGCGTCAGCACTTCCAGCAATTCAATCTCGAAAATCAGATTCGAGTTCGGCGTAATCGCGCCCATCGTCCGCTCGCCATAAGCCAGATGCGCCGGCACCAGCAGCTTGCGTTTGCCGCCAACCTGCATGCCCATGATTCCCTGATCCCAGCCCTTGATCACTCGCCCCGTGCCAATCACGCACTGAAAAGGTTTACCCCGACTCCAGGAAGAATCGAATTCAGTGCCGTCTTCCAGCCACCCGCGATATTGGGTAGTGATCAGCGCGCCTTTGACAGCGGCTTTGCCGTCGCACACTTCAAGGTCGATGATCTGCAATTCATCATTCATTACATTCACTCTTCTGCGCGCTTGCCCGAACAGGGCTTCATGGGCGCCGTTTTCCCAGAAATGCAGGCGATTGGCAACTTATTCAGATAGACCTCGCTCGGCGCCCTTACCAGAGGGCAATGTCGTAGGTGAAATAGATACGATTGCTGTCACGTCCACGCGCGAAGTCCGAACGGTAGACATAGTTGCGCAGCTTCACGCCAAGCCCCTTGAACGTGCCGCTCTGGACCACGTAGGCCAATTCCATGTCGCGTTCGGACTCTTTGACGTTGGTGTCGGACTTGCCATCGTTGCCTTTGAGATAACGGGTCATGAATGTCAGCCCCGGCACGCCCATCGAAGCAAAGTCGTAAGCGTAACTGAGCATCCAGGTCTTCTCGTCCTCCTCGATGAACTTGCCGATCCCAACGTTGCTGAACGAATACACCGTCGCACCACTGATGTATGGCAACCCGGCGTCACCGCTGAGTTGTTGGTAACCGCCACCCAAGGTGTGCCCCGCCACCGCGTAGGACAACTGGCCGCTGAGCATGTCGTTATCGATTTTCGAGGCGTAGGCACGGCCCGCGTCCTTGCTGTTGAAGTAGCGCAAGTCACCGGTCAACACCCCGGGACCCAACGGCAGATCGTGCTGGATGCCGGCAAAATTCTGCCGATAGAAGTCTTCCAGCTCACCGTAGAAGTAACTCACCCGCGTCTTCTTGCCGAGTTTGTAGTCACCGCCGGCGTAGGTGAAATCGCCACCTTTGTCACCTGAATAACCGTCAGGAACGATCGACACGCTGTCGGTGGAATCGCGCAGTTTGAATCGGTCCAGATGGCCGCCGGTCAGGGTCAGGTTCTCGATGTCGGTACTGGTGACTTGCCCCCCCTCGTAGGTTTGCGGCAGCAAGCGCGCATCGTTGTAGATCAGTACCGGATTTTTGGGCAGCAAAGTGCCGTACTTGAGGGTGGTCTTGGCCAGTTTGACCTTGGCAGCCGCCCCGGCACTGGCAAACTCATCGGCGGCGCGGCCGTCATCGTGCACCGGCAGCAGACCGGTGCCACTGCGACCACGCCCGGAATCCAGTTTGATCCCCAGCAAGCCCAGTGCATCAACCCCGAAACCCACTGTACCAGGGGTGAAACCCGACTGAAAATCCAGCAGGAAGCCCTGGGCCCACTCAGTGCGCTCACTTTTGGCGGTTCTGGCCGAACGCGCACTCAAGCCATGCTCATCGCGAAAGTTTTCGTTGATATAGACGTTACGCAGTTGCAACTTCAACTTGCTGTCGTCGATGAAATCACTCGCACTGGCAGTGGCCATTGGCAACACAGCCAGAAGAGGAAGAAGAGCCCCGCGAGTCAGAAAGTGGGTCATGTCGAACTACTCATTTTATTGTTTTATGGATGCACGTGGCCGCGCGTCCTTCATCGGGCGCGTGGAGTTCTGTCAAGTGGTGAGTCAGGGATGAATCAGGCGAACAGCGTCAAGGCCCCGGTCAGCAGGGCTAAAGCTGTGACCACCAGGGAAGTGAGCACCGCCCATTTGAAGGTGGCGCGCTGAAAGTCGCCCAGATCGCGATCGACCATCCCCACCAGCAACAGGGTCGAGGCCACCAATGGGCTCATCAAGTGCACCGGCTGGCCAAGAATCGACGCCCGGGCGATTTCTACCGGATCGATCCCGTAGGCCGCCGCCGCGTTAGCGAGGATTGGCACCACGCCGAAGTAATAGGCATCGTTGGACAGCACGAAGGTCAACGGCATGCTGGTGATCGCCACCACCAGCGGGAACAGGTGCCCCCAGGACGGTGGAATCCAGTCGACCAGGGTTTGCGCCAGAGCGTCGACCATTTTGGTTCCGGAGAAAATCCCGGCGAAAATACCGGCCGCGAACACCAGCAAGACTACCGTCATGGCGTTGCCGGAGTGCGCGAGGATGCGCTCTTTCTGAATGTTCAGTTGCGGGTAGTTGATCATCAGTGCCAGCACGAAGCCAATCAGAAACAGGATTGCCGAGTGCATGAGCCCCATCACCAGCGCGACCATCACCGCCGTCACCAGCAACAGGTTGACGTAGGCCAGTTTCGGGCGTTTGTGCGGCGTGTCCTCAAGAATCGCCTTGATATAGCAATCACTCCCGCCGCTTTGCAGCTGGACGTTGCCAATGCGTTTACGCTCGGCGCGCCCCAGCAGGAACGCGGTGAATACCACCCACGCCGCGCCGCCGATCATGGTCGGCAACAACGGAACAAAGTACGCCCCGGCATCCAGCCCCAATGCGGCAATCGCCCGGGTCGCCGGGCCGCCCCAAGGGGTCATGCCGCTCATGATGCTCAACGACAGCATGGAAACGGTCGCCAGAATCATCGGGTTCATCCCAATGCGCTTGTACAACGGCAGCATTGCCGCGCAGGTGATCATGTAAGTGGTGGTGCCGTCGCCGTCCAGGGCGACAGTCAGCGATAGCAGCGCAGTACCGACCGCAATTTTCATCGGGTCGCCATTGACCCGTTTGAGAATCTTGCGGATCAGCGGATCGAACAGTCCTGAGTCGATCATCAAACCGAAAAACAGAATCGCGAACAGCAGCAATGCTGCGGACGGTGCGACCATCTTCAGGCCGTCGAGCATCATTTTGCCGGTGGTCCCGCCAAAGCCGCCGATGATCGCAAAGACAATCGGAACAATGGTCAATGCAACGATGGGTGATAGACGCTTGGTCATGATCAGGAACGTGAACACAACCACCATGGCCAAGCCGAGTAAGGCAAGCATAAGGCAACTCTCTTGTTGTTATGGAAGACGTTGCCGACGCGCCAGGCGTACGACCCCGAGCTTGTTCTGATGCAAAACTGCGGTGACTACGTGGGAAGACTACCCGGCGAACCGTTGGGAAGCCGGGGCATACACAAAGCCGGAAAACAGCCTTCGGGCGGTACGAACAACAGAGGCGCGAATTGTCTCACCGTTCTTCCCGGTGTAGGACAAGACGACATCGATGCCGCCGCTCGGATGCTCGATTCGCACCTGTTGCAGACGCGGCCCGCCGGTATTGCCGAGCATCTGCGCGACCACACTGCCTTCGCTGACACACGCCGTGGCCAGACCGATGGAACCGGTAATGGCCAGCGCACGATGGCAGTTGTGCGGCATGAAGTAGCGAACCTGAATCGTGCCGCCGGCCTTGGCCTTCGATACCAGCACCGGCTTGGGGATGACCTTGTCGCTGACATCGCCCAGGCCCATGGCCATGCCGGCCTGTAGCCGCAGGGCTTCGAGGCGCTGCAGAAAGTCTTTGTCGGCATCCAGTTCGGCCGGCGTTTCGTCGCCGCGTTTGCCCAGGTGACGCGCCTCGAGAATCATCATTGGCATGGCCATGTCGATGCAGGTCACTGGAATGTCGTCGAACCGGTCTTCGGTGTTGCCCGTTGGAAACAGCTTGCCGGTCTTGCTGCCAGCGGCATCGAGGAATGTCAGCTGAACCGGTGCCGCGCTGCCAGGCACGCCATCGATGGCTGTGTCGCCTTCATAGCTGACCTTGCCGTCTGGCGTCTGCACATCAGAGGTGACGAAGGTGCCGGTGTTGAGATTGCGAATCCGCACGCGGGTCAGCTCACCGGTTGCCTTGACCAGACCCTGCTCGATGGCAAACGGCCCGACCGCGCAGAGCATGTTGCCGCAATTGGGGGCGGTGTCCACCCGACGCTGAGACACCATGACCTGGACGAACAGGTAATCAACATCGGCATCGGGATGCAACGAAGGGCTGACGATGGCGACCTTGCTGGTTTGCGGGCTGCCACCGCCGATGCCGTCGATCTCCAGTTCGTGACCGGAGCCCATCACCGAGAGCAACAGCTCATCACGTTCTTGAATCGAAACCGGCAGATCCCAAGCGAGAAATACCGGACCCTTTGAGGTACCACCGCGCATCAGCACACAAGGAATTCGTTGCATGACTACTAACTCTTGTTGATCAATCGAGGTAATTGATGTCTTGGAAACAAGAGTGACAGGGAAGTAATTGTGTTTCCAATGCAAAGATCGGAGCAATTATTGCGTTTCACAAAAGAAAGTTTTACCGTAACTCAGCGCCCTCCTCCGACGAGACAGAACATGGAATATGAACTTCAGGACATCCGATCTTTCGTGAAAATCGCCGAACTGGGGAGTTTTCACGAGGCTGCCGACGCACTGCATCTGTCACAACCGGCCTTGAGCCGGCGGATAAAAAAACTTGAGGAGGGTTTGGGGACGACCTTGCTCGACCGAACCACGCGCAAGGTCAGCCTGACCAGTGTCGGCCGTGATTTCCTGCCCAAGGCTCGCCGATTGCTGGATGACTTCGACGACTCGATCCTGAATATCCGTGAGTTGGCTGAGCGGCAAATCGGTCAGGTGACCCTGGCCTGCATTCCAACCGCTGCGTTTTACTTCCTGCCGTCGGTGATTCGTCTTTATAACGAACGCTACCCGAAAATCCGCATCCGTTTGCTCGACCTCAGCGCCAATGAAGGGCTCGAAGCGGTGCTGCGAGGGGAAGCCGACTTCGGCATCAACATGATGAGCGGCCAGCACCCGGACATTGAATTCGTTTCACTGGTCAACGAGCCCTTTGTCCTGGCCTGCCGCCGTGACCATGAACTGGCCGGGCGGACGTCTGTGACCTGGTCAGAATTGAGCGACTACCGGTTGATCGGGGTCGGGCGCCTGAGCGGCAACCGCATGATCCTGGATCACGCCTTGTCAGGCCTGAGCTGGCGTCCGCAGTGGTTTTATGAGGTACAGCATTTGTCCACCTCGCTGGGCATGGTCGAAGCCGGTCTGGGAGTTTCCGCCATGCCGAGCCTCGCGATGCCGACGGCGGATCATCCGACGCTGGTGAGCATTCCGCTCACCGATCCTGTGGTGAACCGGACACTCGGCCTGGTGTACCGTCGGGGCGCATCGTTATCGCCGGCGGCGGAGAAATTCGTTTCGATCCTGCTCGAACAATGGCCCCACTGAGCCGTGAGCTCGATCAGCAACCTCCTTGCTGACTGAAAGGACGCCAGCCTTTATCCTGACGTCCCGCTGAAAGTCGGGCGAGCGCCGCTCTCGCCTGCCACACCCTGGAGTTTCGCCATGCCCCACGAAGGCAACCTGTTGCAAGCCGCTGTCGTCTTTTTATTCGCGGCGGTGCTCACCGTGCCCTTGGCCAAGCGCCTGCAGCTGGGGGCGGTGCTCGGCTATCTGTTTGCCGGGGTGATCATCGGGCCGTCAGTGCTGGGCTTGATCGGTAATCCGCAAAGCGTCAGCCACATCTCCGAACTCGGGGTGGTGTTGCTGCTGTTCATCATTGGCCTTGAGTTGTCGCCGCGACGCTTGTGGGTGATGCGCAAATCGGTGTTCGGCGTGGGCCTGGCGCAGGTGCTGCTGACCGGCTCGGTGATTGGTGTGCTGGCGTTGTTCGTGTTCGGCCAATCCCTGAACAGTGCCATCGTGTTGGGTCTGGGCCTGGCGTTGTCGTCCACTGCATTTGGTTTGCAAAGCCTGGCCGAGCGCAAGGAACTGACCAGCCCCCATGGGCGGCTGGCGTTCGCGATTTTGCTGTTTCAGGACATCGCCGCAATCCCATTGATCGCAATGGTGCCGCTGCTGGCCGGCGGCGATCACACCACCAGCGCCGCCGAAGATTTGAACCATGGCTTGCGGGTGCTCGGCAGTATCGCAGTGGTAGTGATCGGCGGGCGTTATCTGTTGCGCCCGGTGTTTCGCGTGGTGGCCAAGACCGGTCTGCCGGAGGTGTCCACGGCCACCGCGTTGCTGGTGGTGATCGGCACGGCGTGGCTGATGGACCTGGTCGGCGTGTCCATGGCACTCGGCGCATTCCTCGCCGGTTTGCTGCTGGCGGATTCCGAATACCGTCACGAACTGGAAGCGCAGATCGAGCCGTTCAAGGGGCTGCTGCTGGGGCTGTTTTTCATCAGCGTCGGCATGGGCGCCAATTTGAGTTTGCTGCTCAGCGCGCCAATTGCGGTGCTGGGGCTGACCGTGCTGTTGATCGCGATCAAGCTGCCGCTGCTGTTTGTGGTCGGTCGACTGGCCGGGGGCTTGGGCAAGGTCAATGCGATTCGCTTGGGGATTGTGCTGGCGGCCGGTGGTGAATTCGCCTTTGTGGTGTTCAAGATCGGCCGGGATCAGGGCTTGTTCGAGCCGCGCTTGTACGACTTGCTGGTGCTGACCATCACCCTGTCGATGGCGCTGACACCGCTGTTGCTGCTGGTCTGCGCACGACTGGTCAAACCCAAGGTTCAACCGGTGGAGGTGCCGCAGAAGTTCCGCGAAATCGACACTGACACGCCGCGCGTAGTGATCGCCGGCATGGGCCGAATGGGGCAAATCGTGGCGCGGATTCTGCGGGCGCAGAACATCAAGTTTGTCGCCCTCGACACGTCGGTGGAAACCATCGAACTGTCGCGTAGCTTCGGCGGCGTGCCGGTATTTTATGGCGACCCGATGCGCCCGGAAATCCTCAGCGCGGCCAAGGTCGAGCAAGCGGAGTTTTTCGTGATTGCCACCGATGATCCGGAGACCAACATCAAGACGGCCGAGGTGGTGCACAAGCTCTATCCGCACATAAAAATCATCGCTCGCGCCCGTAACCGTCAGCATGTGCACCGGCTGGTGGATGTCGGGGCTCAGGCGGTGCGGGAAACCTATTACTCCAGCCTGGAAATGACCCGGCAAACGCTGGTTGGACTAGGGCTGACGCAGGCCCAGGCGGATGCGCGGATCAAGCGTTTTACCCATCACGATGAACAAGTGCTGGAAGCCCAGCATGCGGTGTATGACGATGCGGCCAAAGTGATGCAGACCGCTCAGGAATCGCGGGCGGAATTGGCAAAATTGTTTGAGTCGGATCAGTTGGAAGAGGAAGCGGGTAAGGTTTGAACCGGATCGTTCCCACGCTCTGCGTGGGAATGCCGTCATGGACGCTCTGCGTCCGCCCCTGAAATGTGACGCAGAGCGTCACGGGATGCATTCCCACGCAGAGCGTGGGAACGATCACTGGCAAGGAACCCACGATGGCAGACCAGACCTCTCCCGCTCTGAAAGAAATCTTCAACGCCGAACGCCTCGCGCACATCGCCACCGAGATAACGGCGGTCTATCCAGGTTTCGATGCCAAGGCCTTTCTGACACTGGCTAAAACCGATCTGGCGGAGTTGTCAGTCATGCAACGCATGGCCCGCGTCAGCGAATGCCTGCATGCGGTATTGCCACTCGGTTATGAAGAATCCCTCGACGTCTTGCGCGCCCTCGCCCCGCGCCTGAACAGCGCCTTCGTCAGCATGTTTTTGCCGCATTACGTCGCGACCTACGGCGCTCACAGGTTCGACCTGTCGATGGATGCGCTCAAATATTTCACGGCCTTCGGCTCATCGGAGTTCGCGATTCGGCACTTTCTGCGCAGCGATATCGAACGCTCGTTGGCGCTGATGCACGACTGGTCGCAGGATGAAAATGAACACGTCCGACGCCTCGCCAGCGAAGGCAGCCGACCGCGCCTGCCATGGTCGTTCCGCCTGGAACAGGTCCAGGCCGACCCGACACTGGCGGCTGCTATCCTCGACAACCTCAAGGCCGACGATAGCCTCTACGTGCGCAAATCCGTGGCCAACCACCTCAACGACATCACCAAGGATCATCCCGAGTGGGTGCTGGCGTTGATCGAGGGTTGGCCGCTGGACAACAAGCATACGGCGTGGATCGCCAGACACGCCCTGCGCAGTTTGATCAAACAAGGTAACAAGCGGGCGCTGGCAATCATTGGTGCGGGCGGCAAGCCCGAGGTTGAAATCATTGACGTGAAGGTCGAACCGGCGGTGATTCGCCTGGGTGAGAAAATCACCCTGTCTTTCAGAGTGAAGTCCACGGTCCCGGACAGTCAGCGATTGGTGATCGATTACGCTATCGATTATGTCAAAGCCAACGGCAGCACCTCGGCAAAGGTGTTCAAACTTAAAGCCCTCACACTGTCCGACAATGCCAGCGAAGCCATCAGCCGCAGTCAGCACATCAAGGAACTGACCACCCGCAGGCACTATGCCGGCCAGCACGTGGTGCACATTCTGGTAAATGGCGAACGCTTGGCCAGCACCCAATTCCGGATTATCGCTGACGCTCATTGACACCCACACCAGAGCCCCCCGGCAGCATGCGCGTGAGCGTGTTGTCGCGGACCCAGTAGTGATGGAACAACCCCGCCGCTGCATGCAAACCAATCAACCAATAGCCGGTGCTGCCGAGCCATTCATGCCAATGCTTGAGTTGCTTGGCCAGATCGGGATCCACCGCAACCGGCGCCGGCAAGAAAAAGCCGAAATACGGCATCGGCTTGCCCCCGGCGGCCAGCATCAGCCAAGCCAATAACGGCGTAGCGATCATCAGCCCATACAGCGCCAGGTGCATGAGGTGCGAGACACCAGTCTGCCAGGTGGGCGGGGCCGGAGTAATCGGTGGTCGGGGCGTGAGGCGCCCGAGCAAGCGAACCCAGACCAGCGCAAAAATGCTCAACCCGAATACGCCGTGCAGCCCTAGAAACAGGCCCCTCAAGGCATGCCCACGGGGCAGCAATCCTTTGATCTCGATGCAGCCATAAACGCCGATGAACAGCGCCAGCATCAGCCAATGCAAGGTGATCGAGAGTTTTCCATACCTGTGTACTGCTGAATCTCGGGTCATACAGAGCCTCGTGAAGATCAGTGGCGGCTGCCGACTCATTTCGTACAGCCTGGATCCGGTTTCGTCGAACCGACCGGCGCCACCTTGCCCGTGCAGTCTTAAGACAATCTGAAGGTCACCTTCAGACTCCGTTAAGAATTGCCTTTGATACTCCTCCCGAACTTACTCAGGGAGGCGTTCTTGCCCATGCCCGATTTCGACTGGAACATCCCTCTGCCCCTGCACTTCGGTCAAGCCGAAACCCCGCAGATGAGTCTGGCCAGAGCCTTGCCGGACGATCCCCCGCGTCCGGTTTTCGAAGCCTTTATCCAGCAGCGTTTTCGAAAGGCCCACGGCGCCGATATCCGTCATTTCATGCCGCAGCTGTTCGGCATGAGCGATGCGTCAGGCGCGCTGAGTGCGGTGGCTGGCGTACGACTGGCCAGTGCCGAACCCTTGTTTCTGGAGCGTTATCTGGACGAGGCGATTGATCCGCTGATCAGCGACACCGCCGGCCAACCCGTGGACCGGGCCGGTATTGTCGAGGTCGGGAACCTCGCCGCCAGCGATACCGGCAGCGCGCGCCTGAGCATCATCGCCATCACCTACCTGTTGGCCATGGGCGGGCTGGAATGGGTGGCGTTCACCGGCAACATCGGACTGGTGAACAGTTTTCATCGCCTGGGCTTGAAGCCGGTGACGCTCTGCGCCGCCGACCCTGCGCGGCTGGGCGACGACCGTCACCTCTGGGGCAGTTATTACGAGAGTCAGCCATGGGTGCATGTCGGCAACATCCGCGCCGGTTTCATCCATTTGCGTAATATCGGTCTGTTCAATCGCCTGGGGTTGCCGATCTCCCTTGAGGAGTCCAGCCATGTCGCCTGAAATGGAGCGGTTCAAGCAGACCCTGCGCAGTCATGCCGAGCGCAAGACCAACGTCATCGCGTTGTGGGGCGATCAGTTGAAACTGGACTACGCCACGCTGTACGCCGAGGTCATGTATCGCCAACAGCGTCTGCGCGATGAGCACGTCAAAGTGGTCGCGCTGGCCCTGGACAACGGCACCGAGGCGATGCTCTGGGACCTGGCCGTACTGTTCGAAGGCCTGACCTGTCTGACGCTGCCGCCCTTCTTCAGCCCGACACAACGCAGTCATTGCCTGGAACAGAGCCAGGCCGAACTGCTGATTGCCGAACCGGAGCTGGAAGCCGAACGGCAGGCGGCCGGCTACGAGAAGACCGGCGAATTCTGGCGTCGCACCTTCAGCGGCCCGAACCGGATACCCGAAGGCACCGCCAAACTGACCTTCACCTCAGGCACCACCGGCACACCCAAAGGCGTGTGCCTGAGCGCCGAGAGCCTTTTGCGGGTGGCCCGTGGACTGGATCAGGCAAGCAAACCCACCGATCCACGGCATCACCTGACGCTGCTGCCCCTAGCGATTCTGCTGGAAAACCTCGGCTGTTATGCCGCGCTGTATGCCGGCGCGACCTTGAGCGTACCGAGCCAGAAAACCCTGGGCATTCAGGGTGCCAGCGCTGTCGATGTGCCGCGGCTGCTGGGTTGTCTGGCCACCCGAAAACCGGAAAGTCTGATCCTGGTGCCGCAGTTGCTGCTGATGCTGGTCGACGCCGCCGAGCAAAAAGCGTTCAACCCTCAGTCGTTGCGCTTTGCTGCGGTCGGTGGCGCACGGGTTTCCGAAGAGTTATTGCATCGCGCTCAGCGCATCGGCATTCCGGTTTACGAGGGTTACGGGTTGTCGGAATGCTCGTCGGTGGTATGCCTCAATCGCCCGGGCGCGCACCGCCCGGGTAGCGTTGGCCGGCCTCTGCCCCATGTTGAAATTCGCCTCGCCGATGACGGCGAAGTACTGGTCAAGGGCTCGCCCCTGCTCGGCTATCTGGGGCAAGCCCCGTTCCGCGATGATTGGTGGCCGACCGGCGATCTCGGCGAGTTCGACCCGGAAGGTTTTCTCTACCTCAACGGGCGCAAGAAGCATCAGTTCGTCACCAGTTTCGGCCGCAACGTCAATCCGGAATGGGTCGAGGCCGAGCTCACTCAGCGTCGTCATATCGCTCAGGCGTTCGTCTACGGCGAAGCGATGCCAACCAACCACGCCCTGCTCTGGCCCCATCGGCCTGACTGCACCGATGAAGAGCTCGCTGCCGCCGTGGCCCAGGCCAACGAGGCTTTGCCCGATTACGCCCAGGTTCATCACTGGACCCGTCTCGATCAACCGTTCACCGCCGCCAACGGCTTGCTGACTGCCAACGGCCGACCGCGCCGCGACGCCATCGTCGAACGTTACCGGGCGCAGCTCACTGACTTCGTTTCTTCCGAGGAATCCGCATCATGAGTTTTTTCGACACCCTGCAAGAAGCCACCCAGCAGGAACGCCACGAGTTGTTCAACCTGCCGATCATCCGCGATGCCCTTGAGGGCAAGGTCAGCCTGGACAGCTACCGCGCTTTTCTCGTCCAGGCCTACTACCACGTGCGCCATACCGTGCCGTTGATGATGGCGTGCGGCGCACGTCTGCCGCAGCGGCTGGAATGGCTGCGTCAAGCGGTGTGCGAATACATCGACGAGGAATACGGCCACGAACAATGGGTGCTCGACGACATCGCGGCCTGTGGCGGCGACAGAGAGGCGGTGCGTGACGGTCGTCCCTCGCTGCCGATCGAGTTGATGGTCAGCTTCCTCTATGACCTGATTGCACGGGACAACCCGGTCGGCCTGTTCGGCATGGTCAACGTGCTCGAAGGCACCAGCATTGCCCTGGCCACCCACGCGGCCGGCAGCATCCGCGAGCGTTTGGCGCTGCCGGAAACCGCCTTCAGCTACCTGAGTTCCCACGGCTCGCTGGATATCGAACACATGCAGACCTACCGCCAGCTGATGAACACACTCGAAGACCCGGCGGATCAAGCCGCGGTGATTCATGCCTCGAAGGTCGTTTACAAGCTCTATACCGACATGTTCCGCGGCCTGCCCCGCGATGGGGAGAATCTGCATGCAGCTGCATGAAGCCCGTGTGGTTTTGACCGGAGCCAGCGGCGGTATCGGCCTGGCTATCGCCAGCGCCCTGTGTGCCAGTGGCGCGCGGGTGTTGGCCGTGTCCCGGCACCGGGAGGCGCTGGAACCCTTGCTCGAACGCTACCCGCTGCACCTGTGTTGGGTCGGCGCTGACCTGACTGTCCCCGGCGACCGACACAAAGTGCTGGCCGCGGCCGAAGCCATCGGTGGCATCAACCTGCTGGTCAACGCCGCGGGGGTCAATCACTTCGCCATGCTCGAACAGCTCGATGACAGCGAGATCAATGCGATGCTGGCGGTGAACATCAGCGCGCCGATCTGCCTGACCAGGCTTTTGCTGCCGCTGCTCAAGCAAGCCGAAAGCGCCATGGTGGTGAACGTCGGCTCGACCTACGGCTCCATCGGCTACCCCGGTTATGCCAGCTATTGCGCCACCAAGTTTGCCCTGCGCGGTTTCTCCGAAGCCCTGCGCCGGGAGCTGGCCGACACCCGGATCAGCGTGCTTTACGTTGCTCCCCGGGCGACCCACACCAGCATGAACAGCCCGGCGGCCCAGGCGCTGAACGATGCGCTCAAAGCCAATGTGGACGATCCGCAAACCGTCGCCTCGGCGGTCATCCACGCCATTGCCGGTGACCGGCGCGATTTGTACCTGGGCTGGCCGGAACGTTTTTTCGTTCGCCTGAACAGTCTGTTGCCGCATCTGGTGGACCGTGGCTTGCGCAAGCAGTTGCCGCTGATCCGTCGCCTGAGTCAGAAGCCCGATAACGAGAGTCTCAAACCATGAAAAAAATCGTCACTTGCCTGCTGTTCGGGGTGTTGAGCCAAAGTGCCTGGGCGCTGGACGCCGCCGATCAGCAGCGCCTCAATGGCATTCAGCAAAGCTGGGCGCACATTCAATACGAATTGCCTGCCGAACAGCGCACCGCCGCCTTTGAAAAACTCGCGACCCAGGCCTCGACGTTCACCCGGGAACGCCAATCCCTTGCCGAAGCGTGGATCTGGTCCGGTATTGTCACCAGCAGCTGGGCCGGAGCCCAAGGTGGCCTCGGTGCCCTGAGCAAGGTCAAGGCCGCCAAAGTCGATCTGGAAAAAGCTCTGACCATTGACCCCAAGGCCCTGCAAGGCTCCGCCTACACCAGCCTCGCGGCGCTGTATGATCGCGTGCCCGGCTGGCCCCTCGGTTTCGGCGATGCCGACAAGGCCGAACAACTGTTAACGCAGGCCTTGCAGCTGAATCCGGCCGGCATCGACAGTCTGTATTTCTGGGGCGATCACCTTTACCGTCAAAAGCGCTATGGTGAAGCCAGGGAAGCACTGCAAAAAGCCCTGCTAGCAGCGCCCCGCCCTGGCCGGGAAAGCGCCGACGTCGGGCGACGCAAAGAGATCCAGGCGTTACTGGTGGACGTGAACAAGAAACTCAACTGACAGGAGTCCGCGTGCGTTTATTACTGATCGAGGATGACGTGGCCCTTGGCGAGGGCATTCATCAGGCCTTGGGCCGTGAGGGTTACACCGTCGATTGGCTGCAGGACGGCAGCAGTGCCTTGCATTCGCTGCTCAGCGAGAAGTTTGACCTGGCCGTGCTCGACCTCGGTCTGCCGCGCATGGACGGTTTGCAAGTGCTGCGTCGCCTGCGTGAAAGCGGCTCCAACCTGCCGGTACTGATCCTCACCGCCCGGGATGCCACCGAAGACCGCATCGCCGGGCTGGATGCCGGGGCCGACGATTACCTGATCAAACCCTTCGACCTGGATGAACTCAAGGCTCGCCTGCGGGCCTTGTTGCGACGCAGCGCCGGGCGCGCCCAAGTGTTGATCGAACACGCCGGCATCAGCCTGAACCCCGGCACCCAGCAAGTCAGCTATCAAGGCGAGCCGGTGGCGCTGACGCCCAAGGAATATCAACTGCTCCACGAACTGCTCTCGCCGCCGGGCCGGGTCATGACTCGCGACCACCTGATGCAACTGCTTTACGGCTGGAACGAAGAAGCCGAAAGCAACACTCTGGAAGTGCATATCCATCACCTGCGCAAGAAGTTCTCCACCGACCTGATCCGCACCATTCGCGGTGTCGGGTACCTGGTGGAGGAGCGTCGATGACTTCGATCCGGCGTCGCACCCTGACGCTGATCATTGGCCTGTTGCTGACTGGCCTGGCGATCATCAGCGTGCTCAATCTGCATGACAGTAATCACGAAATTGCCGAAGTCTACGACGCCCAACTGGCCCAGAACGCCCGGCTGCTGCAGGGTGTGATGCGCATGCCGCTGGCCAGCAATGAACACGCCGAACTGTATCAAGCGTTCAACAAGGCCTTGAGTGAAGCGGTGCCGAGAGTCGATGGTCATCCCTATGAAAGCAAAATTGCCTTTCAGGTATGGAATCGCAAGGACGAGGTGCTGGTGCACACCGCCAGTGCGCCCTCCTTCACGGTGCCACCGACAAAATCCGGTTTCAGCGATGTGGTGGATCTGCACAACCGCCATTGGCGGGTGTTCATGCTCGAAGACAAACAGAATGACCTGCGCATCTGGGTCGGTGAACGGGACGACGTGCGTACGGACCTGGTAGACCGGATCGTGCGACATACCCTGTGGCCCAATGTGCTGGGCAGCCTGATACTGGCGGCCATGGTCTGGCTGGCGATTGGCTGGGGGCTCAAACCCTTGGCCAATATGGCGGAAACGTTGCGGGCACGGCACAGCGGTTCTCTGGAGCCGTTGCAACTGACCCCGTTGCCCAGCGAACTGGAACCGATGCAAGCAGCGCTCAACCGCATGCTGGCGCAAATTCAAGAAGTGCTTGGCCGCGAGCGGCGCTTCATCGCCGACGCTGCCCACGAACTGCGTACGCCGCTGGCCGTGCTGCGGGTGCATGCGCAAAACCTGCAGGAAGCCGGCACGGAACAGGAACGTCGTGAGTCCCTGGCGTTTCTGATTGCCGGGGTCGACCGGACCAGCCGTCTGGTCAATCAGTTGCTGACCATGGCCCGCCTCGAACCAAAATCCGTGGCACCGGTGCTGCACAGCATCGACCTGAGCGAAACCGTGCGCGCCACTCTGGCCCAACTCACGCGCTGGTTATTGAGCAGAAATCTGGAACTGGCCTTCGACGTCGATGACCAGCCTTTTGAAGTCCTCGCCGACGCCGCCGACATCGACATCGCCCTGAACAATCTGGTCACCAACGCCGCGAATTTTTCGCCGGAGCATGGCGTCATCACCGTGCAATTGAGCCGGGACGACGGGTTCTACAACTTGAGCGTCCAGGACCAGGGGCCGGGCATCGACGAAGCAGATCGCGCGCGGTTGTTCGAACGTTTTTACAGCCGTGGAAATACCGGAGGCGCGGGGTTGGGGCTGACCATCGTCAGCACCATTGCGACGCGGCTGGGTGGACGGATTACACTGGTCAACCCACCCGAAGGCGGGCTGCGGGCGACCTTGTCGATTCCCGATGGTCAGAATCACAGCACTGTGCAACGGACCACCCGCGAGCTGCCGCCCAATGGCTGAATGACTTCATCTGTACGCCGACACAATCCCTGTAGGAGCGAGGCTTGCCCGCGAAGAACGATAACGCGGTGTGTCAGGCCTGACGCCTTCGCGGGCAAGCCTCGCTCCTACAAAGGGAATAGAGCTCACACTTCTAAGGCGTATTAATGTGATCCAGCACCCGGTTCGCAGTGATCTCCGCCACCATGATGCTGTTTGAAATACCGAGCAGTGCGTAGCGCGACTCACCCTCTAGATGATCCACCAACTGATGGACCATCACATCGATCGAGGCCAGCGTCTCGACCAAAAAAACCGCCAGGGTTTCGGTAGTCGCCTCGGGGTCCACGGCAAACAGCTTGCTGGGTTTACGCGCGGTGGCTTTGATATCGGCATTCGATGGAAAGTGGAAGTCGAGGGCGCGTTCGGCGGCCTCGTTGAGTTTTTTTGAATCGGGTTCGTACGGGGATATCGGATCGGTGTCCGGCGGATTGGGCGTAGGTTTGATCATGGTGAAACTCCTGATTGTTCATTAGGAGCTACCCGCATCACTTGCAGATGATGGGTGGCAGCTATGTGCGGGTCTGCAAGACCGGGAAACCAGGAACCCGGCAGATCCGAAGATCTCCCGCACAAAGCCGCCATTTCGCGGACATAAACGAGCGTCCTGTGGCAGGGGCTATGCGACTGGTATTCCGGCGGGCTTGCAGACCCGATCACTGATGAGCAGTGACGGAAATCAAGTTACCGACGAGCCCCAAGACGCACAAGCCGGCGGATTCTGTCTTACGTGTACGCGTTGGCGCAAGGCGCCGTAGCCTTTGGATGGTAACGACAAGCTTCATTTAAACGATCACGATTTTTCTTGTTTAAATGGGCTCCGTAGGAGCGAGGCTTGCCCGCGAAGAACGATAACGCGGTGTGTCAGGCCTGACGCCTTCGCGGGCAAGCCTCGCTCCTACAAGAAGGGAATGGAGCCTTGCAGCAGATCCTGCTCGCGCTCACACAACTCCACCACGTAATCCCACAACACCCGCAGCCGCACCGATTTATGCAGCTCGCGCCGCGTACTGATCCAATAACTGCGCTGGATGCTTTCATCCGGCAGCAACGGCACCAAGTCCGGATCGGCGCTAGCCATGTAGCACGGCAGCACGGCGATTCCCAGGCCCGAGCGCGCCGCCTGTTGCTGGGCGATGACGCTGGTGCTGTGAAAGACCACTTGAGGGTTGCGGCAGAAGCTGTTGAGGAACATTAGTTCCTGGCTGAACAGCAAGTCGTCGACGTAGCCGATCCATGCATGCCGACCGAGGTCTTCGCGACTGCGCAGGGGTGGCGAGCGGTCCAGATAGGCCTGACTGGCGTAGAGCGCCAGTCGGTAATCGGTGAGTTTGCGGGTGACCAGCATGTCGGCGGCCGGGCGTTCCAGATGAATGCTGATCTCCGCTTCACGGTTGAGGATGCTGACGAAACGCGGCACTGCGACCAGTTCCACTTCCAGTCCTGGATAGCGATCGAATAACCCGTTCATGCGGCTGGCGAGGAACATGATGCCCAGCCCTTCCGTCACCCCGACGCGGATCTTGCCCAGCGGCGCGGATGACTGGGTGATTTCCTCCTGAGCCAGCAGCGCGACGTTTTCCATGGCTTCGGCGTGTTTGAGCAGCGCTTCGCCGGCCGGGGTCAATTCGTAGCCTTGGGCATGCTGGACGAACAGCGCGGTGCCGAGGCTTTTTTCGATGGCTTCGATGTGCCGGGCCACAGTGGCGTGGGTGGTGTTCAAACGGCGAGCGGCGGTGAGCAAGCGGCCGCTGCGCTGCAATTCGAGAAAAAACCGCAGGTCATTCCAGTCGAACATGAACCCTCCTTGTCGTTATGCCGTATGAATGACGCTGTTTAAAAACGCACAGCAGCTGCGTAAAAACTAACATTCTTTTAACGAAAGCTAACAACTAGGATGACCGACAACAAGAACAACAATACGAGGTCAGGGATGCAGACTTCCCTTGATGAATACGACTACATCGTGGTCGGTGCCGGGCCGGCCGGTTGTTTGCTGGCCAATCGATTATCAGCCAACCCGCAACATCGAGTACTGCTGCTCGAAGCCGGTGGCCGCGATAACTACCCGTGGATTCACATCCCCGTCGGTTACCTGTTCTGCATCGGCAACCCGCGCACCGACTGGTGCTTCAAGACCGAAACCCAACCGGGCCTGCAAGGCCGCACCCTGAGCTACCCGCGCGGCAAGGTGCTCGGCGGCTGTTCCTCGATCAACGGCATGATCTACATGCGCGGCCAGGCTGGCGATTACGACGGTTGGGCGGCCGAGGGCAATGCCGGCTGGAGCTGGCAAGACGTGCTGCCACTGTTCAAACACAGCGAAAACCATTTTGCCGGCGACTCGCAATTTCATGGCGCTGCCGGCGAATGGCGGATCGAGCGTCAGCGGCTGTCGTGGCCAATTCTCGATGCCTTCCGCGCGGCGGCCGAGCAAACCGGCATCGCGAGCATTGATGACTTCAATCAGGGTGACAACGAAGGCTGCGGCTATTTCCAGGTCAATCAGAAAGCCGGAATCCGCTGGAACGCGGCCAAGGCGTTTCTCAAACCGATCCGCCAGCGCGCCAATCTGACGGTGCTGACCGACGTCGAAGTGGACCGAGTGCTGCTGGAAAACGGCCGTGCCTCAGCAGTCAGCGCAGGCTGGCAAGGCCAGGCGAAAATCTTCAAGGCGCGTAAGGAAATCGTCCTGTGTGCCGGTTCCGTCGGTTCACCGGGCATCCTCCAACGTTCCGGTATCGGCCCTCGCCCACTCCTGCAAAAACTGGGCATCGGCGTTGCCCATGAACTGCCCGGCGTGGGTGGCAATCTGCAGGATCATCTGCAACTGCGGCTGATCTACAAACTGGAAAACGCCCGCACCCTGAATCAGATCGCCGGCACGCTGTGGGGCAAGATGGGCATGGGACTGCGTTATCTGTATGACCGCAGCGGCCCGCTGTCCATGGCGCCGAGCCAACTCGGCGCCTTCGCCCGTTCGGGGCCGGAGCAGACCTCGGCGAACCTCGAATATCACGTGCAACCGTTGTCGCTGGAGCGTTTCGGCGAGCCGCTGCACGCCTTCCCCGCCTTCACTGCGTCGGTCTGCGATCTGCGCCCGCAAAGCCGTGGCCGGATAGACATTCGCTCCGCCGACCCGCGGGAAGCGCCGCTGATTCAACCCAATTACCTGAGTCATCCAGAAGACTTGCGAGTGGCAGCCGATGCCATCCGCCTGACCCGCCGCATCGTCTCCGCGCCCGCCTTGCAAGCGTTCAAACCGGTCGAGTACCTGCCCGGCGACAGCTTGCAGAGTGAAGAGCAATTGCATGAAGCCGCCGCGCGGATCGGCACGACGATTTTCCACCCAGTGGGCACCTGCCGGATGGGCAATGATGCGGACGCGGTGGTCGACGCCGAGTTGCGCGTCCACGGCATTCCCGGCCTGCGCATCGCCGATGCTGCGATCATGCCGCGCATCACCTCGGGCAACACCTGCTCGCCGACGCTGATGATCGCCGAGAAAGCCGCGCAATTGATCCTCAACCCTTCGCCTATAGACCTCTCCCCTGTGGGAGCGGGCTTGCTCGCGAAGGCGGCATTACATTCAACATAGAGGTCGACTGACCCACCGCTTTCGCGAGCAAGCCCGCTCCCACAAGGGATCGCCGCTGCAAGGACTACGCAACACCAGTGGAACAACAAAAACAATCACTGTGAGGGATACCGATATGTCAGAACATGTTCAGCCCCTGGAAGCTGTCCGCAGCGTCGGCACCAGTCAGGAAACCCAGAAAGTCATCTTCGCTTCGTCCCTCGGGACGGTGTTCGAGTGGTACGACTTTTTCCTCTACGGCGCCCTCGCGGCGGTCATCAGCAAACAGTTCTTCGCCGGGGTCAACGACACCACGGCGTTCATCTTCGCACTGATGGCCTTCGCCGCCGGCTTCATCGTGCGGCCATTCGGTGCGCTGGTGTTCGGACGCTTGGGGGACATGATCGGGCGTAAATACACGTTCCTCGCGACCATCGTCCTCATGGGCGTGGCGACCTTCTGCGTCGGCTTGCTGCCGACTTACGCGAGCATCGGCATCGCCGCGCCGATCATCCTTGTGGTGCTGCGCATGCTCCAGGGTCTGGCGCTGGGCGGTGAGTATGGCGGCGCTGCCACTTACGTCGCGGAACACGCGCCGATGGGCAAACGCGGTTTCCATACCAGCTGGATTCAGTCCACCGCCACCCTCGGCTTGCTGCTGTCGCTGCTGGTGGTGCTCGGCTGTCGCTACTTCACCGGCGACCAGTTCGAAGTCTGGGGCTGGCGCATTCCGTTTCTGTTTTCGATCGTGCTGCTGGGCATCTCGACCTGGATTCGCTTGAGCCTGCATGAGTCGCCTGCGTTCGTGAAAATGAAAGAAGAAGGCAAACTCTGCAAGTCGCCGCTGCGCGATTCCTTCGGCAAATGGGACAACCTGAAAGTGGTGCTGATCGCACTGTTCAGCATCAACGCCGGGCAAGCGGTGACCTTCTACGCGGCGCAGTTCTATGTGCTGTTCTTCCTCACCCAATTCCTGAAAATGGACCCGGCCCTGGCCAACAGCCTGCTGATCGTCAGCGTGATCATCGGCGCACCGTTCTTCATCTTTTTTGGCTGGCTGTCGGACAAGGTCGGGCGCAAACCGGTGCTGATGATTGGCCTGTTGCTGGCCACCGCGCTGTACTTCCCGATCTTCAAGACCCTGGCCCACTACGCCAATCCGGCCATCGACCTGGCCAGTCGCCAGGCACCGATCACCGTGCTGGCCGACCCGGCCACCTGCACCTTCCAGTTCGATCCGGTGGGCAAGGCTAAATTTGATAGCCCGTGCGACAAGGTCAAAACCTTTCTGGTCAAACAGGGCCTGCCCTACAACAGCGAAGCGGCCCCGGCCGGCAGCGCTGTGCAGGTCAGCATCGGCGAGGTGAGAATCGATGGCTACGATGAAGCGGCCCTGCGCGGCGCAGTGACCCTGGCCGGGTATCCGTCACAAGCCGATACCCAGCAGATCAACAAACCGATGATCGTGGTGCTGATCGTCGCGCTGATCATCATCTCCGCCATGTGCTACGGCCCGCTGGCGGCGCTGATGGTCGAATTGTTCCCGACGCGCATCCGCTACACCTCGATGTCCCTGCCCTACCACATCGGCAATGGCTGGTTTGGTGGTTTCCTGCCGACGGTATCGTTTGCCCTGGTGGTGTACACCGGGGATATTTTCTACGGGCTGTGGTATCCGGTGGTGATTACCGGGGTGAGCCTGGTGGTGGGGATGATGTGTTTGCGTGAGACGAAGAATGTGGATCTGGACAAGAACTGACGGCATGAACCTCTAGCAGAGGTTTACCTGTGGGAGCGGGCTTGCTCGCGAAGAGGGAGTGTCAGTTGACATTGATGTTGCCTGGCACACCGCCTTCGCGAGCAAGCCCGCTCCCACATGGGATTGCGTTCGGGCAACAGTCCCCTCACCTCGATGGTTCTGCACCTCAGGTATCAAGCACCTCAAACGTCACTTCTTCAGGATAAAACGCCACATGCCCGCGAATCTGTGCGACTGACACCTTCGGATGCTCATAACTCCATACCGCATTGGCACCTTCATGCCCGGGGATTTGCAGGCTGAAATAGCTGGCATCGCCCTTGTACGGGCAATAGCTGGTGTGGTCGGTGCGGGCGAAATATTGTTCGGCGATGTCCTCCCGCGGGATGTAGTACACCGGAGGATAATTGGCCTCATGCATGACCAGCGTCCGAGTGGACGACGCCACTTGAATGCCATGGAACTTCACCACCACGCAGCCGGGTTGAGGGGTGATGGCGATGGGATTACCGGGAGCCGGGGCTTTCATGGGGTAGGTTCCTCCATTGCTGTTACGTTGTATCCGTGCCCCATCAGGTATACCCCATCTTTCGGCATCCCGAGCACTTCGCAGCCGAACGGAGCTTGCTTCAGTTACACATGCCAAACCTGGCCAAATTGTTTGTGGTGGACTGACCGCTGTCATCAACCGCAACAGCTTAAGCTGTACATCCATACAGATAAAGATTGCTCCATCGCTCATCAACCGCCATTCTGTGCACCCCTCGAACACTGATCGACGATGGTGGTTATGCGGCTGTACCTCTGTGAAAAACCTTCCCAGGCCAAAGACATCGCGGCCGTGCTCGGCGCCAAGCGCCGGGGCGATGGCTGCTGGCTGGGAACGGACGTCACGGTGACCTGGTGCATCGGCCATCTGCTGGAAACCGCACCGCCGGATGCCTATGACGCGCGTTACAAGCGTTGGGTGCTGGCGGATCTGCCGATCATTCCCGAAAAATGGAAGATGACTGTCAAACCGCGCACGGCCAGCCAGTACAAGGCGGTCAAACGCTTGCTCGGCGAGGCCAGTGAACTGGTGATTGCCACCGACGCCGACCGTGAGGGCGAGATGATCGCCCGGGAACTGGTGGAGCATTGTCGTTATCGCGGGCCGATCCGGCGATTGTGGCTGTCGGCACTGGACGATGCGTCGATCCGCAAGGCACTGGCGGCGCTCAAGCCCGGAGCTGAGACGTTCAGCCTTTATCATTCGGCATTGGGGCGCTCCCGGGCCGATTGGTTGATCGGGATGAACATGAGTCGGCTGTTCACCCTGCTGGGGCGTCAGTCCGGCTATCAGGGGGTGTTGCCGGTCGGCCGGGTGCAGACGCCGACCTTGCGCCTGGTGGTGGATCGCGACCGCAGCATTGCCGATTTCGTCCCGGTGGCTTATTGGGCGATCGATGTGCAACTGCTGCACGACGGCACCGCGTTCACCGCCCAATGGCGTGCGGCCTCCGACGTTTGCGACGATCAGGATCGCTGCCTGAATCAGGCGCTGGCTCAGAAAGCGGCTGCGGCCATTGGCGGTGCGGCGAGCGCCCAGGTGATCAAACTGCGCACCGAGCGCATGCGCGAAGTCGCGCCTTTGCCGTTCGACTTGGGCACGTTGCAGGAAGTCTGCTCGAAAAAGCTCGGGCTCGGTGCTCAGGAAACCCTCGATATCGCCCAAGCGCTGTACGAAACCCATAAAGTCATCACCTACCCACGCAGCGACTGCGGCTACCTGCCGCTGAGTCAGCACAGCGAAGCCCCAAGTATTCTGGCGGCGCTTCGGCAAGCCGATCCGGCCCTGAACGCCTTGCACGATCACCTGGAGCCCCAGCGCCGCTCACGGGCCTGGAATGATGCCAAGGTCAGCGCTCACCACGGCATCATCCCCACGGCGGCGGCGAAAAACATCGACCGACTGGCAGGCAAACAACGGGCGGTCTACACCCTGATTCGTGCGCGTTACCTGGCCCAGTTCCTGCCTAACCATGAATACGACCGGACCCAGGCCGACTTCGACTGTGCCGGCGAAGCCTTGCGCGCCGTGGGCAAGCAGATCGTCGAACCTGGCTGGAAACGCGCCCTGCCTGAAGCTCTCGCTCCGGCGAAGGGACGCGAAGCACCGGCACCGCAAACACTACCGATATTGGCCGAAGGGCGTGACTGCGCGGTGGCCGATGTTAAGCTCAAGGACCTCTGGACCCAGCCGCCCAAGCCGTTCACCGAAGGCGATCTGATCAAGGCGATGAAGAACGTCGCCAAACTGGTGGAAGATCCGCTGCTCAAGCAAAAACTCAAGGACACCACCGGCATCGGCACCGAAGCGACGCGAGCCTCGATCATCCAGGGCCTGCTGGACCGCGGTTATCTGATCAAGAACGGCAAGGCCCTGGCCGCGACGCCGGCGGCTTTCAGCCTGATCGACGCCGTGCCGCGCGCCATTGCCGATCCCGGAACCACGGCGATCTGGGAGCAGGCCCTGGACATGGTGCAGAGCGGTGAAATGAGCCTGGAAGAGTTCGTCACCAAACAGGCCGCGTGGATGAGCAAGCAGGTGGCACGTTGCGCCGGCCTCAACCTGACCATCAGCGGGCCGGCAAGCCCGGCCGGACGTGGCGCCACACCGTGGAAAAACAAACGGAAACCGGCCAAACGCAAGCCCTCGACCGGCACCAAACGCGTGGCGAAACCGGCGGGCAAGGTTTGAGGACAGTTCGAGCGAACCTGAATGGTCTAATGTTCTTCAAGCCCGGCAACACGCAATCCTTGTGGGAGCGGGCTTGCTCGCGAAAGCGGTGTGTCAGGCGACATCAATGTTAACTGACACACCGCTTTCGCGAGCAAGCCCGCTCCCACAGGGTCCGCGCCAGGCAGCAGCCCTGCTTTCTGAAAAGGTATCGACCATGACGACAATCAGAAGCCAGCCCTCCATCGAACTGCACGCCGCTCAGCGCGACGAACTGGAAACCATAGAAAACCTGATGCAGTTCTACATGTATGACTTCAGCGAATGGCTACCGCTGAAACTTGGTGAACAGGGCCTCTTCAATATCCAGCCCAAACTGGATTACTGGCGCAATCCCGCAACCAGGCCGTTTCTGATCAGGGTTGACGGGGAATTGGCAGGTTTCGTGACCGTGGATAACGAAACCCATATCCTCGGCGCCGAGCACAACATTGGCTACTTTTTTGTCAGTCGACGCTTTCGTGGCCAAGGCGTCGCGAAGTTGGTCGTCTCTGCCCTCTTGAACCGGTTCCCCGGTCAATGGCAGATTTTCCACATCGATGCCAACCAGCCTGCGCGGCTGTTTTGGGCCAAAGTGATGCCCAATCTCACGGGCGGTGAATTCACCCTGCATCACCTGCCGATCGACGGTTATCCATGCACCGTTTACCGCTTTAAAAGATCGCAGCCTTCGGCAGCCCCTACAGTCCCGTAGGAGCGAGGCTTGCCCGCGAAGGCCATCACGCGGACAAACTGCTGGACCGCGTTATCGTTCTTCGCGGGCAAGCCTCGCTCCTACGGGGCCGGGGTCGGAGCTTCCGAAGGCAAACCACAGCCAGCCACATCTGCCTTTTTAATTCCAAAACCACTTTGTCCGACAATATGTAGTGAATAAAAATAATCACTACATAATCATTGACGCCTCCGATTTGCCCTTGCATGATGCAGACGTCTCCCCGATCGGGAGTACAGGCAACACGTTTGAGCAAGCTCGTCTGACCGCCGAGCTGTTTTTCCCGGATACACGCTGCCCACAAGGCAGATTGAAGAAGCTGACCTGGCCTGAACGTCCAGTACAAGGGCGAGAAGCGCTGGCGATCAATCCTCATGAAGCTTGTGGCCGACCCTGAAAACGTCGGCAGTGGCCTCCAGGTTTTCGCTGCTTCTCTTCGTTGTGACGCTATTGCGTAGCAGTTATTCAACACGACTACATGCAACGACGCGGGACCCCGTCGTATTGACGGCCAACCGCTGACGTCCTGGTTTCGGTGCCAGGGATCAACTAACCGATGGGCTACCTGTATTAGCGAATCAACTTTGAAAGATCACCAAATGGTCAAGGGGCTTACAATGAATCTGAACAATCAACCTACTATCGATGAACTGGCTCGCTTGTTTGCTGTGCAAAAAGACAGCCAGGACAGCCATATTCTGTGGATCAGCAAATCGGGCCAGGTTCATATCGACTGCCTGTCGCCCCATGCCCATGAAGAAGAGTTCGACCAGAATAACCAGAACTTGCTGGCCCGACTGAAGATGTACCGTCGCGGCCAGGGTTATGTCGGCAAGAAAGCCGCAGCCGACAAGGACTTCATCGGTAATGTGCTGCAAACGCTGAAACAGGCATGGGCATCGATGCAGAACCAGAACGAAGTTCGGGTGATTGATCGGTTGTACTGATCCCTTTCAAAGGGTCACTCCCCCATAAACAAAAGGCCCCGCTCGTCTCATTGAGCGGGGCCTTTCTGTTTGTCGCATATGCACCTCTAACTTCGCACTGGGTCAAAAGAACAGAGCTATGGTTAACAGAGCGCTGGACATCGGTTTATCCACTGGAGGTCTGCGATGAAAAAAACCCTGACATTCATGCTACTGGCGTTGGCGGGTGCCGCTCAGGCGAACATCGTTCCCGGTGTTCCTGCCTTTGATGTGGACTGTCCCGGGAAAATCATGGTCCACGCCGACCAGGATGGTCCGGTCTTGATCAACAGCAAAGAAGCCCAGACCAAAATGATCAATGACCGCCTGTTCGAGGCCAAAGGGTCGGACGTAACGATCTCGATCAGCATCGCCGATGACGACTCAGTCGCCGTGACCTATACCAGCAAGAAAGGTGGCAATGGCATCTGCCAGTCCGTGGATGATTGATCTGACATCGAGACCGGCATCGGTCGATACTCTGGATGCCAGCCGTCGCCACTTCGTGTCGCTGGCCAAGCATCCGGATACCTGAAGGCTTTGACTGCCCGAGCAACGCCAGGCTTGGCGCAGCGTTACAAGGTGGACATGCGCGCTACTGCGCCGGTCCTTGGCTCCCGACCGGTAAGGTGACACTCACAAGATCGCCGTTGTCATTTGTCGTCCGTCTTTGCTGACGATTGTGGCCGACGTTCAGGCGTGTCTTCGGCATTGGGCGCTTCCGGGAAACTTCCTGGCGTGAACACGTGAGTGAGCAATTCGCTGGCATCGATGTCGACGACACCATGAACCGAACGGGCCACAGCAACAGCCTGCTCACACTGCCTGTGAGTATTGACGCGGCCGCTCAATGCCACCCTGCCCGCATGGGTTTTGACATGGACATGCAGGCCGAGGGTTGAATCGGCCAATGCCAGGGCCGACTTTACCCTGGTGGTAATCCACGCGTCGTGAACGACCATTTCCAGATCATGTGAGTAATGTCGAAAGGAATGAAGTTTCATGGCGCAACCCTCCCTCACGTAGTCAGATGAGCGCTGTCCGTCCCCACGCAGACACGGACACACATTAAGTATAGTGCGTGCCGTTGCCTGCGGTCAGGGGCTGTCCCTGATACCTGTAGGAGCGGGCTTGCCCGCGAAGACGGCAGTACAGTCAACATTGATGTCGCCTGACATCCCCCTTTCGCGGGCAAGCCCCAATGCCTGTCAGTTAAGCGAAATTCCTGTAGGAGCGAGCTTGCTCGCGAAAGCGATAGGTCAGGCGATATTAATGTTGACTGTACTGCCGCCTTCGCGAGCAAGCTCGCTCCTACAGGGTTTCGCGGCTTAACTGACTGGCATTGGGGCAAGCCCGCTCCTACAGGCATCAGGGGCTGTCCCCTCATCGTCAGCGTTTGACCGATAGATCCGTCTGGGTCATGCGGCTACGGATGGTGAACACACCATCCCCCGAGAGAATTGCGCTGCGTGCAAACAGGCGTCCACTCTCCCAGTTCGAAAGCCCCAATTCGGGCTTGTTCAACGCGTACTGCCCATCGACCCAACGGGTGATCCCGTTGCCGACAAAGGGCGCGTTGGCCGCGTTGTAGAAACGCTCCTGCGCCAGCGCATCCTCACTGATCAGCGACACGGTGAATTGCGGGCTGTAGCGGTTGAACAAAGCGATGGCCTGGTCCAGGTCTTCGACGATTTTCAGGCTGACTTCCGGGGTTTCTTCCCATTCCCACTCGCGCCCCAATTGATCTTCGGGCAGCGGTTCGGCCAGCGCTTCGGTCTGATAGCCTTCGGCGCGATACACCTCGACGCTCGCGGTTTGCCAATCGGCCGGCAAACAGGGCTCACTGCCCTCGACGATATGCAACTTGCAGCCCTGGCCCCGAGCGGTGCCGGCCTGTTGCAGTGCGTCGAGAAACAGCGGCACCAGTTCGGCGGCGCGGTCGCGGTGGATCAGGCAAACGTTCAGGGTGTTGCAGACTTTGCGGTCCAGCGAATTGCGCACCACGGCGGCAAAGCGCCGGGCATCGGCGTCCTTGTCGGCGATCAGCCACGCACCACCCGTGCCGTGCAGGTTGACGGCAGTGCCGGCCTGCTGCGCGATGCTGCCCAATTGGCTGACCGCCCGTCCCGAACCACGGGCCACGGCCAGCGACAAGCGTCGGTCGGCGAACATCGCCCAACCGGCGGCGTGATTGACGCTTTCCACCAGCGATACCGCACCGCTCGGCAACCCGGCGTCAGCCAGTGCCGGATTCAATGCATGGGTGACGATGGCCTGGGCGGTGCCCAACGCGTCACTGCCAATGCGCAGCACCGCCGTGTTACCGGTGCGCAATACACCGGCGGCGTCGGCAAAGACATTCGGCCGGCCTTCGAACACGAACGCGACGATGCCTAGCGGTGACACCACTTGCTCGACTTTCCAGCCGTCATGCTCGACGCAGCTTACGACCTTGCCGCGGGTGGCCGGGGCATCGCGCCAGGCCCTGAGGCCGGCGATCATGTCGCCGCGCATGCGCTCATCGGCGAGCAACCGCGTGATGGAACGCCCGCGCGCCTTGGCTCGCTCGATGTCGGTCAGGTTGGCGGCTGCAATCAAGGCCCAGCATTCCGGGGTTTCCAGACGTTGAGCAAAGTGATCGAAAAACTCGCTGATGGCGTGATCCGAGACGCTGGACATCGCAGCGAACGCGGCTTCGGCGCGCTCGATGGCGACCGCCGCCGCTTGTTGATCCGACACCGGGATCAGCAACAACTCGCCGCTGACCTGCTCCACCAGCAGATGGTCGCCGGGCTGAAAGCGCGCCGCCAATTCGGGGCTGACGACCGTGACACGATTACCGGCAAAAGGGATCGGCGTGCCAGCGACTAGACGTTCGAGCGCAAGAGACATGAAACGGTTTCACCATGCAGGGGAGCGGTCAGAAAATGTATAGGAAAATCCATGGAGCGTCATTCACCGGGGCGCGATGGCGGTGACTTTTTCGCAAGTCGAAATACATCTTGCTCCAGGCGATTGCTCCCCTGTTTGCGCCACTTGGCGTTCGCGTCATAGACCACCAGCAGCAAGGGATCTTCTACGCCCGCGGTGCTGATAAAGGTCAGTCCTTCGGCATGATCGCGGCCTTCATCCTCTCCTTGCCCGTAAGGAACCTCCAGGACCGGCGGCAATTGTTCGCTGAAGACAAAACTTTCGTCTGTTGGCCTGGCGCCGTCGAGCCAGCGAAATACGCTGACAGGACCGTCGAGGTTCATCGTCGGCCCGGCCAGGACCAACATGTCGTCGCCATCGATGCACAAGTCCCTGACGCCGAGTCCATCCAGCTGGAGAAAATGCTTTCGATATTTGCGCCCCTTGGGCCCGATTTTTTTCAGCGTCAGCGTGTGGGCGGTCTTGGGATGGTCCTCGGGTTCAATTTCCAGAACAATCGTCCAGCCCCGCAACACAGGCCCTCGCAACCCGATAAAAACACGCTTGCCGTTGATCTCGAGGCCTTCGGTATCGAACCCGTTGTCCTTGCCGGGAATGTGCAGAAATGCCCCCACATGCTCGTCGTCCTTGAGCTCATCGAGCAATTCGTTAACCAGGTGATTGCCGGCCAATTGGGCGGCGACTCGATCATCGCTGGCGGTGCTCTTCACCAAAGTGAACGTCCCGTTTTCTTCGACCACTGGAATCCGGGCCAGGAGAAAACGATTGCCATCGCTGCTGACAGTTGCCAGGCGCGCGGCGTTTTTCTTCAGGGACTTGGTGCTGTCGGGCTTTTTCCGTTTCAGGCTGTGAGAACCCACAACCCAGAGATACCCCGTGTCGCGGTCGTAGCTCATGCCTTCCAGGTCTGCCTCAACGAATTCTTCACCAATCGTCGGGATGACCGGCAGCGTCAACAGGGACGCCAACGGGAATTGTTTGTGCTGGTCAAACAGGAACTCGCCCGCACCGGCGCGCTCACTGAGGGTGAAACGCTCCAGGCTCAAGGATTCATCATTGGCGACCCACAGGGTGTCACCTATCTGGACCACGGCAGACAACCCTTTGCGCAAATGAGTGTCCGGGTCATTGAAGACTAGAAGCGCGGAACCGAATTTCACCATGAAGTCACCCGCCCCTTCACCCATTCGGGTGAGTCAAAGAATGCCTGCTTCACGGTAGCGGTCATCGGGCGCTAGTCAAGACAGGCCATCAGAACACCGACCAGCCAATTCGCTGACTCAACAATTCGAGCGCGGCCATGCCGGCGAGGGAGTTGCCGGCGGTGTTCAATTCCGGAGACCAGACGCACACCGTGAATTGCCCCGGCACCACCGCCACAATTCCCCCGCCTACGCCGCTCTTGCCCGGCAGACCGACGCGATAGGCGAAGTTGCCCGCTTCGTCATACAGCCCGCTGGTGGCCATGATCGAGTTGACTTGTTGGGTCTGGCGGGCGCTGAGGATCTGCGCGCCGCTGTGCTTGCAGAAACCGTCGTTGGCCAGGAAACAGAAAGTCCGGGCCAGATCCACGCAACTCATGCGCAGCGAGCAATGGCTGAAGTAGCTGCGCAGCACGGCTTCGACATCGTTATGAAAGTTGCCGAACGATTGCATCAGGTAGGCCATGGCCGCGTTGCGCGCGCGGTGCTGGTATTCGGACTCGGCGACCTTGCCGTCCACCATGACATTCGGGTTGCCCGACAAGCGCCGGACAAAATCGCGCATCGATAACGCCGGCGCGGCAAAACGTGACTGGTTGATGTCGCAGATCACCAGCGCACCGGCGTTGATGAAGGGATTGCGCGGGCGCCCGCGCTCGAACTCCAGCTGCACCAACGAGTTGAACGGCTGGCCGGACGGTTCGTGACCGAGGCGCTCCCAAATCGCTTCGCCGGAATGGTCGATGGCCTGCACCAGGCTGAATACCTTGGAAATACTCTGCACCGAGAACGGCGTGTCGGCGTCTCCGGCACAAAACAGCTCGCCGTCATTGCCATACACGGCAATGCCCAACTGATTAGCCGGCACCGTGCCGAGGGCGGGAATGTAGTCAGCCACTTTGCCCTGACCGATCAACGGTCGGACTGCGTCAAGGATCTCGTTCAACAGCGTTTGCATGCCGGGTTCCGAAGTCTCGCCCCATGGGATTGCGGGGACACTGTCGCTAGACGCTGCTGGTCGCGGCTGAATCACAGTTTTGTATGGGAATGTATCTGTCGTGGCCCGGGATACAAGAACTTGCGCTCGGCGATCTTGCGGACATACCGCCAACATACCCGGTTGAAATACTCCTGCCGTCCGCCGACCGCCGGTAAAAACGGGTCGGCACTTGCTCAGGAGTGTTGTCATGATGACCCAAGTTCCTCGTTACCACGGCTGGTCGCTGTTTGGCCTGCTGTCTTTGCTGGTGCTGTTGATGACCAGTCTGATTCTGCTGCTCAACCCGGATCTGGTGGAAGCCACGCGCAGCGCCATTCGCGCCACCGCACGCACTTCGTTTGTGCTGTTTCTGGCCGCCTTTACCGCCTCTGCCTTCGCCGCACTGGTGCCTTCGCCTTTCACCCGATCACTGGTACGCGAGCGACGCTTCATCGGCCTGGCCTTCGCGTTTTCCCATCTGGTGCATGCCATCCTGATCTACAGCTACGGCCAATTGAACCCCGAGTTCTGGCCCGGTCGCACCACGGTCGGCAACATCCCGGGATCGGTTGGTTATCTGTTTATTTTGTTAATGGCGCTGACTTCCTTCAAAACCACGGCGCGGCTGATTGGCCCAAAACCCTGGAAAGCCCTGCACGTCAGCGGCATGTGGGTGCTCGCAGCGGTGTTCACCTATTCCAACTTCAAGCGGATCCCCATGAGCGCCTGGTACGTCCTGCCATTCGGTTTGATGTTTTCGGCGATCGTCATTCGGCTGTTGGGCAAGATTGCGTTGAAGTACAAACGGTCGGCCAGGAATGCACCGTTGACTGAATAACATCTCAACAACACCAACATTTCCCCGGTAGGAGAAGCCTTTCTCCCACATTGGTTTTTCCAGAGATAAATCCTATGAACACCTCCCTCTCATCGGCCGTCAAAAACCTGCACCTGAATCTCAACCGCGCCGGCAGCTGGATCGCGCCCCTGACCTTGCGATTGTTTCTGGCCTGGGAGTTTTTCGAGTCAGGCCTGGAAAAATGGAACGGCCAGAACTGGTTTGCCGACATCCAGAACCGCTTCCCGTTTCCCTTCAACCACGTTCCGGCCACGCTGAACTGGGAACTGGCGATGTGGGCCGAACTGATTGGCGCCCTCGCCCTGCTGGTGGGCCTGGGGACGCGGGTCTCGGCGATTATTCTGATCGTGGTCACGATCGTTGCGACCGCTGCCGTTCACTGGCCAGCCGATTGGTCTACATTGAGTGAACTTGCCAAGGGTTATGCCATCAGCAATAAAGGCTACGGCAACTTCAAACTGCCGCTGATCTACCTTGCAGCCCTCATGCCGCTATTGCTCTCGGGAGCTGGCAAACTCAGCGTGGACGCGCTGTTGGCTCGATACTTCTGGCGGTGCAGTCACCGCTGATATGCCAGCACCTCGGTAATCCACCCAACTTATGTAAAGGAGCCATCATGAGCGTAACCACACAATGGATCGAGATCACCAGCGCCGAAGGCACATTCGGCGCTTACCTGGCCATCCCCCACACCCGTAAAGGGCCGGGGATTGTGCTGATTCAGGAAATCTTCGGCGTCAACGAACACATCCGCTCTGTTGTCGAGCAATACGCCGCCGATGGCTATCTGGTGATAGCGCCGGATCTGTTCTGGCGCCACGGCCACCGTATCGAACTGGGTTATGACGAAGCCGGCTGGAAACGCGCCGTCGAGCTGATGAACGCCACCGACACCACCAAGGCTCAAGCCGACATCAAACTGGCCATCGACGCCCTGAAAGCACAGCCAGGGCTGGACGGCAAAATCGCTTCGATCGGTTTCTGCTTCGGCGGCATGCTGTCGTACAACACCGCAGCCAACGGTTTCGTCGACGTGGCGATCGCCTACTACGGCGGCGGTATTCAGAACCAGCTGGATCGGGCCGGTGAAATCAAGGTGCCGGTGCTGATGCACTTCGGCGAACAGGACAGCCACATCCCCATCGACGCCGTGAAACAAATCGCCGAGCGTTTCGAGTTCAACGATGACGTCGATATCGAGGTTTATCCGGGGGCCGAACATGGCTTCAACTGCTCACACCGTGACAGCTATAACCAGCGGGCGGCGGTCGAAGCGCATGGCAATACGTTGCTGTTTTTGAGTCAGAATCTTTAAGGCCTGATCGCTGGGGTTGGCGACATAAACAATCGGTGAGCATTCAATCCCGGAAACCAGCATGGACAACCTCTCAAAACCCAGACCGGCTTCAGTGCGTATCCCCTCCACGGTCTGGGCCCTGGGTTTTGTCAGTCTGTTCATGGATCTTTCGTCAGAGCTGGTGCACAGCCTGTTGCCGGTGTTTCTCGTCACGACCTTAGGCGCGAGTGCATTGACCGTCGGGGTGATCGAGGGCATCGCCGAGGCCACCGCGATGCTGACCAAGATTTTCTCCGGGGCCATCAGCGACTTTATCGGCCGGCGCAAAGGCCTGCTGTTGATGGGCTACGGTCTGGCAGCCTTGTCGAAACCGCTGTTTCCCCTCGCGCACTCGGTGGATGTGGTGTTTACCGCGCGTTTTCTGGATCGCATCGGCAAAGGCATTCGTGGCGCGCCGCGAGATGCGCTGGTCGCCGATATCGCGCCCGCCGAAATCCGTGGTGCCTGTTTTGGTTTGCGCCAATCGATGGACACCGTGGGCGCCATTCTGGGTCCGGTCCTGGCGATCGTGCTGATGCTCTGGCTCGGGCAGATCCATCTGGTGTTGTGGTTTGCGGTGATCCCGGCAGTGATATCGGTGGCGCTGATTGTCGGCGGGGTAAAGGAGCCGACCGCTGTCGCTGGCGAAAGCGCCTTTCGCTCGCCCATCCACTGGAAGGTTCTGCGGGATTTTTCCCGTGATTATTGGTGGGTGGTGATCGTTGGCGGGCTCTTCACGCTGGCCCGTTTCAGCGAAGCCTTTCTGGTATTGAAAGCACAGCAAACAGGCCTGTCAGCCACTTGGGTGCCGATGGTGATGGTGGTCATGTCGTTGCTCTATGCGGTGTCCGCCTACCCCGCCGGCTGGTTGTCCGACCGGATCAGCCGCACCAAAGTGCTGTGTGTCGGCATCGTCCTGCTGATCCTGGCGGACCTGTTGTTGGCGCAAGCGGACTCGATCATGACCATGCTGGCCGGCGTTGCCCTGTGGGGCCTGCACATGGGCTTCAGCCAAGGGATTCTCGCGACACTGATCGCCGATACCGCGCCCGAACATCTAAGGGGCACGGCATTCGGCCTCTTCAATCTGATCAGCGGCGTATGCCTGTTGATCGCCAGTGTACTTGCCGGCGCGCTGTGGGAGACCTCGGGCTCGATCAGCACCTTCATCGTCGGGGCGGGGCTGGCGGCCGCAGCGCTGCTGTTGCTTGTGCTGCGTAAATCCTAATGTTCAATAGGTGGACGAAACTGACGGAGGCGGATTCCAAGGACTGGCGAAGGGACGACAAGATGATGGCCGAGCAGCAGAATTTGAAAGGTTTTGTGTCATCAGGCCCTCAGGTTCTGGTCTACGCTGAAAACACAACCAGAGGCTCCAACCATGTGCGGACGTCTTTCTCAATACCGAAGCATTCATGACTTTGTCGCGGCGCTCAGCATCCAAAACGCATTGATCAATTATGCAGGCGACCAACCTTTCGGGCTTTACGATGCCACGCCGTCCACTCAGCTCGCCCTCTTTCATATGGAAGGTCAGTTTCTGCGGGCCGACATGGTGCGCTGGGGATGGCGGCCGCACTGGGCAACGGATCGTGCCCCGCTGATCAACGCTTGGGTAGACCGAGTGGCCCGCAATCCATTCTTCAGCGCGATATGGCCGCACCGGGCGATCATCGCGATCGACAACTGGTTTGAATGGGTTGATGAAGGCGGACCAAAAAAGCAGCCCTACCTGATCCGTCGGAAGGATCGCGCACCAATCCTCTGCGCCGCAATCGGCCAGTATCCCAACGCAGAGCATGAACCGGACGAGAATGACGGCTTCGTGCTCATCACCGCCGACAGCACGGGCGGCATGGTGGATATTCACGACCGGCAGCCGGTGACGCTCAATGCTGAACTGGCCCGGGAATGGCTAAATCCAGCGACACCGAAAGAGCGCGCCGAGCAAATAATGCTGTTGCAGTGGGAACCAATCGAAGCTTTCGAATGGTTCAAGGTCGATCGCCCAGTGGGCAATGTGCAAAATCAGGGAGCCCATCTTATAACTCCGACAGGCTAAATCGCCCCATTATTACATCGATGGCTCTTGATGCCCGTTGGCGTACAACCCCCTCTAAAATTTTCACTCAGGCAATTGATCGGATCAGTAATTAGCTTGCGAACGCCGAAAACACACGATTTCCTCCACCCTGTCTTTCGACATTCTCAATGGTATATAGGGTTCAACGCCCGAACGAAGTCCGTCAATCGAAGACATCCGCGAGGAAGCATCGGCACACTTCACCGGCGTATTGATCCTGGCGAGGGATCTGCAGCCGCTATCACCTCGACCGGGACGGTCGGCTGAAAGTTATCATGGACCGCTTGTCGTCATAGTGATTCCAGGTGGGCGTTTTATGAGATCCCCGACCTGCTGGCACGAGCCTGTCAGCAGGTCGTGCAGGCGTATCACCGTTCTTCGCGTGCCTGTCCATGACTATGCTGCCCACCGATTCGGGCTTTTTCCGCCTTGTCAGTTGCGACATTGGCTTTTGCTTCACCTTTGCGTCCCGCCTCTTTGACTTTCTGAGGGTCATCAGAAAAGCCGTGATGCTGTCGTTTGGTCATGACTAATCTCCTTCGAGAAAATTAGTTACGTTCATTGGAGTGGTATCCGTAGATCATCGTCCCATCAGCATGACCAACGGAGCTTACCCGTCGCCTGCCGATGGCAAAAAACTGATCCCATTGGATGTACCTGCGAGAGTCGGTATCTGTCAGATCCTGGTAGCCCACCAGGATTGAAGCCATCAAAAAACAAGATTTTTCCCGGTCAACGACCCGACAATATCATCGACTTTTTGAACAGAAACTTTTTGATATTGAATTGTGACGGCGCGGTCACATCTCTGTCAGCGGATAAAAAATCTGCCGAAAAATGTGAGACCAGGTTCAGCTCCCCCTGTGGCACAGCCTGTTAAAAGGAGCTACAGAATAAGGAGCGCGCCATGCATCTTCAGTATACGAATGCTCAACTCCTGGCGTGTCGCTGCCTGGCGATAGAGCAGAACAAAAAACTGTTTGACGAGGCAAACGCTATCAGCCGCGCCGCGTTCGATCTACTGGAGCAACCGGACCTGGATAGCGAAAAATTTCAACGCTATCTCCAGCTAAGAAGAAAGGCCGAGGCTCTGTTTTTTGAGGCTTTGGATCATCTCACTTTACTGAACGAAAACTTTCCGCCACTTCCTGTCCACACATTGTTGGAATCCTCTAATAGCCATGTTCATCAGGAGGAAAACAACTGATAGATACGGCTGTCGCTGATCTTGTCAGAGATTGAGCATTAGAACGCTCACGCACAGGCCAGCAGGAGGCGTCATGAGTATCCAACCTCGTCATGGCGAGGCCCCGGGAAAAATTGATCGACAGACTTTTGCCAAGCGCTTTCGCGAGCGCTTCACCGATCCGGCTTATCGCGTCCGACTCACGGCCCAGAGTACTGCTGGTCACCGGCTCGGCACGCAATGATGGAAGCTGTCCTGGAGAGCTCTCCAAGAGTTGGCGTCTTGCGTTCACGGCGACGTGGCGGGCATCGAAAACGTGCGCCGTGCATTATGCGATTGGCTGGATTGGATGGGGTTGGTGAGCGCCGGAAAAATGGCTTGTCTGGATCGCTATATCGGCTATTAACATCCCTACGCCATTAGCCATGCCGACCTGGATGGCGACCAGGCACTTCAGGAAGAAGTACGCAATATGGCTCGGACACTGGTCAATGCGGTGCGTGAACTACGCACTGGCAGCCTCCCGCAATTCGATGCCATGTTGCGCAATCCACGACCGAAATAGTGGAAGGCTCATGGTCTCCTGCGAACGGACCCAGGTTGCCGGCATTTTCGCCGGCAACCGGTTTTTTTTTGTAAGAACGCAGAGTCGTTAACGAAGCCCTTGAACGGAATCTTATCAATGCGCTTGCGCCACGCCTCGTAATAGATTGGCGCTGAGCTTATCGACGTTGCACGTGGCGATATTGGCCAGCGATACCATACCAACCAGACGTTTATCCCGATTGACCACCGGCAAACGGCGCTTTTCGATCTGGGCCATGTTCTTGGCAACATGATCGATTTCTTCGTCGTCATAGCAATAGCAGACGTCGTCACTCATTACCGCGCTGACAGGCGAAGATAGATCAAGGCCCTCGGCCACTGCCCGAATAACGATATCCCGGTCGGTGATGACACCACTCATGCGATCATTATCATTGATGACCAAGGCACCTATATCGGCCTGACGCATCACTTCGGCCGCTTCACGCAAGGTGGTTGAAGGCGATACGGTTCGGACTTCGCGACTCATGATTTCGTTGATTTTCATGGCTGTCTCCATCGATTCAAAAATATTGATGGCTAGCCTCAATCGACAGGCCTAACGGACCGATGAGGTAGTCGCAGGCATCCGTTTTGCCAATTGAAGAAAACAGGCTGCCTTACTGGTTGAAGCGACCAGCCTTGAAGAGTTCGTATTTTATTTCGAATCAGCGATGAGTGCGTAGACAAGCCAGGTCTTCGTAGATCATTCGACTTGCGCAGGGGATGAGCACGCGACCAGTAAATGACAGACCTATTCGGATAAGCCCTCTAATCAATCGGGCCAATATTGATCGTTCGATCGTCGCCCAGCCCTTGAACCTTCGCTAGGACATCCGTTGGTGTGCGCTTGGAAAAGTGCACTACAAATCCCATGCCGCCTCCGTCTTCTTCGATCGAGGTAACCCAAAGCTCGACTTCGTCGGCAGTCATACCCAAGGCTTGCCCAACCTGGCGATTGCGGTGTTCCAAATCATGGTCATCCAGTGGGTAAGTTTTCATTGATCACCTCTCCTCTGCCCTGGCCTGACCAGATCATGTGCAGGATTGCCAATGACCGTTTGATCAAGGTCACGAATGTGGATATCAATTCGGCCTTTTAAATCGCCCGTTGGCCCAAGGTTTCCCGTATGGCAGTCGCCGCAGATCCAGACGGCGGGCCCACCAGGAAGACGCCTGCCCGATAGGCTGTGCAGCCATTCATAAAATTGATCCGTACTACCTCGAACATAAGCGTGAGCGGATCTCGCCATCTTGAGAGTTCTGAGTTGGGAAAGTGGTTCCAGGCGTGCGGATGGTTGAGGGGTTTTCATGAGAAATTCTTGGAGGGGCTGAAATCTGTCGACCTTGGCCCCGGCTCGAACGTTTCAAATATTAAGAGCTATTTCCCTGCCGGATATCAGAACAAATGCCACACGCTACTCACACACAAAAAAGGACCCTTGAAGGCAATGCCTGTAGGAGCGAGCTTGCTCGCGAAAGAACTATATCTGGCGACATCGATGTTCACTGTGCCGCCGTCTTCGCGAGCAAGCTCGGCTCCTACAGGGTTGCGTTTCTCATAGTAAGGGCGCTACCTGTCTACCTACAAAGTGTACGAGAAACCCATTTGCACGGTTCTCGGCGCGCCCGGATAAGCGTAAACGTTGCCAAACGCGCCTTCATCATAGTGGCTGTCGAACACATTCTTCAGGTCAAGGTTAAGCCGCAGGTGCTCGTTGACTTTGTAAAAGCTGAGCAGGTCGAACACTTTGTAGCTATCCATGGAGAAGGTATTGGCTGCAGTCTGGCCAGCGCGCTCGTCGACATACTTGGCGCCCAGCCCCAGGCCCAGTCCTTTGAGGCCACCGTCCTGAAACTCGTAGACGTTCAGCAGGCTGAAACTGTTGCGCGGAATGTTCATCAGGCGGGTGCCTGACTTCAGGTCGTTGTCCTGGGTGACTTCGGCATCCACATAGGCATAGCCACCGATCATGCGCCACTCTGGCGTCAGGTTGCCGGCCACATTCAGATCGAAGCCACGGCTGCGAACTTCACCCGCCGCAACTTTGAAGTTCGGGTCCACCGGGTCGTTGGTCTGGACGTTGCTTTTTTCAATCTGATACACCGCGGCGTCCACGCTTAACTGACGATCAAGGGCCTGCCACTTGACACCGACCTCGTAGGATTTGCCTTCTTCAGGTTTGAAGCCGCCGCCCGTTCGACTGGCACCGCTGTTGGGCTTGAAGGATCGCGCCGTGTCGGCATAGATCGCCACGGTCGGCGTCACGTCGTAGATCAACCCCAGGCGCGGGGTGACAGCGTTGTCGCTGTTGGTCCAGCTCACACCGTTGACGAGTTTGTTGTCGTAATCATGCTCGAAGCGTTCGAAACGCACGCCTGCCAAGACTTTCAAGCGCTCGGTCAGCGTTACCTGATCTTGCACGAAAGCGGCATAGGTCTTTAGGTTTTCCTGATCATGGGTGGTGGTGCGAGTCAGCGCCGGACGCGGCTGGCCGTAGACCGGATTGAAAATATCGATGGGGTAGGCACTCACCGCTCCACTGGAGCGACGGATGATCGACTTGTAATCGTAATCCTCATACTCGATGCCAGTGAGCAATGTGTGGTCGAATCCACCGATGGAAAAATGCCCGGTCAGATTCAACTGCACATCAAGGTCTTGCCACTCCAGCTTGCGATAGTTGAAGTTGCGTCCCAGCGTTCGGCCGTCGGCAGCGACACCATTGGCTTCGACGGCATTGCCTTGCAGGCTGCCGTCGAGAAATTGCGTACCGCCGCCCAAGGTCCAGTTGTCGTTCAGGAAATGCTCGAAACGCAGTTGCGCCATGTTGTTGTCGTTGTGCAGCTTGCCGACATCCTTCTCACCGAAAAAAGTATCCCGCGACGCGACGCCGAGCTGATTGCGATAGCGCGTCACGCCCCGATCGAGCGGCGCGTTGTTGCGCATGAAATCGCCTTCGAAGGTGATACGGGTAGTGTCGTTGACCTGCCAACCGAGGACCGGCGCCACACCGTAACGCTCGTTTTCGACGTGATCGCGGAAGGTGTCGCCACCCTCGCCTATCACGTTCAGCCGATAGGCCAGTCGTCCTTCATCATCTAGCGGTCCTGAGGCATCCAGCGTTCCGCGACGCATGCCCTGATCGTTGAGCTGACTGCCCAGGGTGACGGTGCGTTCGGCCAGGGGTTGTTTGGACACCACGTTGAAGGTGCCGCCCGGGTCGCCACGGCCATAGAGCGTCGTGGCCGGCCCACGCAGGACCTCCAGGCGCTCGATGGTATTGGCATCGGGCATGTTCGGATAACCGCGGTTGATCGGGAAACCGTTGCGGTAGAACTCACCGGTGGTAAAGCCACGCACGGTGAAGGTGGTCAGGCCCTGGCCGCCGAAATTGTTCGCACGGCCCACGCCACCGGCATAATCGAGAGCGTCTTGCAGGCGGGTGGCGCCGAGGTCTTCCACGACATCCCGGGTGACCACGCTGATGGATTGTGGGGTTTCATGAATCGGAGTGTCGGTGCGCGTCGCACTGGTCGAACGGGTCGCTCGATACCCTTGGACGGGGCCTTGGGCCGGCTCTTCGAATGTGCCGTTGATGTCGATCGCTTGTAACTCTATTGACGCAGGATCAGTCGGTGCCTGGTCAGCCCAGGTGGTCTGGGAAATGGCTTGGATCACACACAGAGAAACGAGAGTTCGACGCATCGACATACAACCTTGAGAAGATGCCGGGCACATCAGGAGCTCGGCGAGAATTAACGAATAATATCTATTCCCATTCTCAGTCGATACTTTTTTATCTCGCCAAAGTAGTGAAAGTTACGAAACTACCTCGCCTAATAGGGATTGATAGGTAGGCCACGGGTGGCCAGGCGAGTCGAAAGAACAACCGAAGTTTCGGTGCCGCCATATGAATCAAAGGAGGAGATTAACGTTTCCAGCGCAGCCAATGAGGCCGCAACAACTTTAAGTACGAATGAAGCATCGCCTGTTACGTGATGGGCCTCTCGCACCTCAGGCATGCCCTCAATGATCGACAATACCTTGGCATAGTGTTCCGTAGGGACGTATAGCCTGATGAATGCTGTCACCGGATAACCAATGGAATGGCTATCGAGTTCAGCACGATAGCCTCGTAGCACACCTCGCTCTTCAAGCTTGCGAACTCGTTCGGCCGCAGCGGGAGTCGAGAGCCCCACGCGCCTTCCCAGTTCAGCAAAGCTCAACCGAGCATCCACTTGAAGCTCTGCCAATAGGCGCTTGTCCAAGCGGTCGAGGGGTCTGTCGATCATCGGCATTGAAAACATCGTTTGTTAGGTGGAGAGGCCTGCAAACCATCAAATCGCAATGGGATTCGCAGAGTTGAGCCATTCAAAATGGAGGCCCCGAAAAAGGAGAATCCTGTCATGTTGATCAAGGGAATGCTACTGGGCTTGGCGATTGCTGCTCCCGTTGGGCCGATAGGCTTACTGTGTGTGCAAAATACTTTAAGAGGAGGATTCAAGGCAGGATTCACGACCGGGATGGGTGCGGCAACAGCTGATGCGGCCTATGCATTGACTGCGCTATTTGGACTGACTGGATTATTGACCCTGATCGGTGATACCCGATATTTGCGGATAGCGGGTGCAGCTTTCTTTCTTTACCTGGCCTGGAAAACCTGGCGAAAAAAAGGGGACGTCACCGCCATTTCATCAACAACCCGGGATCTATGGGGCATGTACTCGACAACATGCCTGCTGACACTGTCCAACCCAATGACCATCCTGGGCTTCGTGACGCTTTTTGCCGGGCTGGGAGTCAGTCAATCAGACATGACAACTGGCGCATGGCTTGTGCTGGGGGTATTTCTTGGGTCTTCACTATGGTGGGCGGGCCTCGCGGGAGCCTGCTCGTCAGTCGTGAAACGATTGAACGCCGCTTGGTTAAAGTGGATAGATTACGCCTCAGCCTTACTCTTGGTCGCCTTCGCGTTGACGCTGTTGTATCAAGGGCAGTGACCTGAGATTGTCACTGCCGAAAGTCGCTACTGCGTGAGCATGATCTCGACAGATATCCCTCACGCAACCGCGTTATCTGCCAGCTCCCAGCCCTCAGGCCGTAGCGTGTGCCAATCGCTGACCTGTTGATAGGCATGGCCGATGCGCAGAATCAGCGGTTCGGCGAATGCCCGACCCACAATCTGCATCGAGACTGGCATGCACTTTTCATCGAACCCGATGGGCAGCGCCACCGAACACAGGTTCAGCAAGTTGGCGAACCGCCCCAACAAGGCCAGTGGCGTGCCATATTCATCGACCTCATCCAACGGCACACTGCCAATAGCGTTAGTCGGGAAAGCGCAGGCGTCTATGTTGGTCATGGCCTGCTGCATGGCGTGGCGAGCGGCGCGGCGCTGATTGTGCAACTGGATATACGACGCTGCGTCGATGGCGCGACCACTGAGGACGCGACGTTGAACATGGGGATCGAAACGCAGATCGTCGCGCTCGAACAAGCTACCCAGACTGGCATAACCTTCGGCGCTCATCAGCCCACCCGCGATGCGCATGCACTGCTCCAACGACGTGGGTAGCGGTTGCTCGATCAGTTGCATGCCCAAGGCGGCCAGTTGCTCGAGCCCCAAATCGTAAGCCTTCAACACCCCGGGAGCGACATGCGCTCGTTCGGCCTGTGGCAACACCCAGATGCGCAAACCGGCTACCGACTGATTGAGACCGGCAGCGGCGCTGAATACAGGCGCCTGGGCCGAAACCGGATCCAGTGGGTCCGGGCCCAGCAGTGCATCCAGCATCCACGCGGCATCTTCAACGGTGTGGGTGATAGGCCCCACCGAATCCAGCGACGGACACAGTTCGATCAAGCCATGGCGACTGATAAGCCCACGCGTTGTTTTCAGCCCGACCAAGCCGCACATGCCCGCCGGAATTCGCACCGAGCCACCGGTGTCAGTGCCCAACGCAGCGCTTGCCAACCCACTGGCCACGGCCACTGCCGAGCCGCTGCTCGAGCCACCCGGAGCATGATGCACGTTGCGGTCCCATGGGTTCCACGGCGTGCCCATCACCGCGTTGGTGCCCCAGCCCCCGAAAGCGAATTCGACGGTGTGGGTCTTGCCAAGAATGATTGCTCCGGCACGCTCCAGGCGTTGCACTGCGGTGGCGGTCAACCTCGAAACACGCGGTGCCTGTGCCAATGACCCACCCGTGACGGCCTGGCCATCGATCTCGAACAAGTCCTTGATCGCCAGAGGAATGCCATGCAGCGGTCCCAGGCGTATGCCAGCCGCACGTTGACGATCCGCAGCGATGGCCGCATTGAGAGCTCGCGTGGGATAGGCCTCGACATAGGCATTGAGTTGTTCGTCAAAGTGTTCGATGCGCGCCAGTTGCGCACGAACCAGCGCTTCGCTAGTCAGCCACCCCGCATCCAGCGCCTGCTGCAACTGGGCAATACTGTAGGAAGTCACTCGATCTATGGTGCTCATGTATTCAACCTCGCAGGGTTTTGCGCCCGCGTGAAAAGTGCTTTTCAAGCACACGCGACAGCATTGAAAGAGGGAAAGCGATAACAAAATAGAACAGCCCTACCAGCAGAAAGACATGCATGGGCAGGAAGGTTTCCGAAGCGATGGCCCGCGCCGCCAGCATCAGCTCATCGGTAGCGATCAGGGCGCACAATGAGCTGTCCTTGAGGATCGATACATAGGCGTTGAGCAGTGGCGGCAACATGCCGCGAATCGCTTGCGGCAGGATGACTGACGTAAACGCTTTCAGCGGTGTCAGTCCGGTGGCGATGGCGGCCTCGCGCTGGCCACGATGCAGCGAATCCAGGCTGCCACGCAGGATTTCCGCGACGTAAGCGGCACCCTGCAAACCCAGACCAATGACCCCGGCCCAATAGCCGGACAACGTCAGCCCCAGGCTCGGCAACGCGAAATACAGGGCCAGCAACAACGCCAAAAGAGGTACGGCGCGCATGCCCTGAATAAAGTACGCGGCCGACCGTTTCAGGAGCACACTCGGGCTTCTCATTGCCCAGGCCAACAACGCACCCAATGTGACCGCCAGAGCGAACCCCATCAGGGACAATTCGGCGCTGATCCTTGCACCGAGCAACAGGCGAGCGATCCAGTCGCTCCAGTACTCTGGGTACTGCTGAAAAAAACTGATCATCGCGCGCTCCCAAAATGACGTTCGAGCCGAATGAATCCCACACCGATCGGCAAAATCATTGCGGCGTAGATGCACATCACAGCCAAATAGATCAGTGAAGTCTGGAAGGTGGAGGTCACTAGATTGCGCGCCAGGAACATGATTTCCGGTACGGCGATAGCCGAGGCGATGGACGTGTCCTTGACCAGTTGCGTGACGTAGTTGGCGAACGCTGGCAACGTAACGCGCAAGGCCTGGGGCAAGAGGATGCAGCGCAGAATCTGCATCCGGCTCAGGCCGACAGCCAGCCCGGCTTCATGCTGGCCTACATGCAGCGACTGCAAGCCGCTACGGAAAATATCGGCCAACACCGCGCTGCCCACCAGACTCAGGCCAACGATGGCGGCCAGCCACGCGGGCAAGTTGATGCCAAGATAGGAAAGACCGAAATAGATCAGGAACAGATGCGCCAGCGCGGGAACATTGCGCATCCATTCAATGAAACAGCCGATCGCCCCATGCAACACCCGTGACCGACCGAACGTCAGCAACACCGCCAGGACTATTCCGCCGGCACTCGCCAGCAGCAAGGAACACAGCGCGATTTCCAGGGCGGTGAGCGCGCCTTGCAACAACAGGGGCAATAGCCCGAGAAAGACCTCGAAGTTCGCCATCAAGCGCCCTCCATGGCCATGCGCCCAAGAAAACTGCGGGTGCGCTCATGGCTGGGGTTGTCGATAACCTGCGCCGATGGCCCTTGCTCGACAATGTGTCCACCGTCCATGAAGATCACCCGATCCGCCACATCCCGAGCGAATCGCACTTCGTGGGTCACCATGATCATGGTGCGGCCCTCTTGCGCCAGCTCACGAATCACGGCCAGTACTTCACCCACCAGTTCGGGGTCCAGCGCCGAAGTCGGTTCGTCGAACAGAATGACTTTAGGTTGTTGGGCCAACGCGCGGGCGATAGCGACACGCTGTTGCTGCCCGCCGGACAATTGCTCGGGATAGACCTCAGCCTTGTGTCGCAGATGGACTTTTTCCAACATCGCATCAGCCAGCTCATAGGCCTGCTTGCGCGGCATACCCTGTGCCTTGATCGGCCCCAGCGCGACGTTGTCGCGTACGCTCAAATGTGGCCAGAGGTAGAAGAGCTGGAACACCATCGCGATCTCGCGTCGCTGCGGAGCCATTTCCCGATCACTCATCAGACGTATGCGTTTACCGTCCTTGATCTGCCCGATCAACTCGTCGCCCAGCCAGATATCGCCTCGTGTGGGTTTTTCCAGGTAATTGATGCAACGCAGGCAAGTGGACTTTCCCGACCCGCTGGGGCCGATCAACGACAAGGTTTCACCGGCTTTCAATTCCAGGTTGATACCCTTGAGCACTTCCAGATCACCATAACTTTTGTGCAGGTCATGCACTCGCAGCAACGCAGGTTCGGACGGGGTCGACATCTTGGTTAACCTCTTTTTGTTATAGACATGGCGATGAATCGGCACGGGGCATCACGCCGATTCATCCGCTCAAGCGCTTACTGGCAGCCAGGCAGTTTCCAGTCCGCCGGGCGGTCGACACCCAGCCTCAGATCCTTGCCTTCCGGCACATACCAGACATCCTGAGTCAGACCGTAGCGGGCACCGATCTTGCGCATCTCACAGCTTTTCCACAGAGACTGGATCTGCTCGTTCACGGCCGCCACCAGCTGCGGGTTTGCCTCTTTATTGAAGCCGTACACCACCTGGCCCAGCCCCGTCAGCAGGGGGAAATTCGGATCGTTGTCGGTGAAAGCATTGAAGCGCAGGTGCCACTGCTCGTTGCGGAAAATGGCGTATTGCATGACCGGAGGATCGCCGATCACTGCATCGATGCGCCCGGCGAGGAGATCGCGCACGGCGGCATCGGAGGTGTCGTACAACGCCACTTGTAGCCCTTCGATCTTGCGCATCTCAGGGATGAATGAGAAACCCGTGATAGTGCCGACCTTCTTGCCCTGCAAATCTTTGAGGCTGCTCCAGTTGGTCTTGTCGGTCTGGGTGATGCCGTTCTTGAAATAGTGAATCGGGTCGCTCACGGTCATGATCTTCGCGCGCTGCTCGGTCCAGCCCATGGTGCCGGCCATGACATCCACGCGTTTAGCCTGCACCGAGGCGATGGTGCCGGCCCAGTCCATCAACGCTGGTTTAACTTTCAAACCCAGCTTCTCGGAAATTTGTTGAAGGATTTCACCGTCGTAGCCGACCATTCGACTGTCTTGATAACCGGTCCCCGGCATATCGCCACTGAACGCAATAGTCAGGCTTCCCGGCTCTACCGTTTCCAGTGCGAATGCCGGTACCGAGGCCAGCATGGATACCAGCAGACCCGCATAGATACCGGCAATACGTTGAACGTTGGGCTTCTTCATCACGTGCTCCTCGATTGTTTTTTTATGAACAGCATGGTGTTGGGCAGGCGCTCATCGTATGGTGATCGGCGGTATAACTGGTTGGATGGTTTGCATGAATGATTGAACATTTGCGACATTTCGGAGATGCACTGCCCAAGGCCTCCAGCGAAAGCCTCGTGGAAGAGCTTGATAATGGTCAGGCACGACATCCGCCAAGCCGACGCGGCGCTACCGAGTTGTCTATTGGCATAGTGTTGTGGCCGCGCTTCCCCTTGCTGTCTCTGTCAGGGTTGACCGATGCGCTGCGACATGCCGCCGATACGGGTGATCAGAGCCGTCCGATACGCTGCCAATGGAAAGTACTGGGTACCCTTGGGCAAAGGGTCATTTCCAGCTGCGGACTGGATGTGCCTATCGACACTGAGCTCACCAATCCTCATCAATTTGATTACATCGTGGTGATTGGCGGGCTGCTTGATTCTCTTGAGGCCGCACCAAAGACGTATCCGGCATTTCTGCATCAGGCAGCAGCCGCTAACGTGCCGTTGATCGGTCTATGCACGGGCAGCTTCGTGCTCGCTCGACATGGCTTGATGGAGGGACGTACCGCTTGCGTACATGCCTACCATTGCGACGACTGGAAACGTCTGTTCCCCAGACTGCGCTTTGTCAGCAACAGTGACTTCCTCATCGACAAGGATCGGATTACCTGCGCAGGCGGTATCTCGGTGATTGAGTTGGCCATTCATCTTATTGGGGTGCATTGCGGCCCGGATCGGGCCGGCAAAGTTGTTCATCAGATGACGGTCGCAAAAAGCAGTTCCGGCAGTTTCGTCGATCGGCGAAAGGCACTTGGCTACGCCAGCTCTTCGAACAGGCGTCTGCACGAAGCCGTGATGCTGATGGAAAAGCACATGACCGAACCCTTGGACATTGACTCAATCGCAAACCTTGTCGGTACCAGTAAACGGCAACTTGAGCGGCTGTTTGTCGCCGAAACCAGTAACACTCCAGCCCAATTCTATCGGCAGGTTCGACTCAGGTTTGGCCGATGGCTCCTCATCAGCTCGGATCGACATATAGGGGAAATCGCTTTCGAATGCGGGTTCGCCGATGCACCTCATTTCATTCGACATTTTCAGAACATGTTTGGCATGTCCCCCGGAAAATTGCGCAAAGAGTTGATGCGAAAAGTGACACAGTGATGCAATTACAAACTCGATCAACGGATAAAAGGAGGGTGATGTTGTCTCTCGCTCTGAGTGACTCGCCTGATAAAGCTTCAACAATATTCGATCAACGATGGCGCTGAACGTCACAACGTTCAGCGCCCTCTGACTTGGGGTTGATTGTCAGCCACTGTCATTTCAGGCGTTTATTTCCACCAATACTCGATCTGAAACCCTACGTTGGAACCATGCAGGTCTGTACCAAACGAACCGGTATCAGACAGAGCCGATCCCGGAGATTGCAAGCTGGCGGCACGTTGCGCAGCCTTGTTCCAGGTAGCGTAGGTGTAATACAGACGAAATTCCGGCCTGTCCCAGAATCCCGGGCCCTTCGGAGACCAGGTCGGCGCGATGGTGTACTTAGTGAGTTTGCGGGTACCGTCTGCGGCTTCAACCTGGTCGCGCCCAACTTCGGTGATCAACTTGAACTGATCCGTGAACGCATAAATTGGCCGAACACCAATGGATAACCAGTTCTGATCATCACCATCAGGGCGCGTGTCTTTTTGATAGACCAATTCAACTTGACCACTGAAAGCATGAGTCATTTGCCAGTCGAAAAACTCCACGACCCGCCAGCTCTTGTTGCTCTCATCCAGCGTGGTATCACCGGTGTAGCCCAATGCGGTGCCCGGCCCTCGGCCGTATTGAACAGCGAACTTGTTGACTCCGCCAAGAAACGCGACCTGCTTGTGCTGGGCAACCACCGACCAGCCCTGATGAGCATTCTCGCGGCTCGGCTTGTCCAGATAACTGACGCCCAGCTGAACCTCGCCCCCGGGATTTGTGTTGAATCCGCTGACGGTCACATCATGACGAGTGACAAAATCCTTTTGGAAGACGTTGTCCTTGCGTGAGAACACGTAGCTGTATTTCAGATCTCCCAATGCGACTTGATCGAACCCAAAGCCCGTTGAGCTTTGGTTCCAATAGAAGTAGTCACTCATCTCGATGCTGTTTCGATTGTAGTAACGGCGGCCAGCCCAAAAGGAGCCTCCATTAAGAGCGGGCATTTTGCTCCATTCCGCATAGAGCTGACTCATCCGCGTATAGCCGTGCTCGCCGTCAAATTTTGGTTCATGGCCATACTCGTTATAAAACTGTGCCATGCCTTCCACGCTGACCACCGAGCCGTCATCCAGTGAAAGCAGATCCTGACGCAAATCCAGCTCCAGATATTGCTCACATTCGTTGCCAAGACGGTATTTGGATTGCGCGCCCGGTAGCTGAAAACACGACTGCTTCCCTCCTTCAGTCGAATCTCCTACTCCGGTTCTGAAATATCCACTGAAGTCTGCTGAATACGCGTCAACAGGCAAAAAGCCGACAGCAAGGGACGCACCCAGAACTGCGCTGAGAGTTTTAACGTTCATTCATAACACCTTTTGTTTTTTATATTTATTGGACAAGGCCGATAACGCGAACAGCACGCTTTTAATCAAAGTACGCGGTTAACTCCCACGCACCGGTTTTCGAAAGAGAGAGGCTCTACCCCCGATGACGTCCTCGGAAGAAATCTATAAGACCCTGCGTCGAGGAATCATCAGCCGAATGCGCGTCATAGCGAGTCAGGAGGCTATGGACGCTGTTACTTAGTTCCTTGCCCAGTTCCACGCCCCATTGATCAAACGAATTGACTCCCCAAATTACGCCCTGGACAAAGACCTTGTGCTCATAAAGAGCGATCAGCGCACCAAGGCTATGTGGATTAATGATCTCAAGAGCAACTGTATTGCTTGGCCGGTTACCGGGGATCACTTTATGCGGCGCCAGTCGTTCAATCTCACTGGATGAAAGGCCTTTGGCTTTTAGCTCTGCCTCAGCTTCACCGCGGGTTTTGCCCCACATCAGCGCTTGGCTTTGAGACAAGCAATTGGCGTACAGCCATTCCTGATGGTCAGCCACTGGGTTGTGGCTGACCACAGGCACAATGAAGTCAGCTGGAATCAGCGGCGTTCCCTGATGCAGCAACTGGTGGTAAGCGTGCTGTCCATTACATCCCACGCCGCCCCAGATTACCGGGCCCGTGCTGCAGGATACTGACGTGCCGTCATGACGAACACTTTTGCCATTTGACTCCATGTCCATCTGCTGCAGATGCTTCACGAAGTTGCGCAGGTAATGGTCATAGGGCAAGAACGCATAGCTTTGCGCACCCCAAAAGTTGTGATACCAAACGCCGAGTACCGCTAAAAGAACAGGAAGGTTCTGTTCCAATGGTTCGTTGAGGAAGTGCTGATCCATAGCGTACGCGCCGGATAACAGTTCCTTGAAGTTGGCGATGCCAATGGCCAGAGCAATCGGCAGGCCAATGGCAGACCATAGTGAGTAACGGCCACCGACCCAGTCCCACATAGGAAAAATGTTGGCTTCACGGATGCCGAAATCCAGCGCTGCCTGGCGATTACTGGTCACGGCAATGAAATGGCGATATAGCTTCTCTTCCGTCCCGCCCTTAGCCAGGTACCAGCTACGAGCAGCTTGTGCATTCTTCAAGGTTTCAAGCGTACCGAAGGTTTTGCTGGAGATAATGAACAGCGTTGTTTCTACGTTCAGTCCGGCTGTAACCTCTCGGAATTCACTGCCATCGATGTTAGCCAGATAATGGCACCGCACCCCATGCCGAGCGAAAGGCGCGAGTGCCTCAGAGACAAGCTGCGGGCCCAGAAATGAGCCACCAATACCAATGTTTACGACATCGGTGATGACTTTGTCGTTGTAACCACGCCACAGATGGTTATGGATACGACTCACAACGTCAGTCATCTGCGCCAGGGCGCCATGCACATCGCGCATCAAGTTGCGACCATCGACCATCAAAGCGTCTCCCACTGGTCGCCGCAACGCGGTATGCAGCACTGGACGCCCCTCGGAACCGTTGATTTTCTCTCCACTGAACATGGCTCGCGCGGCCTGTTCAACGCCTGCCTCGCGAGCAAGGTTAACAAGCAATGAACGCGTCTCGTGAGTGATCAGGTTTTTGGAGTAATCCAAAAAAAGCCCGCAGCCCGCCAAGGAAAAGTCTTGAAAGCGTTTACTGTCATCTCGAAAGGCATCGCGCATACTAAAATTTTTCATGCTCTCCCGATGGTCGAGCAAATTGCGCCATGCCGGCAGTGCAGTTACATCATTCGTTTTGTTGTAGTTATTCATGCTCAGCCCTTTTTCGCCAATACGGCTTGTGCCGTCTCAATCAACTCTTTTCTTGCCATTCAAATATGGGCGTTTGGTAATTCTGCAAACGCAGACGCGCCATCACAGGAATAAGTTCCGCGTTTTGTAGTTACAACCAGTTATCGGAAAAGTTATCCAGACGGCGAGACGTGGACAAGCATCAAATAACTCACGTCTGCACCGCTAGATCATCAGGACGAAACCCTGAGCACAGTCATTTTGGAGCGCCGCAAGAATCTCGCTGGATTAAAGAGGGTTTTAATCTAATAGTCTGACGTTTGCCCTCAGGTTGCTTGATACGCTTCAATAAAAGCTTCACAGCCTGGGCTCCGAGTTCCTCAAGAGGTTGCGCTACAACTGTCAGTCTTGGGCTAAAAGCATCCGCCCAGTCGAAATCGTCAAAGCCAACCAGCGCGATATCCTTTGGCACCTCAAGCCCCGCTTCACGAAGGGCCTGCATTGCACCAATGGTCATCAAGTTGTTTGCAGTCATTATTGCGGTGGGCGGATGCTCTAGCGATAGCAAACGGCGAGTGGCTTCCATTGCCGGCGCAATCGCCGATTCACCACAGCAAACCAATTGATCGTCGTACTCAATTCCAGCGTCAGCTAAAGCCGCACGGTAGCCATCAATTCGCTCATGAGAAGAAGATTGAGTCAATCGCCCGGATACCATCCCGATGCGCCGATGACCCAGCTTAATCAAATGTGCAATCAACTCTTGAGAGGAGTGCTTATTCTCTACCCCCACTTGATCGAAAGACGTCGAGAGAAGTCGATCGATGAGCACCGTGGGTATCTTGTTTGCTTTTAAGTAATTAAATACTCGATTTTCCGGATCATATTCCGAGGCGAGTACAATCCCGTCAACACGTCGCTCATGCAGTGCCTTGACCGCTTTGAGTTCCTGTTCCGGATCTCTTTGCGTATTGACCAGTATCATCATCAAACCGCTTTTCGCGCATGCCGCTTCGATGGCACGTACTGTTTCACTGAAGTAATAGTTTGAAAGCGTAGCAATCGCCACACCGATGGCACCCGAACCCGAAGAGGAACGAGCCAGAGACCGAGCGAGTGAGTTTCGAATATAGCCTACGGACTCTACAGCCTGATTCACGCTACGGACCGTGTCAGGATGTACTTTACGAGTACCGTTGAGTACATGAGATACCGTAGACATTGATACGTTCGCGGCTCTCGCGACATCGCTCATCTTTGCGGCCACTTGTGCATCACTCCTTTCTCACGTGATTTGATGGATAGCGCTGAACTCATGTCCAGTTGCTACCTATTGTAAAGCTCACGGCGAGAAAATGCGTCGATGGCTCTCGGAATTGATACCGGGACGAACCCGCAATTTCGTGAAAGACCCAGCGAGGTGCGCAGCGCATCTGAAGTCTGTGAAGCGAGATGGTGGAATCCGCTATGCAGCATAGCCGGGCACTCCTTTTTATTATCGTAGCGATCATCCTGCGAACCAATTAAATGGACGCAGCAGCGCTTGTTGAAAAAAGCATAGCCGAGACGAAAGCGCTTGCGCAAGCGCTTTTCTAACAACCTGTTCGAGCTCTCATTGATCAGGGTTTCCTTGGGGAATGAACATGGAAGTGCTTTTTGGAGAATTCTTCGAACTCAAAGGAAAGCGCTTGCGCAAGCGCTTTCCTTTCGACTATGTTGCTCGAACAAGAACACCGATGAGAGGTTTCACTGCTTCTCGAATCGGAAGATAAGGAGTTAACAGCTATGCTGAGCACTGGATCTGAAAGCCCCCCTCCTGCCCTATTGGAAATGCATTCCATCTCGAAGTCATTCAATGGGGTGCGCGTCCTGCATGACATTGACCTCAGTATTTTCCCTGGACAAATCCACGCGCTAATGGGCGAAAACGGCGCCGGAAAATCCACGCTGATGAAAATACTATCGGGGGCCTATGTCGCCGACAGTGGCACCATACGAATCGACGGATGTGATATTCGAAACTATGGCGTGAACGATGCGAAGCGCCATGGCATATCCGTCATCTATCAAGAGCTCAGCTTGTGCGCGAATATGAGCGTGGTGGAGAACATCTACCTGGGTAGAGAGATTCGACGATGTGGGGTTATAAACCGTAAGGCAATGACCGAAGGTGCGCTCGTAGTATTAAAGCGACTTGGCGTCACATTTGATCCGCACGCACTGGTCGGTACTTTGTCGATTGCGGACCAACAACTTGTTGAAATCGCGCGTGCAATTCATGCCGATACGCGAATCCTGGTGATGGACGAGCCTACAACGCCGCTCTCCACAAAAGAGACTGAAAGTCTTTTTACATTGATTCGCCAGCTACGTGATGATGGCGTCGCGATCATTTATATCAGCCATCGAATGGCCGAGATATACGCATTGTCCGATTTTGTTTCGGTGCTTCGGGACGGTCATTACGTTGGTTCGCTGGATCGCGTCACGCTGTCGGCTGAAACCCTGGTCCGGATGATGGTTGGCCGCGATGTTTCCGGTTTTTATGCCCATGAGCGTTCTTTGTGCTCTTACGAGCAACCGATACTACGTGTTCGCAACCTTACAGATGACTTCAAAATTAAAGATTGCAGTTTCGATCTGTATGCCGGCGAAATTCTCGGGATTGCAGGACTGGTGGGTTCTGGAAGAACCGAACTTGCCCGATTAATCGCAGGCGTCGATGCGTACTCAGGTGGAAAGATTGAAATGGACGGCGAAGTTGTAGTCATACGCTCTCCTCGCGATGCAGGTAACGCAGGCATCGTCTATCTGACAGAAGACCGCAAAACACTGGGCCTTTTTCTCGACATGAGCGTCCACGACAATATCAATGTCTGTGTGGTGGGAAGTGATGCTCGATTGGCGGGGTTTGTGGGCCGAACGGCCGGAACTGGACGTACCGAACAAGCAATCCAGGCACTCAATATCAAAGCGTCTTCAGATATCAATGTGGGAGCGCTGTCCGGAGGCAACCAGCAAAAAGTTTTGCTGGCTCGCTTGCTGGAGATGAAGCCAAGAGTATTGTTCCTCGACGAGCCTACATCGGGTGTCGACATTGGGGCTAAATCAGAAATATATAAAATCATCAATGCATTAGCAGCATCCGGCGTTTGCGTAGTGGTCATTTCAAGTGAACTACCAGAGATCGTTGGAATTGCCGACCGTGTATTGGTCATGTGTGAAGGTAAACTTGTCACCGAACTCGGTGGCCACAGCGGTCTTGATATCACACCTGAAGCCATTATCGCGTTTGCCACAGGCAGCGACAGGTTGACTCTAGCCAACGGAGACTTAGTTCAATGACTTCCCCATTGCAAAGCAAAGTAGCAAGTGACTTTACACCTGGTGGACGAAGCATCGCCGGTGCTTCTCCGCAGGATAAAATGCGCCAAATGATGAGAGTGGCGGGCATGCTGCCCGTATTGTTACTCCTTTGTGTAGGTTTTGGCCTGATGAGCGAGAGCTTTTTCTCGGTCCAGAATTTCTCGATCATCAGTCAACAAGCCTCTATCAATGTGGTATTGGCGTCAGGTCTGACTTTCGTGATTTTGACAGGTGGCATCGATCTTTCGGTTGGTTCGATTCTGGCTGTTTCCGCAGTAGTGGCGCTATTGGTATCGCAAGTTCCGGGGTTTGCTCCCCTGGCCATCGCCGCGGGGCTTGGAGTCGGACTGCTGCTAGGGCTCGTCAATGGTGTATTGGTCGCTTTTGGAAAGCTACCGGCGTTTATCGTCACGCTAGGCGGGTTGACTGCGATGCGTGGAATCGCACGTCTTATCGGCGAAGACAAAACGGTTTTCAATCCCGACCTGTCCTTTGCTTACATTGGGAACGAAAGTTTGTTCGGGGTGCCATGGCTTGTTGTAATCGCGGTAGTAGTGGTTGCTCTTTCGTGGATTATTCTTCGACGTACGGTATTAGGCGTACAGATTTACGCAGTGGGCGGCAATCCTGAGGCCGCACGGTTGTCGGGAATCAAAGTCTGGAAAGTCCTGTTATTTGCTTATGCCCTATCCGGTTTGTTGGCGGGTGTGGGGGCTATCATGACTTCCGCTCGACTGATGGCGGCTAACGGACTGCAAATGGGACAGTCTTATGAACTCGACGCTATTGCCGCCGTTATTCTGGGAGGCACGCGCTTTACAGGAGGCGTCGGCACTATCATCGGCACGCTAATTGGTGCCCTGATTATCGCTACACTTTCCAATGGCCTGATATTGCTGGGCGTTTCGGATATCTGGCAATACATCATCAAAGGTGTTGTCATCATCGGAGCGGTAGCCCTCGATCGCTTTCGGCAGTCAGGTGCACGAACCTGAATCATATATAACCCCCACACCCCAATAACAAGAGACAGTTCTCATGAAAAAAATAATATTTACCGCTGTTTGTACACTATTGGCATTTAACAGCGCTCAAGCGCGAGAGTTGAAATCCGTCGGAATAACGGTTGGCTCGCTGGGTAATCCTTATTTTGTAGCGATGGTAGATGGCGCCAAAGCCGAGGCACTGCATATCAATCCAGCCGCAAAATTTATCTCAGTGTCGGCAGATTACGATTTGAATAAGCAGTTCACTCAGATCGATAACTTCATTTCTTCGGGCGTAGACTTGATTCTTGTCAATGCCGTCGACCCTGTAGCCATCGCGCCTGCGATTGCGAAAGCAAGGAAGGCAGGCATAGTGGTTGTGGGCGTAGATGTCATGGTGCAAGGTGCCAACGCCACGGTACAGACCGATAACGTCGAAGCCGGCAGGATTGTATGTCAGTACATCTCTGAGAAGCTGGGTGGCAAGGGTAACGTTATTATCCAGAATGGTACGCAGACTTCAGCAGTCCTGGACCGAGTCAATGGCTGTAAGAGTGTTTTCGCGCAGGCACCCGATATCAAGATACTGTCTGATAATCAGGATGCCAAAGGCTCGCGCGAAGGTGGTTACAGCGTGATGCAAGGCGACTTGACTCGCTTTGCAAAAGTCGACGCGGTGTTCGCGATCAATGATCCCCAGGCCATAGGTGCAGACCTGGCAGCAAAACAACTCAAGCGCAAAGGCATCATTATCGCATCGGTGGATGGGGCTCCCGATATAGAGACTGCGCTCAAAAGCGATACACAGATCCAGGCATCCGCCTCTCAATCCCCTTGGGGCCAGGCACAACAGGCCGTAACGATGGGTTATGACCTGTTGAATGGCAAATCTTTGGAAAGCACAACGGTACTGCTTCAACCTTCACTTGTAACCCGGGCTAATGTCATGGAGTACAAAGGCTGGCAAGCTGACCACTGACCGACCACTAAGCGGTTGAGTCATAGGGTCACTAGCCACCCTCTGTAATGCGGGGAATGGCTGCTGCGAGATGCTCGCAGCAGCCGAACGGCATGAAAATCCCTAGAGGGCGAACCTGGGGGGAAGCCTGAGTGACGGCTGCTGACGAGAGATTGGGCATGTCTATCAAAACAAACACAATAGTAAACACAGAGCTACTTAACTACGTTAAGGCTCTGTCTGGTAATCGAATTGTCGTTGCGCTAGCGGGGCCGCCTGGTGCCGGTAAGTCCACTGTTTCGGAGGCCTTGGTAGAGGCGCTTAATAGCGTTATACCGGGGAGCGTAGCTGTCGTTCCCGGGGATGGCTTTCATTACGATGACGCGGTTCTTGGAGCCCTGAACCTTTTAGATCGTAAAGGCTCACCTGATACATTCGATGTGGGTGGCTTCAGGAGTCTGCTGCTGCGGCTTCGTGCGAACAATGAACCAGCGGTTGCCGTTCCGGTATTCGATCGAGTCCTGGAGATATCCCGTGCTGCAGGACAATTGATTTCCTCTGACGTGAAATATCTCATCGTGGAAGGAAACTACCTTCTATTAGACCTCGCCCCATGGTCGTCCTTAATAGACTGTTTTGACGCCACCATCATGCTGCAGGCTGACCGCGAAACCCTGGAAGCGCGCTTGCTTGATCGATGGCGATCATTGGGTTTCGATGAGCCTGCTTCCTATGAAAAAGTTCATCGCAACGACCTTCCGAATGCCGACATTGTGGTGTCGGCCAGCACTATCGCTGATTTCACAATCACAAATTAAGATCCCGCCTACGATCACAACGTGTAGCGAACCTTTAAAGAGCGAATGACTATGTATCTGGTATGTGGTGAAGCGCTGTTCGATTTCTTCAGTGAAAACGATGTCAACGCTCAAGCTTCAAAAGTGAACTACAAAGCGATTGCCGGTGGTTCGCCGTTCAACGTCGCCGTCGGCTTGAGCCGTCTGGGCATCGACGTGGCGCTGTTCGCCGGACTGTCCAGCGACTACCTCGGCCGGCGTTTACAGCAAGTGCTGCAGGAGGAAGGCGTGCGCCCGGACTACCTGCAGGACTTCGACGCACCGACCACCCTGGCGATGGTCGCCGTCGGCGCCGACGGCTCGCCGCATTACAGCTTCCGAGGTGAAGGCTGTGCCGATCGCCAGCTGTTGCCGGGGCATTTACCAGAGTTAGGCGCTGAGGTGCGTGGGTTGCATATCGGCTCGTTCTCGCTGGTGGTGCAGCCGATTGCCGACACCCTGCTGGCCCTGGTTCGCCGGGAAAGCGGCAAACGCCTGATCAGCCTCGACCCTAACGTGCGACTCAATCCAGAACCGAATATCGAACTGTGGCGCGAACGCATCAGCACTCTGGTCGAGCATGCCGACCTGATCAAGGTCAGCGACGAGGATTTGAACCTGCTCTACCCCGAGCGTGATCCGCAGAGCGTGATCCATGGCTGGCTGGAACACCGCTGCCAGCTGGTATTTCTCACCCGGGGCGGCCAGGGAGCAATGGTATTCAGCCGCCGTCATGGCAGTTGGTCGGCGCCGGCCTGCGCGGTGGTGATGGCTGATACCGTGGGCGCCGGCGACACCTTCCAGGCGGCATTGATCGCCTGGCTGACCGAACAGCAGCTGGATTCGGTGGAGGGTTTGCAGCGCTTGAGTCGCGAACAAATCGACGCGATGCTCACCTTCGCCGTCAGCGCCGCCGCCCTGACCTGCAGCAAGACCGGGCCGGACTTGCCTTATCGGCATCAGTTGGATTGATATCTGGTCAGGATCTGTATCGCGGGGATGGCAGTTTTCACGAGCTAAACGCCATCATCCGCTGTCCTGTCTGTGACGATGAGGGGCTCGATGCCCCAGTCGCCAGGCAAACACCAATCTTCTCCGAACATCTCCGCCGGATGCATCGTACGCTCGGAGCCATTGCCGCACGCCAGGGACTTGGCCGGACAATACCGGTCGCATCCCCAGCAGATCCGCTCGGGGTGTTTGGGGTTGACGGGGAAGTTCTTGGCCATTGCGATCTCCGATCATTGAGAGACGTTCTTCCAACCTACAGCCTTTGTGCAAAACCATCCTTGATGGATATCAAGCCCGAGCCATCGGTTTAATTGCTCGAAACTTGATAACAATCATTATTGTTCGCAGCAAAGCTTCCTAGACTCGGGTTCCTACTCGTCAGTGCTCAGGAAAACATTATGCGTACCCACCTCTCACTCGCCCTGCTCTTGCTCGTACCGCTGGCTCACGCAAAGGAATACCCGATCGGGGAACCACAGCTGTGTCAGGGGCTGGAAGTCGGGGCGGTGTATTTACAGCCGATAGAAATGGCACCTGCGGGGATGATGCGCGCGACCGCGGATTCCGACGTCCACCTGGAAGCTGACATTCGGGCCACTTCGGACAATCGGCAGGGCTTTCAGGAAGGCAGTTTCGTGCCCTACCTGAACGTCTCTTTCAACCTGAAAAAACACGGCAGCGACCCCGAGATCAAAGGCGATTTCCACGCCATGGTGGCCAATGACGGTCCGCACTATGGCGACAATGTGAAGCTGCTGGGTCCCGGTAAATATCAGCTGACGTTCACCGTTCTGCCACCCGGCGGTCATGGTTCCCTCGGGCGCCACACCGATAAAGAAACCGGTGTAGCGCCCTGGTTCGAACGCTGCGAACTGCACTACGAGTTCATCTACGCTGGCATCGGTAAAAAAGGCGGCTATTGAATGAAGCGTCTGCATCTTGCCTGGCTGATCGTAGCCGGAACAGCTGCGCCGTTGACGGCCCATGCCGAGTTGCCGAGCTACGAACTGACCTTGCGCGATGGCCACTTCTCCCCTGCCTTGCTCGAGGTGCCGGCCGGACAGCGCTTCAAGATCGTCCTGAAAAATAGCGGTCAGGGGCCGGCCGAGTTCGAGAGCACGCCGTTGCGGGTTGAAAAAGTCCTGTCGCCGGGCGTGACGACCTTCGTCGTCATTCACCCGCTCAAGCCCGGCCGCTATCCCTTTTTCGACGAGTTCAATCCGCAATTGCCCGAGGGCGGCATCCTCGCGAAATAACTGTGAGCGCACGGAGTTTTCATGAATCAATCAATGTTCATCGTCTGGCGCGAAAGCGTCGAGGCGTTGCTGGTGATCGGCATTCTCCAGGCTTGGGCCAGCCAGCAAGGCCAAGGCAATCGTCTGGTCAACTACCTGTGGGCGGGTGTGGTGCTGGGGTTGCTGCTCTCGGGCCTGTTGGCGGTGTTGATTCTGTTTGCCGGTGAGGCCATGAGCGGGTCGGCCAGTGAATGGTTCCAGGCCGCACTCGCATTGTTTGCCAGCCTGTTAATGGTGCAAATGGTCGGCTGGATGCACCGCCACGGACGCACCCTCAACCACGATTTGCGACGGCACGCCGATAGCCACCTGGCCCGCCAAGGAGGCGCAGGTCTATTACTGCTGGCCATGCTCGCGATCAGCCGCGAAGGCAGCGAAACGGTGGTCTTTCTCTATGGCGCCGGCGCTCGGTTGCGAGGTCCGCAGCTTGGTTTGTTTGCCGTCGGCGGCGTGTTGGGGCTGGTGCTGTCCGCGCTGACCATGACGCTGCTGCACAGCAGTCGCCGCTTCATTTCATGGCAACGATTCTTTGCCATCAGCGAAGTCATCTTGCTCATGCTCGGCGCGGGGTTGCTGGTCAGCGGCACCGAACGAATCGGCGGCCAATTGCTTGCCCTGGAGGTGCCGGAGGTGGTTTACAGCCTCGTAGGCGAATCGCTTTGGAACAGTAGCGGGTTGCTGAGCGACAGCCATGGATTGGGTGGTTTTTTAGCCGGTTTGGTCGGTTATCGCGCAACGCCCAGCGGCATGACCTTACTGGTGTGGTTTGGTTACTGGCTGATTGTCAGTGCCTGGCTACGCCAACGTGCGCCGGAAAAAGTCCCATGCCTGAACTGAGCCGGCGCAATCGATGGCTCCAACGACTGGGCGACGGGATGCGTCGCCATGCGCCCGTCATCCGTACGGTGCAGTGGGCTGTCGTACTGTTTTACGCGGTGCTGTTGGTGACTCCGGCGTTGTTGCCGCTGCCGGACAGCCAGGCACGGATACTCGACAACCTGACTTTGCTAGCGCAGTTTTTGTTCTGGGGGATCTGGTGGCCGTTCGTGTTGCTGTCGATGGTGTTTTTCGGTCGACTCTGGTGCGGCGTTCTGTGCCCGGAAGGTTCGCTCAGCGAATGGGCCAGCCATTACGGTAAAGGTTTGGGTGTGCCGCGTTGGTTGCGTTGGGGCGGCTGGCCCACACTGGCGTTCTGCCTGACGACCCTCTACGGCCAGTTGATCAGCGTCTATGACTACGCCCAGGCCGCGCTGTTGATTCTGGGTGGCTCGACTGTCGCAGCGGTCATCGTCGGGTTGTTGTTCGCCCGGGGCAAGCGAGTCTGGTGTCGTTACCTATGCCCGGTCAGCGGCGTCTTCGCCCTGCTCGCCCGACTGGCCCCTGTGCACTTTCAGGTCGATGAACAACGTTGGCTAGAAAACGCCGCACCGCGCCTGCCGCCACCCAACTGCTCTCCCCTGCTCGATATCCGCCGCCTGCAAGGCGCCAGTGATTGCCACGCCTGCGGACGCTGCAGCGGGCAACGCGGCGCCGTTCAACTGATCGCCCGCTCCAGCAATCAGGAGATTCTTCATGCAACGGAGCAGACGCTGTCTCCTTGGGATACACGCTTGCTGCTGTTCGGTGTGATCGGCTTGGCCATGGGCGCGTTTCAGTGGACGGTCAGCCCATGGTTTATCGCCCTCAAACAACACCTGGCCCAGTGGCTGGTCGAACACAACCAGCTCTGGGCCCTGCAAGACAATGCTCCTTGGTGGCTGCTGACCCATTACCCGCGGCTCAACGACAGCTTCAGCTGGCTCGATGGCTTCAGCATTGTCGCTTACCTGAGTTTGAGTTCGATCGTGCTCGGCACAGCGCTGATGCTGCTCCTGCGACTGACGGCCCGACTGGCGCGGGATCGCGCACTGTATTGGCCTCTGGCGCTGACACTCACGCCTCTGGGGGGTGCCGGACTGTTTCTCGGGCTGTCGGCCACCACCGTCAAATTGCTGCGTTATGAAGGTCTGCTGCTGGAGTGGGTGCAACCGGCCAGGGCCTGTCTGTTATTGGTCGCGATGGGCTGGAGCCTGCTTCTGGGTTGGAAACGGCTGAGACTCGAAGGTATCTCCCTGGCTCGGCGTGTGTCGGGGGGCGTTTGCCTGTTCCTCGCCAACGGCCTGATCGGGTGTGGCTGGTGGTTGCAATTCTGGGGCTGGGTTTAAACCCCTGTAGGAGCGAGCTTGCTCGCGAAGACGGCAGTACAGTCAATATTGATGTCGCCTGACACTCCGCTTTCGCGAGCAAGCTCGCTCCTACAGGGTTCCATGTCTTAACACGAAGGCTGGGAACAACTCGCGCATGGCCTCCCACAACTCTGGCAGCAAGGCTTGCGCCGAAACACTCGGCAACAGCGGGTCGAACATCCGCTCGGTGCGAACCAACTGCACGGCAAAGCGTTTGACGCCGAGCGCACTCAAGCGTTTTGCCAAAATCAGAAGACGCGCCGGATCAAACAGATGCCAATGCACGGTAGTGCGACATTCGTAGTCCACACCACTGGCCAGCAGATGCTCAAGGCTGCGCCAGTTAGCCGTTCCACTGCCCTCGACCCGGGTGATGGCCTGGCAATCCTCGGGCAACGCCTTGACGTCGAAACCGACCCAATCCGCACCGGTCAATGCCTTGGCGAAGGCGGCAGGCTTGATGCCGGCGCTGTGCAAGCCGATGCGAAATCCCATGTCCCGCACTTCGTCCATCGCTCCAAGCAAGCCGTCCTGCAGAGTCGGCTCACCGCCGCTGAACACCACCGCATCGAGCAGGTCCTGACGACGTTGCAGAAACGCCAACACCCGCCGCCAATCCACTTCCTCACTGCCACGAGGCGGAATCAGCTGCGGGTTATGACAGTAACGACAACGCCAGGCGCAACCCTGGCAAAACAGCACGCAGGCGAGCTGTCCCGGATAGTCGATAGTGGTCAGGGGCACCATGCCCCCGACCCGAAGCATTCGACTCATTGGCGCCCGGCCAGTGCCGCGCTTTCAGTGAAGTGCACCCGCTCACGGTGCTCCGACTGTTTACCCGGATTGAACGCTGACACCGGACGGTGATAGCCCATTACGCGGGTCCAGACTTCGCAGCGTTGACGTTGAGCCTGAGGCAGTGGTTGCGATGCAGTCATGGTGAAGCTCCTTGCAGTTGAGTGGATCGAAAATCAATGAACAGCGCCGGTTTTCTGTTCTTGTAGCAACAGGGCCTCGTCGCATTTGGGGCAGAATTCATGCTCGCCATCGAGGTAGCCGTGCACCGGGCAGATGGAGAACGTCGGCGTTACGGTCAGGTACGGCAGGCGGAAACGTCCAAGGGCCTTGCGCACCAGTTGCTTGCAGGCCTGGATCGAGGAAATCCGCTCGGCCATGTACAGATGCAAGACCGTGCCGCCGGTGTATTTGCATTGCAGCTCGTCTTGAAGTTCCAGGGCCTCGAAGGGGTCTTCGGTGTAGCCCACGGGCAGTTGCGAAGAGTTGGTGTAATACGGCGCCTGCGTACTGCCCGCCTGGAGAATGTCCGGATAGCGCTTGAGGTCTTCCTTGGCGAAGCGGTAGGTGGTGCCCTCCGCCGGTGTTGCTTCCAGGTTGTAGAGATGACCGGTTTCCTCCTGAAAGCGCAGCAACGTGGCGCGCACATGGTCCAGCAGATTCAGGGCAAACTGGCGGCCGTGCTCGGTGTGCATGCCCTCCTCGTCGCCGCTGAAATTGCGCAGCATTTCATGCACGCCGTTCAGGCCGATGGTGGAGAAATGGTTGCGCAAGGTGCCCAGGTAACGCTTGGTGTAAGGGTACAAACCGGCATCCATGTGGTGCTGAATGACTTTGCGCTTGACCTCCAGACTCTCCATCGCCAGCTCCATCAGCGTGTCCAGGCGCTGCAACAAACCACTGGTGTTGCCCTTGAACACATACCCCAGACGCGCGCAGTTGATCGTCACCACGCCAAGCGATCCGGTCTGCTCCGCCGAACCGAACAAACCGCCGCCACGTTTGAGCAACTCGCGGACATCGAGCTGTAACCGGCAGCACATCGAACGCACCTGATTGGGCTGCATGTCCGAATTGAGAAAGTTCTGGAAGTACGGCAAACCGTAACGCGCCGTCATCTCGAACAGACGATCAGCGTTTTCACTGTCCCACGGAAAATCATGGGTGATGTTGTAGGTCGGGATTGGAAAAGTGAACACTCGCCCTTTGGCATCGCCAGCCTGCATCACCTCGATGTAGGCGCGGTTGAGCAGGTCCATTTCGACTTGCAGGTCGCCATAGGCGAATGGCATTTCCTCACCATCGATGACAGGTATCTGCTCACGCAAATCCTGCGGGCAAACCCAGTCGAAGGTCAGGTTGGTGAATGGCGTCTGAGTGCCCCAGCGTGACGGCACATTGAGGTTGTAGATGAACTCCTGGATCGCCTGGCGCACCTCCTGATAACTCAGTTGGTCCTTGCGTACATAGGGCGCCAGGTAGGTGTCGAACGAACTGAACGCCTGAGCGCCGGCCCATTCGTTTTGCAAGGTACCGAGGAAATTCACCATTTGCCCCAGGGCACTGCTCAAGTGCTTTGGCGGACCGGCTTCGACACGTCCCGGCACACCGTTAAGCCCCTCGTGCAACAGGGTGCGCAGCGACCACCCGGCGCAGTAACCGGCGAGCATGTCGAGGTCGTGCACATGCAAGTCCGCTTCGCGGTGGGCCTGGCCGATGGCCTCGCTGTACACCTCGTCCAGCCAATAATTGGCAGTGACCTTGCCCGATACGTTCAACACCAGCCCGCCCAGTGAGTAGCCCTGATTGGCGTTGGCCTGGACCCGCCAGTCTTCACGATCCAGGTACTCGTTCATCGAGGTCGCCACTTCGACCATGGTCCGGCGATCGCGGCGCAAACGCCCGTGTTGTTCGCGGTAGACAATGTAGGCGCGCATGGCGAAGAAGAAACCGGCGTCCATCAACACCCGTTCGACCCGATCCTGGATCTGCTCGACGTGCAGCCTTGGCAGACCTTCCAGTCGGGCGAGTACCGCCTGAAGCAAGCCTTCAACCTCAACCTCGGTGTACTCCCCGGTTGCCTTGCCGGCAGCGATCAACGCCTGACGGATCTTGTCCGCATCAAAGGCGACCAGACTGCCATCGCGTTTGTGCAAGCGGTTACATCCTACTGAGATCAGCGTGCTCTGCATTCGGCCTCCAGATACTACATATAGATGTTTATAGACAAACAAACACAACATGCAGTGAAGGCTACGGACAAAGGGCTGATCTGCAATTGATCGATATCAAGATTTGGCGGTGAAAAAAACTACCCAAAGACGGCGAGGATCTAATGTGGGAGCGGGCTTGCTCGCGAAGAGGCCATCACATTCAACATCATTGCTGACTGATAGACCGCCTTCGCGAGCAAGCCCGCTCCCACATTGGATTTGCTGTGTTTTACAGAACAGCTCAACCACCGCTCATGTTCATGAACCGCACAATTTGCACCTCCCCTTCCGGGCTGAAATCGTGGCGCAACGGCTTGCCGCGCAACGCCTTCTGCACCGCGTTGATTACGGGTTGATCATCCAACGGATATCGCCGCAACAATCCTCTTAAATCCAGCGCGTCCTCCTGCCCCAGACAAAGCAACAGCTTCCCTTCAACAGTCATCCTCACCCGGTTACAGCTGCCACAGAAGTTGTGGCTGTTGGGTGAAATGAAACCGATCCGGGTATCGGGATGGCGTTCCAGGCGCACGTAGCGCGCCGGTCCGCCGCTGTTTTCAGTGCTGTCGAGTAACCGATGCTGGCTGGCGATCAGCGTCCGTACCTCGTCACTGGAACAAAACGATTCGCCCCGGGAACGCCCGACCTCGCCCAAGGGCATTTCTTCGATGAAACTGATATCGATGCGCTGATCGATGGCGTATTGCACCAACGCTGGCACTTCATCGAAGTTGCGCCCTTTCATCACCACGCAGTTGAGCTTGATCCGCTCGAACCCCGCGTCCCGCGCCGCTTCAATGCCGTTGAGTACCTGATCGAGATCGCCGATGCGGGTGATCGCGCGAAACTTCTGCCCGTCCAGGCTATCGAGGCTGATGTTCATCCGCTTGACCCCCGCCTCTGCCAGTGGCCGGGCCAGACGGCTCAATTGCGAGCCATTGCTGGTCATCACCAGTTCGCGCAAACCGGGCAGCGCGGCGATGTTGCGGCACAGTTCGACAATGCCCGGACGAATCAGCGGTTCGCCGCCGGTGAGGCGAATCTTGCGTACGCCCAACCCGACGAACAGCGTTGCCAGACGCTGCAATTCTTCCAGCGTGAGCACCTGCTGGCGCGGCAGGAAGGTCATGTTTTTCGCCATGCAATACACACAGCGAAAATCACAACGGTCCGTCACCGACATCCGCAGATAATCGATCTGCCGTCCAAAGCCATCCTGCATCACAGCGTTCATCACATCTCCCGGATTGTCTCGATGCTCACTGCACCAGCGGTGAATCGGCGCCCTGCAAGTGGATGCCGCGAATATCCGCCGCACCGATCAGGGTTTGCAGGTACTGCACCAGCGCTTTTTGCCAGACGCCTTGCTGCAACTGCGTGCGAATCGCCGTCGACACCACTTCATAGGGCAACGGCATGCCTTCGATCCGCTGATCGACACTGACCACATGCCAGCCGTAGCGACTTTCCAGCGGTTTGCTGGCCAGGCCCGGCGCCAGAGTGAACAGCTGACGTTCCAGTTCGGGCACGGTCTGGCCCTTGCTGATCTGCCCCAGAGAACCGCCCTGAGCCTTCGACGGGCAGGCCGAATACTTCACGGCCAGCTCAGCGAAACTGCCGGGAAAATCTTCCAGACGTTGCAGCAAAACTTCCGCTTGTTCATGCGCAACGGCGCGCGCCTCGACATCATCCGGCGCGCATTCGAGCAGGATGTGCCGAACCGCCAGCAACGGCGCACTGTGAAAGCGCCCGCGATTGTTTTCGTAGTAGCGAAGGCTGGTCTCCTCGTCGCACTGGGGCACCTGCACTTCGCGTTCGAGCAACAAGCGCGTGGCGGCTTCTTCTGCGTTTTCACCCGCGCCGATCTCCAGCGCCACGCCGAGTTCGGCAATACGCTGCTGCAACAACTCGCGGATCACCAGCGCCCGGGCGGCCAGGTACACCGCCTCCTCGCGGCTCTCGGCCGGGTGATATTGCAGCTCTTGGGCCATTGCCTCCGGGGTGATCGACACCTCGTTGACGCTGATGATCGGCCACTCCTGTTCGCTGCTGGCGATCAGCTGCGCCGGGGCGTCACCGGCAACCGCTGGCTCAACCGGAAGTGCTTCGAACTGCGCCTCTGCGACGGGCGCGATGTCGAGAACGTCCTCGGCTTTTTTGGAAGAGCCGCAGCCACCGCTGCCGCCGTTACCACCACCACATCCACATCCACCTGACATGATTTTCTCCTCAGACTTTCTGCCGAACGATTTGATAACGGCGTCCCAGGTACCCGACCGGTGCACTGACGATGTGTACGAGACGGGTGAAGGGGAACAACACGAACAGGGTCAAACCGAGAAACACGTGCAGCTTGTAGATCAGCCCGACCGGCGCGATGGCCGCCGCCGCTTCCATCGGCCGCAACAGCACGGTGTTCTGCGCCCAATCGGCGAGCATCACCATTACCGAGCCATCCATATGCGCGGTAGACGCCGCAATTGTCAGCAGACCCAGCAGCAATTGCGCCAACAGCACCAGCAGAATCAGGATGTCCGAAGGGTTGGAGGTGGCCCGTACCCGAGGATCGGTCAGACGCCGCTTGACCAGCATCAGCAAGCCAATCAGGCACAACAGGCCGAAGAACCCACCGGAGACCATTGCCAGCAACTGCTTGTTCTCAGTGCTGATCACATGGTGATAAACCGACGCTGGCATCAGCAGCCCGACAAAGTGCCCGGCCAGCACGAACAGCACACCGATATGGAACAAGTTGCTCGCCACACGCATGCCGCGCTGATTGAGCATCTGGCTGGAGCCAGCCTTCCAGGTGTACTGCGACAGGTCGAAGCGTGCCCAACTGCCAATCAGGCAAATCATCAGGGCCACATAGGGATAGATCCCGAACAACAACAGGTTCCATTTAGACATTGCCTACCTCCTTGGCTGGCGCGGCGGCCAACCCTTCATGCTGAAAATCCACCCAGTGCAACGGCACCGCGCTTTCTTCCCGAGCCTTGCCCGGTGCGCTTGGCAGTCCACTGCAACGGTCCTGCTGTTCGGCCTGGAGAAAGTCCACGGCCTCCTCTTCCCAGACTTTGTCGAGGGCTTCGAGGGAGTCGTCGCGCGGTTCCGCCGCCACCTGCGCCCGCAGGTCGGCCACCGCCTGATGGGGCTCGGCCCCGGCAATTTGCAGCAGCGCGCGGAAGCAACTGGCATAGGCGCTTTCGCGCTCTTCCAGACGCGCCGCGAGCAAGGCCAGCAAGTGCGAAATATCCGCCAGGCCCTCGCGGGCCTCCAGGTCTTCGCGGGTGGACAGGAACTCCAGGTACAGCGGGATATAGTCCGGCAGCTCTTTGACGCCGATGGCAAAACCGGCTTCTTCGTATTGCGCCATCATGTCGACCATCGCCTGACCACGGTCGCGGGACTCGCCGTGCACATGTTCGAACAACAGCAATGACAGCGAGCGACCTCGGCCGAACAGCGCACCGTAGTGCTCCTGCCCGTCCATCAGGTCATTGGCGCAGATCAGCTCGAGCAATTCGAACAACGCGCCGCGTTGCTTGGGGCTGATTTCCCGTGACTGGATGATCGCCTGCTCCAGTTCGTCGCGCCCGCCAACCAGCGTCTCGGTCGGATAGTCGAGCAGCAGCGAAATCACTTTGAGAATTTGCATGCTCATTCCTCCCACAGCTGGACGGTTTTCAGGACGTCGCGGCGGTTGGCTTTCTTCGCACCAAACATGTTGGTGTCGGAACTGCCGCTGCAGCCGCTGCCGAAACTGAAGCCGCAACCGGAGCGCTCGGCAAAGGCGTCGCTCATGGCGTCTTCACGGTGTGCGCTCGGTACCACAAAGCGGTCTTCATAGTTGGCAATCGCCAGGTAGCGATACATTTCCTCGACCTGGGCCACGCTCAAACCGACATCCTTCAGTACTTGCAGATCCTGAACGCCATCGACTTGCTCGGAACGTTTGTAGGCGCGCATCGCCAGCAAGCGTTTAAGCGCGCGCTTGACCGGTTTTTCATTGCCGGCCGTCAGCAGGTTGGCCAGGTACTTGAGTGGAATACGCAGGCTGTCGACATCCGGGATCACCCCGTTCATACCGACGGTGCCGGCAGTGGCGGCGTTCTGGATCGGCGACAGCGGCGGTACGTACCAGACCATCGGCAAAGTGCGGTATTCCGGGTGCAGTGGCAGTGCGAGTTTCCAGTCCACGGCCATTTTGTAGACCGGCGAACGCTGGGCTGAATCAATCACCGACTGCGGCACACCATCGGCCAAAGCCTGGCGAATCACTGCCGGGTCATTCGGATCGAGGAAAATCTCCAGTTGTTTCTCGTACAGGTCTTGCTCATTGGCGGTGCTCGCCACCTCGCTGATGCGGTCGGCGTCATACAGCAGCACACCGAGGTAGCGAATGCGCCCGACACAGGTTTCGGCGCAAACAGTCGGCATCCCGGCTTCGATACGCGGGTAGCAGAAAATGCACTTCTCGGATTTCCCGCTCTTCCAGTTGAAGTAGATTTTCTTGTACGGGCAGCCGCTGATGCACATCCGCCAGCCACGGCATTTTTCCTGGTCGATCAGGACAATCCCGTCTTCTTCGCGCTTATAGATCGCCCCGCTCGGGCACGACGCCGCGCACGCCGGGTTGAGGCAGTGCTCGCACAGGCGCGGCAGATACATCATGAAAGTGTTTTCGTATTCGCCGTAAATGTCCGCCTGGATCTTGTCGAAGTTCTTGTCCTTGCGACGCTTGGCGAATTCGGTGCCGAGGATCTCTTCCCAGTTCGGGCCCCACTCGATTTTTTCCATGCGCTTGCCGGAGATCAGCGAACGCGGGCGCGCAGTGGGCTGATGCTCGCCCAACGGCGCGGTGTGCAGGTGCTGGTAATCGAAGTCGAAGGGCTCGTAGTAATCGTCGAGGCTCGGCAGGTCCGGGTTGGCGAAAATATTCGCCAACACGCGGAATTTACCGCCGATGCGCGGGTTGATCGTGCCATTGGCGTTGCGGATCCAGCCGCCCTTCCACTTGTCCTGGTTTTCCCATTCTTTCGGGTAACCGATACCGGGTTTCGATTCGACGTTGTTGAACCAGGCGTATTCCATGCCTTCACGGCTGGTCCAGACGTTCTTGCAAGTAATCGAACAGGTGTGGCAACCGATGCACTTGTCCAGGTTCAGCACCATGCCGATTTGTGAGCGAATCTTCATCTCAGTTCTCCTCGATATCGGTCGGCAGAGGACGCGGCAGGTCATCGCCGTTTGAGCCATCGAGCCAGTCGACCTTGGCCATCTTGCGTACCACGACGAATTCATCGCGGTTGCAACCGACCGTGCCGTAATAGTTGAAACCGTAGGCTTGCTGGGCATAGCCGCCGATCATGTGGGTCGGCTTGAGCACGACGCGGGTGACCGAGTTGTGGTGACCGCCACGGGTCTTGGTGGTTTCCGAACCAGGCACGTTCACGATCCGTTCCTGGGCGTGGTACATGATCACCATGCCGTCCTTGACCCGCTGGCTGACCACCGCCCGGGCGGTCAGTGCACCGTTGACGTTGAAGCATTCGATCCAGTCGTTGTCCTCGATGCCGGCGCGTTTCGCGTCGTTCTCCGAGAGCCAGACAATCGGCCCGCCGCGGCTGAGGGTCAGCATCAGCAGGTTGTCACTGTAGGTACTGTGAATGCCCCATTTCTGGTGCGGGGTGATCCAGTTCAGGACGATTTCGATTTCACCGTTGCTTCGCTTGCCTTTCACCCCTTCGATGGTGCGAGTGTTGACGGGCGGGCGATAACTCATCAGTTGCTCGCCGAACGCCTGCATCCACGGGTGATCCTGGTAGAACTGCTGGCGACCGGTGATGGTGCGCCATGGGATCCCTTCGTGAACGTTGGTGTAGCCGGCGTTGTAGCTGACGTGATCGTCTTCGAGACCCGACCAGGTAGGGCTCGAAATGATCTTGCGCGGCTGCGCCTGAATGTCGCGGAAGCGAATTGCCTCGTGTTCCTTGGATACCGCCAGGTGGCTGTGATCGATGCCGGTAAATTCCGACAACGCAGCCCAGGCCTTGACGGCGACATGGCCATTGGTTTCCGGCGCCAGGGACAGAATCACTTCAGCCGCATCAATCGCCGTGTCGATTTTCGGCCGACCATGGCTGATCCCGGCAGCGCCTTCGCGGTGATTGAGCGCACCGAGGAATTTCACTTCGGCGTCGGTGTTCCAGTTGATGCCCTTGCCACCGTTGCCGTGTTTTTCCAGCAATGGCCCGAGGGACGAGAACTGTTTGTAGATGTTCGGGTAGTCACGCTCCACCACGTGCAGGTTTGGCGCGTTCTTGCCTGGTTCCGGTGCCACGCCGGCGCTTTTCCAGTCGGTGCCGCCAAACGGTTGGGCCAGTTCGCCAACGCTGTCGTGCATCAGCGGGATGGTCACCAGGTCCTTCTCAACGCCCAGATGCCCTTCGGCCATGCTGGAAAAGGCCTTGGCGATGCCTTTGTAGATTTCCCAGTCGGAACGCGATTCCCACGCCGGGTCGATGGCGGCCGACAACGGGTGAATGAACGGGTGCATGTCCGAGGTGTTCATGTCATCTTTTTCATACCAGGTCGCGGTCGGCAAGACGATGTCGGAATAGACGCAGGTCGAGGACATGCGGAAATCCAGCGTGGTGACCAGATCGAGCTTGCCGATGGCGCCCTCGTCCACCCATTCGGCTTCTTCGGGTTTGCAATCGCCGACCTGGCCGATGTCTTCGTTCATCACCCCGTTCTTGGTGCCGAGCAGGTATTTGAGCATGTACTCGTGGCCCTTGCCCGAGGAGCCCAGCAGGTTGGAACGCCAGATGAACATGTTGCGCGGGAAATTGACCGGGCTGTCCGGCTGTTCGCAGGAGAAGCGCAGCGAACCGTCCTGCAGCGACTTGACCACGTAGTCTTTCGGGTCCATGCCGGCCGCAGCCGCGTCGCGGCAAATGTGCAAAGGGTTAGTGTTGAGTTGCGGTGCGCTGGGCAACCAGCCGGCACGTTCGGCGCGGATGTTGTAGTCCAGCGCATGCTCAGGGAATTGCGATTTGTCGGCCAACGGCGAGAGCACGTCGTGCATGCTCATTTTCTCGTGGCGCCACTGCGAACTGTGGGCGTAGAAGAAACTGGTGCCGTTCATTTGGCGAGGCGGACGGTTCCAGTCCAGGCCGAACGCCAGGGGCAGCCAGCCGCATTGCGGACGCAGTTTTTCCTGGCCGACATAGTGCGCCCAACCACCACCGGTCTGGCCGACACATCCGCAGAGCATGAGCATGTTGATCAGCCCGCGGTAGTTCATGTCCATGTGGTACCAGTGATTCATCGCCGCGCCGACGATGATCATCGAGCGACCCTTGGTCTTGTCGGCGTTATCGGCGAACTCACGGGCAATCTGGATGGCTTTCTCGCGGCTGACGCCGGTGATCTGCTCCTGCCACGCTGGGGTGCCAGGCACCGAGGCGTCGTCGTAATCCTTGGCTACGTTGGCGCCACCGAGGCCGCGATCGATCGCTAGGTTGGCAGCCGACAGGTCGAACACGGTGGCGACCTTGGCCACGCTGCCATCCGCCAGCACCACGTTATGCACTGGCACGCGGCGGTATTGCACAGCATCGCCGGCCACGTGCTGGAAATGCTCGTGGGACTCGCCGGCAAAATACGGGAACGCCACTTCGGCAACGTCATCACCGATCAGGCTCAGCTTCAGATCAATCTCACGGCCCTCGCCACCTTCACGAGGCAGAATGTTCCACTTACCCTTCTCGCCCCAGCGATAACCGATGGAGCCTTGAGGGGAAACCAGTTCGCCGCTGACATCCAGCGCGATGGTTTTCCATTCCGGGTTGTTTTCCTGGCCGAGGTTGTCGGTCAGATCGCTGGCGCGCAGGAAGCGGTCCGGCTGGTAACCGGCGCCCGGTGCCTTGTCGACCATTTGCTTGAGCAGCACCAGCACCGGCAAATCGGTGAAGCGCTTGGCGTAGTCAGTGAAATAAGCGCTCGGTTTGTCCAGGTGGAACTCTTTGAAGATCACATGGTTGAACGCCTGCGCCAGCGCCGCGTCGGTGCCCTGCTTGGGGTTCAGCCACAGGTCGGTGAGCTTGGCGACTTCCGAGTAGTCCGGGGTGATCGCCACAGTCTTGGTGCCCTTGTAGCGGACTTCGGTAAAGAAGTGCGCGTCCGGGGTACGGGTCTGCGGGACGTTAGAGCCCCAGGCAATGATGTAGTTGGAGTTGTACCAGTCGGCCGATTCCGGCACGTCGGTCTGCTCGCCCCAGACCATCGGCGAGGCCGGTGGCAAGTCGCAATACCAATCGTAGAAACTCAGGCACGCGCCGCCGATCAGCGACAGGTAACGCGAGCCTGCGGCGTAGCTGACCATCGACATGGCCGGAATCGGCGAGAAACCGACGATCCGGTCTGGGCCGTATTGCTTGATGGTGTAGACATTGGACGCGGCAATGATCTCGTTGACTTCCTCCCAGTTGGAACGAATGAAACCACCCATGCCGCGCTTGCTTTTATAGGAGTCGGCCTTGGCCTTGTCCTCGACGATGCTGGCCCAGGCTTCGACCGGCGCCATGGTCTGCCGCGCATCACGCCAGAGCTTGAGCAACGGCTTGCGGATCTTCGGGTACTTGAGCCGATTGGCGCTGTAGATGTACCAGCTGTAACTGGCGCCACGCGGGCAACCGCGCGGCTCGTGGTTGGGCAGATCATTGCGGGTGCGCGGGTAGTCGGTCTGCTGGGTTTCCCAGGTGATCAGGCCGTTTTTGACGTAGATTTTCCACGAGCACGAGCCGGTGCAGTTCACCCCATGGGTGGAGCGCACGATCTTGTCGTACTGCCAGCGCGAACGGTAGACGTTCTCCCAGTCGCGCGATTCTTTGCGGGTCTCTCCATGTCCATCGGAAAACTCGTTTTGCTTGCGATTGAGAAACCGCAATTGATCCAGTAAATGACTCACGGGGTAGTCCTCTCAGGCTTTGCTGCGGGGTTCTGTGCCCCGCCCACGCAATGGTTGGATTCGGGTCGGCTTAGCAGGGGGTTGCGGCGCCTTTGCGCGCGTACCACCACCACGTCACCACGATGCAGCTCAGGTAAAAGCCGACGAACATGTAGAAGGCCATCTCCGGGCCGCCGGTCAGGGCCATCGAAGAGCCAAATGATTTGGGAATGAAGAACGCACCGAAGGCGCCCATGGCCGAACTGAAGCCCAGGACGGCGGCAGATTCTTTGCCGGCGTTTTTCAATGCTTGTTCGCGTACGGCGGGTGGTTTTCCGGCCGAGGCTTTTTCATGTTGGGTGCGGAAGATCACCGGGATCATGCGGAAGGTGGAGCCGTTGCCGACACCAGTGGTGATGAAGAGCAACATGAACAGGCCGAGGAAGCCGTAGAAGTTGCCGCCGGTGCCGTTCTGCGGCAGGAAGTGCATGACGCCGAAGACCATCGCGATCATTGCCACGAAGTTCCACAAGGTCACTTTCGCGCCACCGAGCTTGTCCGCCAGCCAGCCACCCAATGGACGGACCAGCGCCCCCACCAACGGGCCGAGGAAGGCGAACTTCAAGGCGATGACGTCAGGAAAGGAGGTTTTGATCAGTAGCGGAAACGCCGCGGAAAAACCGATGAACGAACCAAAGGTCGCCAGGTACAACCAGCACATCAGCCAGTTGTGTTTGCGTTTGAAGATGACAGCCTGTTCGCTGAACGAGGCCCGGGCACTGGACAGGTCATTCATGCAGAACCAGGCCAGTACCGTCACCAGGACAATAAACGGCACCCAGATGAAACCGGCGTTCTGCAGCCACAACTGGCCACCGTCCGGCAACGCTTGCGACGAGCCGCCCACGAAGCCGAACACCCCGAAGGTAATCACCAGCGGCACACAGAACTGCATCACCGAGACGCCCAGATTACCCAACCCTGCGTTGAGGCCCAGGGCTGTGCCCTGCTGCGACTTGGGGTAGAAGAAGCTGATGTTGGACATGCTCGAGGCGAAGTTGCCGCCGCCAAAACCGCAGAGCAAGGCAATCAACACGAACACGCTGTAGGAGGTGCTCGGGTCCTGCACCGCGAAACCCATCCAGATCGATGGCAGCAACAGCGACGCGGTGCTCAGGGCAGTCCAGCGCCGGCCACCGAAAATCGGCACCATAAAGGAATAGAAGACCCGCAAGGTCGCGCCGGACAGGCCCGGCAACGCCGCCAGCCAGAACAGTTGGTCGGTGGTGAAGCTGAAGCCGATGGCGTTCAAACGCACAATCACCGTGCTCCAGACCATCCACACCGCAAAGGCCAACAACAGTGCAGGAATGGAAATCCACAAGTTGCGAGTGGCGGTCTGTTTGCCGCTACTTCCCCAGAACGCGGGGTCCTCGGGGCGCCAGTCATGAATGACCGGGCCTTTGTCAGGCTTTTGCAGAACGGACATGTTCTTCTCCTTGGGCAATGCTGGAAATCGGGGACGGGGTCAGCAGCGGCGCTTTACCCAGCACCGGGCTTTTGCGTATTTCGGTGAAGTACATCCAGGTGAGGGAGACCCAGACCACGCCGTACATCAACATGAAGCAGGACGAGCGCACGCCGGTGAGGTCCACCAGGGCGCCGAACAGAATCGGCAGCACAAAACCGCCCAGGCCACCCGCCAGACCGACGATGCCGGACACCGCTCCCATGTTTTTCGGGTAGTCATTGGCGATGTATTTGAAAACCGAGGCCTTGCCGAACGCGAAGGCGATGCCCATGACGAACAGCAACACGGTGAACAGCGCGGGGCTCAAACCGATGTGAAAATCCACCGGGCCGTTTATGGTCTGCACTTGCAGTTGGGTCTGGGGATACGAGAGCAGGAACAGGCAGATCCAGCTGACCCACAACACCCACCAGGTCACGCTTTGCGCACCCCAGCGATCCGACATCCAGCCGCCGACGGCGCGCAGAACGCCACCGGGCAGGGAAAAACAGGCTGCCAGCAGCGCTGCGCTTTGCAGGCTGAAACCGTATTCCTGCACGTAGTACTTGGTCATCCACAGGGCCAGGGCAACGTAGCCGCCGAAGACGATCGAGTAGTACTGGCAGTAGCGCCACACCGCAGGGTCTTTCAGCGAGCGCAGTTGCTCACGCAAACTGGCACCCGAGGCACTGCGGTGGTCCTTGTTTTCGGCACTGAGAAACCAGAATGAAAGCGCGGTGATAAAGAGAATCGCGCTGAAGACTTTCGGCACCAGTTGCCAACTGCCGGCCGCAATCAGTGCCGGGGCGAGAAACTTGGTCACCGCAGCCCCGGCGTTACCGGCGCCGAAGATGCCCATGGCGAAGCCTTGATTCTCTTTGTCGAACCATTTGGCGACGTAGGCAATCCCGACCGAGAACGAGCCACCGGCCAGACCAACGAACAAGCCCAGCACCAGGAACTGCCAGTAGGCGGTGGCATGGCTGATCAGATACAGCGGTGCGACGCAGGCCAGCATCAGCAAAAAGAACACACTGCGCCCGCCAAAACGGTCGGTCAGCAAACCCAGCGGCAAACGCACCAACGATCCGGTCAGCACCGGGGTTGCGGCCAGCAGGCCGAACTGGGTTTCGTTGAGCTGGAGCAGTTCCTTGATCGGCACCCCGAGCACGGCAAACATCATCCAGACCATGAAGCACACAGTGAAGGCCAGCGTGCTCATGCCCAGCACCAAGCCTTGTCGTACACGCGGTGGGTTCACAATGCTCTCCAGTCAGTTAGCCATGGCGGCAGACTAGAGAGGCGAACCCGGCAAAAACTTGATCCAGGTCAACGAAGCCCATGGGGGCTCAAGCCTATGCTTGCACTGCCTACCTCCAAGGAGGTAGTGCAAGAAAACCTTAAAAACCTTTATTTATCAGGTTGTTAATGGTTTTAACCCACGCTTTTGCTGCCAAGGAACAGTCGACAACTCTTTAGAGGTAGCGCGCCTGGATCGGCGGCAAAACCACACGCTGGAACTTTGCATGCTCTGTTTTCTTATTTATTGCCCGGACCTTCGCCGATGATGCGCTGGTTGCGCAGCTCCCTGCCCGCTCGCGCCGGGCTGGCGGTGATCCTGATCGCCGTGCTGGCACTCGCCAGTTCATTGAGCGCCGGGCTGATTGCCTGGTTCAGCCAGGGCGATGCCGCAGCCATCAACACCGCAGGCTCGGTGCGCATGGAGACCTATCACCTGAGCTGGAAACTCGCCGCTGGCGCCGCCGACGAAGAAATCGCCGCCATCATCGACAGCCTGCAAAACCGCTTGGACAGCCACTCTCTCAAAGCAGTACTGGAAGATGGCCCGACCGCCGCCCTGCAAGTCAGCTATGGGCAAATCCAGCAACAATGGAACGAAGATTTACTCCCGGCATTGCTGCGCGCAGATGCCGCCTATTTTCAGGTCCAGGCCCAATCCTTCGTTGAGCAACTGAACCAGTTCGTCGATCTGTTGCAGCGCCAAAGCGAACAAAAGCAAGGCTGGCAACAGGCGATCCAGGGTCTGGCCCTGTTCACCACCATGATTGTCCTGCTGATCGGGTTGTACGAGTTGCAGTACGGTGTCGTCACGCCTCTCAAGGAGTTGGTGGACGCAACCCAGCGCTTTCGTCGCGGCGACTTCAAGGTGCGGGTCAACCATCAGTCCCAGGACGAACTGGGCCAGTTGGCCACGAGTTTCAACACCATGGCCGAGACGATCGAAGAGTCACATCGCACCCTGGAAAGTCAGGTCCGGCAAAAAACCCTGAACCTGCAACAAGCCAACGCGGCCCTGGAATTGCTCTATCAAAGCAGCCGAAGCCTGGCCACACGCCTGGCCAATGCCGAGGGGCTGGATGAATTGATCCGCCGCTTCCAGCAACGCCTGCCCGGCTTGCGCCTGTCGCTGTGTCTGCAAGGCCAACTGCAGGCACCGGCCCAACAGTTACTGGCCCTGCACGGCGCGAATATCCGCGAAGTCTGCGCCAGTAGCGACTGCGCCACTTGCCAGAAGCACCACAAAGCCAATCCGCAAATCTTCAGCATCAGCAACCAGGGCAGTGAACTGGGTGAGCTCAAGGCGCACTTTGTCGACGGGCACCCCATGCAAGCCTGGGAAACCCGACTGATCCAGGCCCTGGCCAACCTGATTGGCACCTCGCTCTCGCTCAAGCGCCAACGGGAACAGGACCATCGCCTGCTGCTACTCGAAGAACGCACGATCATCGCCCGCGAGCTGCACGACTCGCTGGCCCAGGCCCTGTCCTACATGAAGCTGCAAGTCAGCCGCATGCAGACCCTGATGCGTCGCGGCGAACCGGTCCAGACCCTGGAAACCGTCACCGCCGAATTACGCGAGGGGCTGAACAATGCCTATCGCCAGTTACGCGAGTTACTCACGACTTTTCGCTTGCAGATTCACGACGCGGGACTGGTACAGGAACTCAAGGACACGGCCGAGGAATTTTCCCGTCGCGGAGAATTTCAGGTGCACCTGCACGTCGACTCGCTGGCCTTTGAGCTATCGGCCAGCGAACAAATCCACCTTTTGCAGATCACCCGCGAGGCGCTCTCCAACTGCCTGCGCCACGCTCATGCGCAAAACGCCTGGCTGCAATTGCGCCAGGACGGCGAGACGGTCAGGTTGTCGGTCGAAGACGACGGTCGCGGCTTCAGCGGCAACGTCGACCAACGCGAACACCATGGCCTGAACATCATGGATGAGCGCGCTCGCAGCTTGCGCGGCCAACTGCAGATATTTTCCAGGGAGCCCCAAGGCACCCGTGTCCAACTGGAATTCCACCCGGAGTTTCTCGGGCAGCAAACAGAAGGTAGCGCCACATGAACCCGTCCCCACGACACAAAATCCTGCTGGTAGACGATCACCCGATGATGCGTCACGGCATTCGCCAGATGCTCGAACTCGAAGATGATTTTCTGATCGTCGGCGAAGCCAGCCAGGGTGAAGAGGCACTCAGTCTGATCGCGCCGCTTCGACCGGATCTGGTCCTGCTCGACAACAACATGCCGCAAATGAATGGCATCGAAACCCTGCGCCGACTACGAGCGATGAACTACACGGGCAAAGTGCTGCTGTTTACGGTATCGGACGCCGAAGACGATATTCGCGATGCACTGCGCCTGGACGCCGACGGCTATCTGCTCAAGGACATGGAGCCCGAACTGTTGATTCAGTACATCCGGGATGCGCTGAACGGCGCGCTGGTGATCAGCCCGGGACTGACCCAGGTCATGGCGCAAGCGCTGCGCGCTCCTGCGCGTCAAGCCATGGTGGAACTGACCGAGCGTGAACGTCAGGTGCTGAAAACCATTGCCGGCGGCTTCAGCAACAAGGTCATCGGGCACAAGCTGGGCATCACCGAAGGGACGGTCAAAGTTCACGTCAAGAATCTGCTGCACAAACTCGGCTTGCGTTCGCGGGTCGAGGCGGCGGTGTGGGCCATGGAGCATCTGCGCAGTGCGGGCTGACGAGCCTTCCTCTTTGGAGGTAGGCCTGTAGAGGCATAGGTCATCGAGCCTGCGCTCTCTACTATGACGGTCAGCGGAGGTACGCCATGCTGACTCACCCTTCCATCGTTTTAACGTTGCGCCGTCATCATCTGTTCAGCCAACTGCCGGAGAAAGTCTTCGAGGAAGTCTGCGGCCTGGCCCTGCTCAAACGCCTGAGTTGTCATAGCACGCTCATGCACCAAGGGGATCCGGCCAGGCGTTTTTTCCTGCTGGTCAGCGGCCAGGTCAAGTTGTACCGGCTCACCGGTGAAGGTCAGGAGAACCTGGTGGAGATCATTCAGCCAGGCCAGACTTTTGCCGAAGCCTTGCTGTTCAGCCAGGCCCGGCTCTACCCGGTGAGTGCCACCGCGCTGAAGGACAGCGTGCTGGTGAGCATCGACGGCAACCATTACCGCAATGCCCTGGAGGACCAGCCAAAAGTCTGCCTGGCCATCCTGGCGAGCATGAGCGTTCACCTGCACCTGCGTCTGCGCGACATCGATACCTTGACCATGGCCAGTGCGACCCGTCGGGTGATCAATTTTCTGTTCCAGGAGCGCCACCCGGTGACCGGCCAGATTGTCTTGCAGGTGTCCAAACGTCTGGTGGCGTCGAAGCTGGGAATTCAGCCGGAAACCTTTTCGCGGATTTTGCATCGGCTGGTGGAAAGCGGCCTGATTGCCATGGAACGACGCCATATCAGCATCCTCGCTGAGGAGGAACTGGCCGCTTTCCAATAGTCAGAATTGACCGTCATCAAGGCGCCATGCCACACCTCTTGCACACTGACAGAGCCCATCCACGGAGAGTGCAAATGCCCCGTTCATCCCTGCCTTTGGTTTACTCCTGCTCAGGTTGCTCCAACGTCGCCCAACTGGCCAATACCCTGGCCGTGCGACTGGACCGCAGCGGCCTGGCTGAAATGTCCTGCATCGTTGGTGTCGGCGGGCATGTGGCGGCGTTGGTCAACAAGGCACGCTCGGGACGGCGGATTTTTGCGCTGGACGGCTGTCCGTTGCAATGCGTTGAAAACTGCCTCAAGCAACATGGGCTGCAGGCTGATGTGCATCTGATTCTCAGCCATTACGGGGTGCGCAAGCGCTATGGCGAGGACTGCACTGAGGCGCAGGGGGATGAGTTGTTTGAAGGGATCAAGCAGTTGATTGCCAGTGATGCTCGGCAGCATGAAAGTCGGCAGGAAACGATGGCCTGAAGAACAACAAAGACCCTGTGGGAGTGGGCTTGCTCGCGAAGGCTGTCTGCCCGTTGGCCTATAGTTTTGGTCGGAGTACATATCCATTCCTGCGGTAACGGCTTCTTTGGGTTCCGCCCTTACGGCGGGTCACTTTCGAAAAGCGCGAAAGTAACCAAAGCGCTCTTGCCCCTTTCGTTCGGTGCCTCGCCCAGGCTCGGCATGCCCTCGCTCCGGTCCTGCTCCGTGGGCCTCTCGAGGGGGCGAGTACCGCAAAAGCACCGCGAGGCGGCCTACCGGCCGGCCTGTCTCCTCAACACCTGTGCGTACTGATCGTTCCCACGCTCCGCGTGGGAATGCCGCCGGGGACGCTCCGCGTTCCGCTGTCGACGCAAGACTTGAGTCCTGCGCAATGGTGACGCAGAGCGTCACGGGATGCATTCCCACGCAGAGCGTGGGAACGATCAGTGTGGGGACGGCTCCTGTGGCTTTGCTTTGGCTTTGGCTTTGGCTTTTGATCTTGCTTTTGATCTTGATCTGCCCCGTCGGAAGGCCGAGCGCAGGTTCTGCGCAGTGGGCACCGCGGCAAGGATGCCGCGGTAGCCGCCCCCGGCCATGGATGGCCGATGGCGGCGGGCCCACGGAGCAGGACCGGAGCGAGGGTACCCTGAGCCTAGGCGAAGGGCCGTACGTCAGGGGCGAAAGCGCTTTGGTTACTTTGGCGCTTTTCCAAAGTGACCCGCCGTAAGGGCCAGCCCTTTCAAGGTGTTTTCCCTTTATGGGCCTTAAGCACCCGGTCGGTCGACACATGAGCATTGGCAGCCTTTCCCTCCAGCCATTCCTTGGGCTTGGCGATTTTGGGGCCGCGGATGCTTTT